>JAAYOV010000016.1 GCA_012520095.1 Tissierellia bacterium | reverse complement strand
GCCACTTTCGCTTTTTCTGACACATTATCTATTGATGATATGAACCGGCTCGCAAATTATCTCAACACATTCTTAAAGAAGTGTATCAAACATCTCCCTGTCAATCAGCTCACGCGCTGAGCTTTTGTGTGTTGTTTACAAAAAACCTATCACACTAAGGATGATAGGTCATAATAAACGTGTCAATCAATCGATTCACAATCTCCGGTTTGTCCGTGTTTGCATTGTGGCCAGCGTTTTTTATCCATTCAATCGGGATATTCGTGCGCTTATGCCACTCTTTATTATATCTGATGGTCGAGCCGACCTTGTCTTTCTCTCCACAAATCAACATAGCAGGACATGCCAACGTGTAGGGCAAATCTCTTTCGACTGCCTCGGCAATCATTTTAAACCCATGCCCGGCTATCCGATAATATCTCTTTCTATCTCCGTCATATACCATCATCATCTCGTACATCCGTTTCCTGCCGTATTCAGATGTAGCGACTCCACGTGTTCCTGACTTTAGCAATTGTTTCCATGGGTAACACAGGTAAATCGTCTCCATTCTTTTTAAGAGCCAAAGCTCCATTCGCGTCATATAATCTTTTTGCAGCGGAGCGGAATCAATCGAAATAAAACCTTTGATTTTATCAGGATACAGTTGTGCAAAGGCTTGTCCTACATAACCGCCCATGGATTGACCCACAATGACAGGTATGGTTATTTTTTCTTGTTCAAGTATTTCTTGTAACCATCTTGCCTTATCCATCAGATCAAAATCGAATGTAAATGGCCATGAAGCGGCATGTGCGGGTGCATCCCACACGAAGACATTATATTTATCCCTGAAGTATTCAATTTGCTTTTCAAACAATCTGTGATCTGCCGTCAACCCCGGCAAAAAGACCAGCGTTACCCTATCCGCATCGTTCACGCGTATCCAGTAATGAATTCCGCCGGATGCCGTCTCATATATACGCTCCTTCATCATCTAAACTCCTATATTCATCCACTTGTATACGTGCCGGACATCGCTATTTTATGATACCCATTTTAAGCGATGTCGTGTTTATCATTGTGGAGATGTCTTGACATTTTGAACAGCGTTCAGTATCATCATGTTGAACGTTGTTCAACAAAGGAGATCGCATATGGAAGATGTTCTTATTCATCCCACAGACGTAAAAGAAAGAATCATCCGTGCAACCGTTTCATTAATTGAGAACTCAGACGGTTTCGTGGAGAACATTACGTTGCGCGCCATCGCTCAAGAAGCCGATGTTGCCGTCGGACTGATCAACTACCATTTCGGCACAAAGCAGAACCTGATTGAGATTTGCGTGCAGCGGATCATCTCTCATGTCATGGAAACCTTTTCCCAATCCGACACCTCAAAGGATGGAAACGCTTCCGGAAAAAATAAAAAATCGGACATCGCATCTTTTACCGGGAGCGTCTTTACCTTTTTAATACATCATCCTCAGATCGCTAAAATTTCCATCCTCTCTGATCTTGCGCATCCAAACGCTCAGAGCAATTCATCTGTGAGCCATAGAGCCATCTTCAAGGCCATGTCGAATGAAGAACCGGAAGAGATCAGGAAAATGAAAGCCTTTCTGCTTCTATCCACCATTCAATCCGCCTTTTTAAATCGCCCAATCAGTAGCGAACTCTTAGGGATGGATCTGAATGTAAAAGAAGATTACTGTCGATTCTTCCGGCTAATAACGGAAATACTCGGGGTTACATAGACTTGCGGCAATGGATAAAACTCAAATGAAAAACAAGAAAAATACAGGCAAAAAAATGAAATGGCTCTTATATACTTTATTCATGACGATTGTCCTCTATTCCATGATACAGGGGATACGCTGTACTCGAGGACTTCGCAAAGCCCGAGAAAAACTGGATTCATATGAAGTAAAGACGGCGGAGCTGTCCTATGGATCGATGGCATATATAGATAAAGGAGAAGGCGAAGTCATCTTATCTGTCCACGGCATTTTCGGAGGATACGATCAGGCTTATGACAATGTTCAAAACAGGGCCTGTGTAAACCGCCTGTTGGCACCATCGCGTTTTGGCTATCTCGGTTCCGACGTAAAAGGCGAAGGAACACCGGGAGAACAAGCCGCCGCCTTCAACGAGCTGCTCGACCGTTTGGAGATCGACCGCGTCTTTGTTCTAGGAACATCAGCCGGAGGGACTCCCGCCATCCGCTTTGCCCTAGATTACCCGGAGCGTGTCAAGGGATTAATCTTGTTTTGCTCCGCGATGCCGGTTCCTGAAAAACCGGAGGCATTTCTTGAGTATCAGGCACCGCCGGAGCCGCTGTTGAGCGACTATGCCATGTATTTGATCAGTCCCCTCATGCCTTCACTTATGGGTATGTCACCGTCAACTGTAGAAGCGATCCAGCCCATTGCAGAAAGAAAGGCCGGAGTAATCATGGACGGCAAACAGACAAATCCCGATATGGAGAGGAATTTTGATCAGTATCCGATAGAAACGTTGAAGGTGCCGGTTTTAATCCTGCATTCAGAAGATGACCCCATCGCAAGTTTTGAGAAAGTAAAAAACGCTCAGCATCGCTTTGCTGATCTTACGCTTATCTCTTTTCCGGACGGTGGACATATGATGACAGGATACGCTGAAGAGATCGATCAGGCTCTCAATGATTTCCTGTCTCAGCATCAATAGTCACAATATCATCGTCAATGAAAAAAGATCACCTGTTTAACTAAACATATCTTCCCCGGCTCCCTGTAATCGAATGCCCGGACATGCCGTGTCTACTTATACCTTATCCGACTTTTCTCATTTTATGTCGTGTTATTTAGAACAGATATATTCTATTCTTGATCCAACAGGAGGTCAGATCATGGATACACAAAAAATCGGTAAGTTCTTGAAGAAATTGAGGAACGAAAAAAATATGACACAGGAAGAACTGGCGGAACATATGGATGTTTCCAACAGAACCGTTTCTCGTTGGGAAACGGGATCGAATTTACCCGACATTGCGATCCTGATCGAACTTTCTGATTTTTATGCTGTCGATCTCAGAGAGATTCTCGACGGAGAAAGGAAGGATCAAAGAATGGAAAAGGAAACAGAAAGCACGATTTTGAAAGTGGCGGAATATAACCAGGAAGAAAGCAAGCAATTTTTTAGCAGATGGAGAATGTTATTTACCTTCGGTTTAGTTATCTCCGTCGCCAATCTCATCCTCCAAAGAATCGATATCGTAGAAGAGGGGTTTTGGCGGAACTTTGCCGCTTTTATTCAAGGTCTCAGCGACGGCGGCGTAACAGCCGTGATGATCGTCGGCATTCTCTATACGACAAATCGGCTGAAAAAAATAATAGAAGTAAAAGAGAGACTGTTTACCCGGCTGTAAGTATCTATCGGCACCCGACCGTTTTCTATGAGGCTGTCGGGTGTATTTCATTTGCCACGAAGGAGTACTCTTTCATTATTTGAACAATGCATATCGGATGATATCCTTATTGAGCTTCCGATTCCCTTCTCGCTCGTGAAACCTCTCTCAGAAAGAGAACAGGCAGGATGAGACCTGACAAGCCTGCCAATATACTGAATTCTTCATCCGTAAAAAAGTTGAATGCAAACGAGACGACGGAAATTGCCAGTGACAAGCTCCCTAAAGTGATCAGCATCCCCCCATTTTTCGGGTCTTTAATATACCGAAGCCCTAAAATGCCCGCAGATAGATTAATTCCGCCGCCGATCATGGCAATG
>JAAYOV010000107.1 GCA_012520095.1 Tissierellia bacterium | reverse complement strand
GAGTCGACTACGAGTATGTTGACTTGAAGAGCGACCCCCCTAATAAGGAAGAGCTTCGCTCATGGATCAACAAGCATCCAAAGGGAATATCCGCCTTTTTTAACACATCGGGAATTTTGTATCGTGAGTTGGACATGAAGACGAAACGGCGAGAGCTCGGGGAGGAGGAACTCCTGGAGATTTTAAGCCGAGAGGGAATGCTTGTAAAACGGCCGATCCTCGTCTGTGGAGATGACCTTATCGTTGGGTACAAAAAGGAGACCTACGATGCCTTTTTTAATAAAGAGAATATGTAGAAAAACATAGAAAAGGCATGAAAACACACAAGGAGAATCCATGAAAAAACGATTGATGCTGATCATCTGCCTGTCTCTTATTCTGACAGCTTGTAATGGAGGAAATGAAAACATACCGCCCGCCGAAGTGGACACAGATGTACAGAGCCCGGCTGACGAGGCTGTGCTCGTGCTGAAAGCCGAGAAGGTAGAGATCGTTCAAGACAGTGCATTTGATCCGCACAGTCTCATTGAGGGCGGAAATTTTGACGAAATCAGCTTTTCATCCATCGACACGAGCGTGTTGGGCGATCAGGAGCTGCTCATCACTATAACCAAAAGCGGAAAGACAAAAGAGTATACGGTCGTTGTCACTGTCGTGGCGAAAGAGACGGAGATCTCTTGGGAGATAGTGACGGAAGGCCCTGTCTTTTTGATTCACCCTGATAAACTCATGGGATATGAGGGAGAGGAAAACTACAAGAGCTTCTATGAATATCCCGTCTTTACAAGCAATCCGCCGGAAGTGGCGGAGCGGATCAACCAAGTGATCAATGAAGAGCATATCTGGCAGATAGCAGAGACTTTTACAAAGATGAGCAATACCATTAGCCCCGGTTATGACCGCGCTGATATCTTGCAGGCAAAAACGACGGTGTCGGAAGGCAAAATGGATGTCGTGGTCCATACGGAATACATTTTGACCCTCTACCAGACAGGTCATCCGACTCTAAGTCACATTGTGACGATCTTTGAAAAAGCGAGCGGATATCCCCTTTCCGCCCCGGAGCAGCTTCGACTTTACGGATTGGATGCCGAAGCCGTCATCGAGCGGCTCGAGACCTTTATCGCCGGACAGGAGTACAATGCACAGAAGATGGGTTTGGAGCCCTACCGCCCTGATATGACACCTGAAGAGGAATGGGCGTACTCTGAAGATATATATGGGATGCTGGATACATTCGATCATGTGACAGTCTTTTTAGAAGAAGACATAGAAGTCTCCGATCTCCAGGCTAAACTGATATTTATCAAAGACGGAAAACTGTTTAGCGAATTTTTTATCTTTGACAATATGGGCTTGGGATTGGGAAAGCTTCTCATTGAGGTAGGTTCTGTAAATTAAAATTGTTTTGAGAGAAGCGAGGCCGGTTTACTCGATATTTGATGAAGCGTGTTTTAGGGTGGGGTGCTTTGGAGAAAAACCGCAGATAGAAAAGAGACTGCCGGCTTGGCATGGCAACGCACATCCGCAATCATTCGCAGAAGGACCTCGGCAAGAGGGGAGGGTTCCATGAAAAAAATATTGATCATACTCATATGTCTGTCTTTATTTCTGTTGGCATGCGACAGGGGGAGTAGCAGTGCGCCCGCCGATCCCGTTTCTCCCATAGTAGAGACAGATGTTCAGGGCCTTGTCGACCCGGCAAGTGATGAGCCGATACTCGTATTAAAAGAGGAGATGGTGGAGATTGCACAGGGCAGCGCCTTTGATCCGGTCCGTCTCATTGAAAGCGGAAATTATGACAAAATCAATTTTTCATCTATTGACACGAGCGTAGTGGGCGAACAGAAATTGACCATTACCATCGTCAAAAGCGGCAAGAAAAAAGAGTATACGGTCATTGTCGATGTCATCCGCCCAAAGGCGGAGGTTTCCTGGACTATGCACACAGAAGGCCCCCTCTTTTTGATTCACCCTAATAAACTCACGGGATATGAGGGAGAGGAAAACTACAAGAGCTTCTATGAATATCCCGTTTTTACAAGCAATCCTGCGGAAGTGGCGGAGCTAATGAATCAGGTTATTCTGGAAGAGCATATTTACTCGATAGCGGATACCTTTGAGCGGATGGGCGAGACCATGAGCCCGGAATATGGCCAAGTCGATATCTTGCAGGCCAAGACGAAGATATCGGAGGCAAAAGAGGCGATCGTGGTACATACGGAAAATCTATGGGGGATGTATCAATCCGGCTATCAGGTCTTAAGCCATGTAGTCACCGTATTCGACAAGGCAACCGGTCACCCCCTCTCGAACCAAGAACAGCTTGCGCGCTATGGCCTGGATGCGCAGACACTGATAGAGAAGCTTGAGGCTTTTATCGCCGAGCAGGAATACAGTTCAGGAAAGATGGGCTTAGAACCCTTCCGCCTCGATATGGCGTCGGAAGATGTGTGGGAATATATGACAGTAATACATAATAATCTTCCCTCTGATGAATATGCAGTGGTCTTTTTAGAAGATGAATTCGAGGTTGGTGATCTGCAGCCCAAGCTGATCTTTATAGAAGAAGGAAAACTGTTCTGCGAGTTTTGCGTCTATGAATACACCATGACAGACTCCGCAATCAAGTATCTCTTATTTGAAGTGGGTTCGGTAGAGTGATCTGAACTTATCTCTGTCGGCTTGCTCTGCCGCAAGCGCAATGCGATTTTAAAATAATGCATGTATGACGATATGTTGATGAGCGTGTTTGCATGCGCGTTGTGAGGAAGGAGCCATGCAGTCTCAGGAATCAAAATAGTTGATAATTGTTTATTCCTGGGATATACTGAAGAAAATTGAATACGGGTCATTTTATGTTATGGAATTTGGGTGAGAATCCCAGGCAGGACCGCTACTGTATTAAGGGAGCGAAGGTTGTAGGCCACTGGATATATTCCGGGAAGGCAACCGCAGCGATGATCTTTAAGCCAGGATACTTGCATAAGATGACAATGAATAATATTGTTCCCGGACTCGGAATACTGTTGTTTTGTTTATTTAATGCACTGAAAAGAGAGTTCAGTGCATTTTTATTAGGAGGATCATGAAAGCGGAAGAGAGTTTAGTCTATTCATTTTATGTGTTGTTCCTAATATCGTTCATGGGTTCTTGGGAAATGCTGTTTGCCGTAGGATTGCTTATCATCATAGGTTCTATTATTGTGCTGAAGAAATTCCGTCCTTTGAGATTGTTACTTCCGGTGCTTCCGTTCATGACTTTGATGTGTCTGCCGATGGTGATCAGCGCTCTGCTCGGTGTAAGAAGCAATGACCAAATCTTTTATCTGAGGATAGTATACAAGCTGGGCATATCATCCGTGGTGCTCTCGACCTTGATTGAGAAATATTCTTCTCTCTATCTCCTGGACGGCATATTGGCTCTGGGCTTACCAAATGTGCTCAATACTATATTTGCCCTCACATTTCGATACTTTTACATGATTGAGAGTGATGTGCAGATTGGAAATAAAGCGATGAAATCCAGAGGAATTCAAAATAGAAAGGGTTTGAGCATCGTCTTCATCTTCGGGGAATGGATCGGCGGCTTCTTTTTAAAGAGCTCGATTCATGCGGAATTAGTGCATCAGGCGATGCTTTCAAGAGGATTTGGGCTTGGCAGCGAAAAAATAAAACGAATGAGTTTAAAAAAGCTCATCTTACCCACCGTCGTTTTTTTACTATTGATCATTATGGACAAGGTTATACAACGTGGCTATTTCTGTTAAAAATTTGAATTATACCTATCCGAACGGGTTTAAAGCACTGGAAAATATTAGCTGTGAGATTGAGCGGGGCAAGAAAACGGCCGTTTTAGGATTAAACGGCTCGGGAAAGTCCACGCTGCTGCAGCATTTTAATGGGATCATTCTGCCTCAGACGGGAAGCGTGAAGATATTGGGAATGGAGTCAAACAAAAAAAACTTGAACACCATTCGTGAAAAGGTCGGTTTTTTGTTTGATTATCCGGACCACCAACTGTTTTCAACGACCGTATACAAAGATATACAATTCGGCTTGGATAATTTCGGTTGTGAAGAAAAGGAGAAGGAAAGGAGGAT
>JAAYOV010000015.1 GCA_012520095.1 Tissierellia bacterium | reverse complement strand
TAGTATCAAATAACTATTTCAATATAAGAGCTCAAGATACTGATTTTGACGGTATTGATGAAATAATTGCCTCAAAGTATATACCCGGACTCTACCATGCCGATGCGTTAGGGATTGTTGAATATAAATTTGCATATCAAGAAGGTTATTATAAGTTATCGGAAGAATCATTGCTTTATGATGGCGTAGATGGGTTTAAAGAAATTAAGAAAATGGAATTACAATAATTATTTGCACTAACTCGTGGTTTTGAACTTTTACGACAAATGGAGTAAAAGGTAAAACAATAATCTTTGAATTGGAGAATAATGTAATCGTTTCAAGGGAGTGCAGAGGCACCTAACAAAAAACGGAGCAGGTTTACATCTGCCCCGCTGTATGTCTGACGTCTAATTAAGCTAAATGAACATTTGCCGCTTGCACATCACTTTTTTCATGTTACTTTGTTCTTAGTCGATCCATTAGTAGGCTTTTGTCTTTTTAGAGCACTACCAAAGGTCTTTCAGGTCTCATTTCTTCATATTGTTAACAGAACCGAATATTTCACTCGCATTTACGGATTAATTACCACTTTGATAGACCCATCCTTCTTATTCTCAAACACGTCGATGGCCTTTTCGTACTCAGCAAGCGGGAAGCTGTGTGTGACAAGCTTCTCGCCATCAATAGCTCCTTTGGAGAAGAAATTCAGCACCTTACCGGATACGTTTGGGTTTGCCTTGGAGCCGACCAGATGTATTTCATTAAAATTGACGGTATTAAGTGGTATATCCACTTTTTGATTATTATATGTAGCTATAATTGCTACTGCTCCACGCTTGCGGACCATTTGACAAGCCTTCGTCGGCGAATCTGAGGCACCAGAACACTCCATTACCTCATCCGCACCTATGCCGTCTGTCAGTTCCAAAACACGCTCAACGACATCCTCTTTTTCAAAATCTATGCATACGTCTGCGCCAAGTTCGCGAGCTTTTTCAAGTTTAGCTCCGCGGCCGACGACAATAACACGACCGGAGCCCATTGCCTTACATTCCATCATGGCACAAAGGCCGATGGCGCCAGGCCCAATGATAACGCTGGTTCCACCTGGAGTGACACCAGCTAACTCCACACCGTGGAGAGCAACACCAGCGCAGTCGCACATAGCAGCCACATTATAGCTGACATTGTCTGGTATTCGATGAATGCCGGTTGTCTTATATACATTATATTCCGCATTTGCTCCTTGCCAATAGAAGCCGTAGTGACGGTGTCCCACGTCGATTTTGCCATCATGGCCATCACGGCCGTAGTTCAGACAAACAGTATAATGTCCATTCTTACAGTTATCGCATTTGCCGCATCCGACATGTGCTTCACCAGCCACGCGATCACCGACAGCATAATCCTCCACACCATCGCCGAGCGCAACTATCTGCCCCGACCATTCGTGTCCCATGATGAAAGGGAAGTACGGTGGCCAGTTTGCAAATGCATAACCACCATGAATCATCTTCGGATCAGAGCCGCAGATTGCAACAGCTTTTATACGGCAAAGAACCTCACCCGGGCCAGGCTGCGGTACGGGCACTTCAACTAGCTGCAATTGGTCATAAGCTATCAGCGCCATGGCTTTCATTGTTTTAGGGATATTAAATTCAGACATATTTGCCTCCTTAATACTGTATGTAGCCTTCATGTCGGCTAAAATACTTCAATTAGTTTTTCTTATGAATATTTGTAAATTTCAATAAACCACGTTATAATTATTTATGTTTACTATAATTATCACCCGCTAAAAGGAGTTCATCTATTTATGACATTACGTAGGCTCAGGATTTTTGTGGAAGTCGCAAAAACAGGAAATATGAGTAGTACAGCCAGAAAGCTGTACATAACCCAGGCATCTGTCAGCCAAAGTATTGCTGAAATTGAAAAGAAATATAATGTGCGCCTATTTGAGCGACTCTCAAAGAAACTATATCTGACGAAGGCCGGGGAAGAACTTCTGGTATATGCTCAGCAAATCCTTAGCCAGGAAAAAACCATAGAAGACTTTTTGCATCAGGCCTCCAGAGATCGTATACTATATATTGGCGCTTCCCTCTCGGTCGGTGGTTCAATACTCAGCGATCTGATTCTTATGATGAAAAAGCATCATCCTGACGTACAGGATATCGTCACCGTCAACACCAATTCGATTATTCAGGAAAAGTTGGTGAACAACGCTCTGGATATCGCAATTGGTGATTCCAAGCCTAAAGTACCCGATCTTGTCTGTGAGCCTTTCATGAAGGATACACTGATGCTAGTGTGTGGCCGTGATCACCCGTTCTGGGGCAGGCAGGGCATCTTATTGAAGGATTTAAGCTGTGAAAAGCTGATTGTCCGCGACAGTAACACCTCATCTATGACACTCCTTGAGAGGCTGCTGACCGAGCGCGACATCCCCTATCAGGTTGCTTGGATGTGCGCCGATAATGAGGCCAGTAAAAAGGCAGTCAGAAACGGGCATGGTATTTCAACTATTTCAAACCGCCTGATCCAAGAAGAGGTAAATCGCGGCGACATGTGGGCATTGGAGATTCTGGATGCAGACATGAGCCGAACTTTCAACCTGATGTACCACAAGGATAAGTACCTCCCGGATTACATGTGTAGTTTCATTGAATTGACCAAAAACTTTGAAAGCCTGAACCCTCTGTAAGAATACTCTCTGCACAGGCTCTGTAAAGGGACTGTTCGTTTTTATTCAAATGTGAAGGCTGTACGTGCCAGATTCTTAAAATTACGCAGGGCTTCAATAGCTTCATTGACTTCGTCAATAGTCCACAGCTTACATACGTATGGATCGATTATCTTATTCTCAACAAGTCGTATAGCTTCTTTTAGTGCTTCTGGAGACGCACCGCGTATACCTATGATTTCTTTCTCCTTAATAACTATTTCCTGATAATTTACGGTAAACGTTTCTGACGCATAAGCTGCTGCAATGATTTTCCCGCCAGGCCGCAGGCACTTCAACTGTTCGTCTATACTACTACTTGTCCCGATTAGGTCAACTATGACATCACACATGTCGCCGTTTGTTAATCGGGCGATTTCCTGCTGCAGTTCAACATTACGGGTATTAATTGTTCCGTCAGCACCGAAGTTTTTTGCTAGCTCAAGCTTTGCATCAGTGCGTCCGGAGACAAATACGGTAGCTCCGAGGTGCTTAGCAATCTGTACACCCTGTATACCAAGAGCGCCCATACCGGCAATCAGCATCTTATCGCCAGGTTTGACTTTTCCCTGTACCTTTATAGCGTTATACATGCATGCAACAGCATCAGGTATTACAGCAGCACTGGGCCACGGAATATCCTCAGATATAGGCATGACGTTCTCCGCAGGGATTACCACATACTCGGCATGTGACCCATCGCGCTCAAAACCTATGCGGACCCGGTTCAGGCATAGATTCGCACGGCCCATCTTGCACATGTTGCATTTGTGACACACCAATCGCCAGAATTTTTCCATGGTTTATCATTGGCTTTTTACTTACGGCAATCATAAACTCAACTGATTTGTTACCACTGGACATATCCGGCTGGTTAAATAATATGGGAAAGTTCGGAATCATGGT
>JAAYOV010000121.1 GCA_012520095.1 Tissierellia bacterium | reverse complement strand
GTCTCTTGTGCGCGAACTTTCCGGCGGGCAGAGACAGTCGTTGGCGCTTGTCATGGCGACAATGAAAGAGCCTAAGATACTGCTCTTGGATGAGCATACGGCGGCGCTTGATCCGGCCACTTCGGAGTTGGTGATGGAGAAGACCACTGAACTCGTCAATCGCCATAAGATGATGACGATCATGGTGACGCATGATCCGAGAATGGCTCTCCGATATGCCGATAGGATTGTGGTTTTAAGCAGAGGAACTGTCCGCACGGATGTACAGGCAGGTGAAATTGAGGAGATGGAGCTTCTGGAGGCGTTTGTAACGGCTTGATAATGCGAGGTTTGTTCATAAATTCGCTCAACAGGAGATATACGGCAGGAGTTGCAACAAATGAAAGGATTTGAGTAGCTCTCAGGCAACGAGGTATCTTCATTCATCCATTGATGAGTGATGCCGCCTCGTTTTTTGTTTTCAAGCCGAATGTATTCTTGGTAAACACTTCTGCCTCTCTTAGGCTTTCACCTTTACTTGTAGTTATTTAGATGCAGATTGATATAAGTAAGTCTCGCAAGAATGTATTCGATTTCCAAGTTATGGGAACCGATATTATCAGTTAACAACTATCGAGGATCTGATCCCTTGGTCATGAATTTAGCCGGAAACAAGTCCTCGCGGTCATTTGGGAAAAAAGCGCTTATGAAACACTAAGGTTCTTGGAAAACTTAAAGAAGGCGATGGGGTTTTCAGTTGGATTAAGGCAGACAACGGTATTGAATTTGACAAGGATCGAGAGAAGAACGACCATTTATTCTCTTTTGAGCTGGTATGTCAATCCAAGGGATACACATTAAAGAGGACAAAGCATATTCCTCTTTGCAGAACGGGAAAGAAGAACCCAGTCACAGAAAAGATCAAAAAATCCTTTATCAAGGTAACATCATCACCAGCGAGAATGAGCTGAAGAGAGGTCGAAAATCACTGTGGGCGTTTCAATCATACCGTGAAGAAGATTCTTGGTGTTCGAAGCCCCTTCGTTAAGATTGTCCTTGTGTCTCCGTCTTCTGTAACGAATGTATTGATACTCTATAAGGACGCGACCTTTAATTTTTTAGCACTTTGTAACGTAGTGAATGATGGTACAATAATGTAGAGAATAATGAGGTTTGCATGCAGGTGTATCCTAAGCAAAATATGAATTATTTTGTTTTTAGGTCATAGCAGTGGCAGAAAGACGACTTAGACAGAAGCGTTTTTTTAACCTGGGTTGATTCATCTCGAATGGGTTATGTTGAAGACGGAAATGCGGTTTCAGATTATACAGAAAAAGAGATGGTAAGGAAATTCGCTATAGGAACGAGTCCGATTCCTCTCGACTGGAAAGACAGCAAGATTAATCCTTTGGATACACTCGATTATTTCGAATTTGCCGGAGAAACAACAGGTGAGCTCTATGTCGCAGACGGTTCTATGATTTTCTTAGATGCATTGTCCGGAGTTAAAGTTGGAATGGAAAGAACATGGTCTGTGGTGTCTAAGATGAATTTGTTGTACATCTTGTTAATCAATAAGATGAAAAGAGAAAATAGTGATATGATGAAGTGCTTGGGAAAACGGAAGAGACATTCGGGAGAAAAGTTCTCCCTCCCGCTACTCCTATTGGATAGGGGAGCGTTATAGGGGGTTTGTCGATGTAGTAGTCAATATTGTTTGCGTTTATGATGAGGAAAAGTGAAATGGAACAGCAGTTCCTGAAGGATCGTTTTGGCTCTACGAATGAAGTGGCTTGTTTTCAATGACTGGGCGGTGGTCGCAGATGGTATCTAATCTATTGAAACGGTTTTAAGTCATAACGAGTCGAATGAATCCAACTTAGTCGTTTTGTTCTATGGTAGATACACGCCTGTAGTCGGTAGAAATTTAAAGCCTTGTTTCTTCTACACATTTTGTCGCCCCCAGGAGAATGGCATTAGGTGTGGGTGTGGATTACGATAAACTTGTTTTAACCTTAGTGATTTTGAAAATGATGCGCGATTTTTTTATGTAGAACCTAGATATTTGCGCCAATTTAGTGGGAGAAATCAAATTTAAATAAGCCCGCTTTGAAGCTGCCTATGATCCTGTCAGTTGCTTCGTCATATTTCAATCAACCCATTCCAAGAGATATGCTGTTTTTCGAGGAAGTAGGGTTTTTAGGAGAATTGTGAAGCGTGCCGTAGGTAAAGCGGTGTCTGTCAGAAACTGGATGACAAGGGATAAAAGAATGATGATTCCAGGTAAAACTTCGTTTCATTTCGTGAGCATGAAAATTCTCGAGGTAAAAATATTCAAGATGTGCTTTACCGACTTGACCTAGGAAGAAGGAATGAATGAGATTGGGAATTAAATATTGTGGTGGTTGTAATAATCAATATGACCGATTGGCTTTTCTGGAAAAGATAAAGAAGACTTTTCCTCATATGATGTACGAATACGTTGATGAAAGCGAAATATACGATGTTGTTGTGTTTTTGCAGGGGTGTCATAGAAAATGTGCAAGTAGGAACTACAGAGCAAATCGAGGTTTTTTCGATGTAGAACCTTCAAACCTCGATACAGCCATTGAAGAATTAAGGGAGCTTTTTGATGAATAATTCTAATAAGTGGGAAAAATTTGATTTCATTAATATTCTGGAAGCTGTTTATGATGGAGTTTTTATCACTGACGGCAAAGGAGTAGTCCAGATGGTGAATAAAGGATATGAGCGTATTTCCGGTTTGAAGAGAGAAAATCTTATCGGAGATACGATGACCAATCTTATGAAAAATGGTGTCATATCACAGTCGGTTTCTCTTTTAGTGATCCAAGAAAAAAGGGCGCTTACAATAGAGCAAAGATTTATCGCTACGGGAAAAATTGTGCTGGTGTCAGGCACTCCGATCTTTGATGAGAAAGGGGAGATTGAATTTGTTGTAACTAATGTGCGTGATGTGACCGAGATGATTCGTCTTAAAGATGAGCTTGAAGAAACTCATGCAAAACGAGTACTTGCAGAACATGAACTCGAGCTTGTTCGCTCTTATCTCGAAGAGAAAATCCAGATGATTGCAGTAGATAAGAATATGAGACGAGTGCTTGAATTAGCTAAGCAGGTAGCAAACATGGATACAACAGTTCTCATCACCGGAGAAACGGGCGTCGGCAAGAACGAGCTAGCGCAATTTATCCACGAGCAGTCGACACGTGCGGACAAGAAATTTGTAACAATCAACTGCGCACTTCTTCCGGAATCTTTAATTGAAAGCATTTTATTTGGATATGAAGAAGGCTCTTTTACAGGTGCTTCAAGAGAAGGTAAGCCTGGCATGTTTGAAATAGGAGATCAAGGAACAATTTTTATTGATGAGATCGGTGAACTTTCTCCCGGATTGCAAATCAAGCTTCTGAGAGTGCTTGAGGAGAGAAAGTTTGAGAGAATCGGATCTACAAAATCCATTGAGGTCAATATACGTATTGTGATCGCAACAAACAAAGATTTGAGAGAGCTTGTAAAAAAAAGAAAATTCCGAGATGATCTCTATTATCGAATTAATACTTATCCTATCCATATTCCGCCGCTTAGAGATAGACCCGATGACGTATTGCCGCTCGCTCATGTATTTTTAGCCTCCCTTAATCATCGATATTCACATTTCACACAGTTTTCACGTGCCGCTGAACAGATTTTGAAAAAATATGACTGGCCAGGAAATGTTCGTGAATTGAAAAATGCCATCGAGCGTGCATACATTCTGTGCGATAAAACTCTCATTACCGCTTCTGATTTAGCGTTTTTACATCCTACGTTGTCGGCTGCAAACATGTCTATAAGTAATGAATTTTCACTTAAAGATCATCTTGCGCAGGAAGAATATGCGATTATGATGCGTTATGCAAAAGAATTGGGGAGCTTTCGAAAAGCAGCGAAAGCTCTCGGAATGGAACCCAGCACATTTACCAGGAAAAGACAAAGGTTTGAACAAAACAACAATAAATATTGAAATTATGCAACAGATGCATTAGTGCAACGCGATAATGAAAGTAGGGAAACTCAAGATTTTCAATTAAATTTTGATAACCCCTACTTTTTTGATGCATAAATGCAACGATTAACATTTAATTCACAAAAAAATAGGCAAGAAAGATTGAAATTTAGGGAAAATATTAATGGCATGAAACATGCTTAATAATTTACGAAAGGTTTCGTTTCAATACTTATTGATTCTAAATGGTGATTTGACTTTAAACTTTTTTCTGAAAGGAGAATTATTTATGGCACTAAAAACAGGTGAGCAATATCTGGAAAGTATTAAGAACATCAGGATGAGTATTTATCTTTTTGGTAAAAAAATCGAAGATCCGGTTAATCATCCGATTCTACGCCCATCACTTAATTCAGTAAAAATGACGTATGAACTGGCGGAAATGCCGGAGTATCAGGATCTTTTGATCACTACAAGTCATCTTACCGGTGAAAAAATTAACCGATTTACAGCGATTCATCAGTCTCCTGAAGATCTTGTTAAGAAGGTTCGAATGCAGCGCCTTTTGGGGCAGAAAACAGCTTCATGTTTTCAACGCTGCGTAGGAATGGACGGATTTAACTCTGTCTACAGCACAGCATTTGAAATTGACCAAAAGTATGGAACCGACTACTTTGAGAGATTTAAGAAATTTCTTATCTATGCTCAGCAGGAAGACTTAACTGTTGACGGCGCTATGACTGATGTCAAAGGTGACCGAGGCAAGTCTCCAAGTGCGCAAGCAGATCCTGATCTTTATCTTCGTGTCGTAGAGAGAAGAGAAGACGGTGTCGTAGTGCGCGGAGCCAAAGCTCATCAGACCGGTATTATTAATTCTCATGAAGTACTTGTTATGCCGACGATTGCTTTGAGCCCGGAAGATAAAGATTACGCCATCTGTTTTGCCGTTCCTATGGATACTCCGAATTTACATATTATTATTGGACGCCAAAGTTGTGATACTCGAAAACTTGAAGGTTCCGAAATTGATGTCGGAAATAGTCAGTATGGAGGCATGGAAGGTTTAACCATTTTTGACGATGTTTTTGTACCTAATGAAAGAATTTTCATGAATGGTGAGACGGAATTTGCATCTATGATGGTTGAACGATTTGCCGGCTACCATCGTTCCTCCTACGCATGTAAGACGGGAGTAGGTGATGTTCTCATCGGTGCAGCTGCTCTAATTGCCGAGTACAACGGTGTTCCGCGAGCAAGTCATATCCGCGACAAACTGGTTGAAATGATTCACCTCAATGAGACAATGTGGTCCTCAGCCGTTGCCAGTTCCTGGGAAGGCTCAAAACTCCCTGCTGGAAATTATCTGATAGATCTTCTCCTTGCTAATGTTTGTAAGCAGAATGTTACCCGTTTCCCTTATGAAATGGCGAGGTTGGCAGAAGACTTAGCCGGCGGCATCATGGTTACCGCTCCCTCACAAAAGGATTTAGAATCACCTGAGATCGGTCATTATGTGAAAAAATACCTCGTAGGCAAGGATGGCGTACCTGTTGAGGATCGATTACGAGTTTTGCGTCTTATTGAGAATCTTACTCTTGGAACAGCTGCTGTCGGTTATCTCACTGAATCGTTACATGGAGCGGGTTCGCCTCAGGCGCAGCGTATTATCATTCAGAGAATGGGTAATCTAGAGGCTAAAAAACAACTCGCGAAAGATATCGCAAGAATTAAGGAGTAATAAAAGAGTGGGAGAGGTAGCTCTCCCTTCTTCTAATAACATGAAGAAAGAAGAATTAATAACATTACAAAATAATATAAAAGAAATAATTACACCTTGTAGCAGTTCGAATCCACTGAATATGGAGTTGCTTTCATTTAATGAAGGTGTTTTGGAAGTGCGCCTACAGGGAAGCTGTAGCCATTGCCCTGCAGCTCAGGAGACATTTGAGGAAGTTGTGCGCTCACAAATTATGCGATCTGATTCACGCATTAAGTCTGTGATTCTTAACACAGAGATCGATCCCGAACTCATAGCATTTGCTAAGACGTTTTTAAACAGAAAAAGTGAGGAAAGAAAATGAGCTGGAAAGAGAATTATGCTCATAAGCTGATGAGTGCTGAAGAAGCTGTTAAACATATTTGTTCCGCAGATAGAGTTGTGTTGTCTCATGCAGTAGGCGAGCCCACTCATTTAATAGATGCGATGGTAGAAAATCACAAAGCATATGAAAATGTGGAAATTGTTCACATGGTCGCAATGGGGAGTGCGGACTATGTTAAACCTGAGATGGCAAAACACTTCCGACATAACGCCATATTTGTCGGCAGGAGTACCAGAGATGCCATTCACGAAGAAAGAGGAGACTATACACCTTGCTTTTTTTACGAGGTGCCTAGGCTTTTTAAAGAAAGCCTTCCTGTTGACGTTGCTTTGATCCATGTAACTGAGCCGGATGAGCATGGGTTTTGCAGTTTTGGAGTGTCTGTTGATTACTCGAAGCCTGCTGCCGAATGTGCTCGCACAGTGATTGCGCAGATCAATCCGCAGATGCCGCGCACCCTTGGAGACACATATATTCATATGGATGATATTGATATAGCCGTTTTTCATGATGCTCCTATTATTGAGTTGGGTGCTTCTAAAATCGGTGACGTAGAAAGAGCGATCGGTGAACATTGCGCATCACTAATCAAAGATGGGGACACTTTGCAGTTAGGGATTGGAGCAATTCCAGACGCGGTTCTCCTATTTTTGAAGGATAAAAAAGATCTGGGGATTCACTCCGAGATGATATCCGATGGAGTCGTGGAACTTGTGGAAGCTGGAGTGGTGACTAATAAACGGAAAAACTTCCATAAAGGAATATGCGTTGTGACATTCCTTATGGGAGGAAAACGTTTATATGACTTTGTCAATAATAATCCTATGGTTCAGATGTTTCCGGTTGATTATGTTAACGATCCTCGCATTGCCATGCAAAATGACAATCTTGTTTCAATTAACTCAGCTGTTCAAGTCGATCTGATGGGACAGGTGGTTTCAGAGAGTATAGGTAATCTCCAGATTTCCGGTGTCGGCGGACAAGTTGACTTTGTGCGGGCTGCAGCCTTCTCAAAAGGCGGACGTTCCATTATTGCTATGCCTTCGACGACAGCAAGGGGAACAGTTTCGAAAATAGTTGCTTTCATTGATGAAGGCGCTGCCATAACAACATCCAGAAATGATGTTGACTATGTAATCACAGAATACGGTGTTGCAAAACTTAAAGGAAAGACTTTGCGCGAGCGTGCGAAAGCCCTCATTAACATCGCTCATCCAAATTTCCGAGAAGAACTTTCAAGATTATATAAAGAAAGAAAAAAATGAGTTGAGAAACATTTTCTTTTATTATAACGCTAGATTTAGCTCTAACACTTTTATGAATAATAATCTTGGCAATCATGAGATATGCACCAGATCATAGGGAGGGATTTATGTGATTTCTTATATCTCACACGCTATCGTTTAGCTTTGGAAATATGGACATTTCTAGAATGAACTCTAAACAGTTTTCGCTTTTAGACATAAATAGAAATAGAGGATCTATAAATTCATACTTTCGTATAAGGTACTAATTACGAATTGAACAGAGAGAATACTTTTTGCAGTATTGTTGGCCGCCAATTTCTCATATTTTACTTCACATATATAGCTGAGGGGTGAAAATGCTCGAAAACAGATACATAACTGGTGAAAAATGCCTTTGTTAATGAGTGAGAGAATGGGGATTATTACAGCAATATCTTGAGAGAGGAGAAGTGTTTCGATTGTTAAAAGGTAGAAATAGAGAAATCTGCAAAATTGCTGTATTAGGAGCTGGAGTAATGGGTCCGGGAATAGCTCAAAGTTTTGCAATGGGAGGCAGAGAGGTAGCGATTTGGACTAGAAGTGCTGAGACAAAACACAAGGCTCAAGAGCGTATTATTGATGGGTTGAACATTTTCGTAGATGAAAACGTAATTGAAACTTCTCAAATTGATCAGATTTATAGGCGAATAAGTTTCAAAAACACAATAGAAGAAGCTGTACACGATTGCGATATGATTTTAGAAACAATAGTTGAAAATGTTGAGGCAAAGAAAGAATTGTATGATTTGCTAGAAAAAATTGTTCCTGGCGATGTAATTATTGCGTCGAATACATCAGCATTAAATATTTTTGAACTTGTCCCCAAAAAACTACTTGCTCAGATGTTTATTGCACACTGGTATGGCCCTGCTCAGTTAATACCTCTAGTAGAGGTTGTAAAAAGTGAGGAAGCTCCCCAAGAAATGGCAGATGCTATCGTGAATTTATTGTATGAATGCAACAAAACCCCTGTTCTCATGAAAAAGTTCATACAAGGCTATATCATAAACAGGCTATTGCAATGTATTAATAGGGAGATTTTCTTTCTAATTGACAACGGTTATTGCACTGCACAAGATATCGATAATGCTTCTAAAGCTAGCTTTATCCCCCGGGCTATGGTACTTGGATTATTGCAAAAAATTGATTTTGGTGGTTTGGATATGACGGCGAACAATTATTACAATAAGAGCTATCGTCTTCCTGAAGAAGTGGATATTCCCAGAATATTAAAAGAAAAATTAGATACAGGAGAACTTGGAATAAAAAGTGGAAAGGGTTTCTACGATTACAGAGACAAAAATATAAATGATTTATTAAAAAAGAGGGATAAGCAGCTATTTGAGGTCTTTAAGCTATCCAAAAAACTTGAGAATGACCCATTATAATTCGAAAGGAGAATGGCATGAGTTTTGAATATGAAGAGGGAAGAATGTATATGATGCCCGTAGTTTTTGGGCCTGCTGTAACACCGAGGCATAACAAAGATGGTAAGCGGTTTATATATGATAAACCAACCAAAACGACTCACTACAGAGTAGTTTGTGAAGTGTCAGCAGAGAAACTGGAAATAATTTTACCTAAAAAATTTGAGTTACTTGGTCCTTATGTAATCGTAACTTTTTCGGCACTGAGAGATATAGCATGGTTGGCTGGTAGAGGATATGACATTTTACACATTGAAATCCCCGTAGTGTTTAAGGGTGAGGAAAGAAACTTAATAGGGAACTTTGAACCGGTACTTTGGGAAAATCTTTGTGATGCTATTTTAACGGGGAGAGAACAACTCGGATACAGCAAGATATATGGAGATATTGATACGATGACGGAGAGTGGAAATATAGCTAGAGGTAGTATCTCCACTTTTGGTTTCAAATTCTTAGAAATGGAAGTTGATTTATCTAAGGATCCCGAGGATAAGGAACTTCTTCAAAAGATTCTTTTTAATCCAGATTACAAAGGAAAGTTACATTATAAGTATTTTCCTGCAACGGAAGCACCTTTTAGTAAAAGTGATGCAGAGTATGTTTGTTTTGGACCTAATGATTGGAATCCTCCTGCAGATTGTGATCTCTCCGATTGCCCGAAAGCTGAAAGCGTATTATGCAGAGGAAAGTTAATTTGGGCAAAGCCTAAATGGGAAGAGGCTCCAACACAGGCTCATATAATAAGTTTTTTGTGTGAGATGGGTTTCAAAAGGTACATAGGAGCACAAAAACAAGTAGTCTACTCACATAATGATATTTATGAGCAGAGGAGAATATATTAGTTCACTTCTGATGATTTAATGAAAAGAAGAGAAAGGAAATAGAGGTGGATATTAAAGGAAGAACAGTACTTGTTACAGGCGGGAACTCAGGTATAGGAAGAGCCATATCAATGGTTTTTGCTGAGCGTGGAGCAAATGTATGCATTACCTATAATAAATCTGAAGATGAAGCTATCAAAACGGTGAAAGAAATTGAAAAACTAGATGTAAGAGTAAAGGCATATAAAACAGACATTTCCTCTGAAGAACAGGTTACTGAATTAATTAATTTCATTGAAAGAGATTTCGGAAATTTATGTGTATTAGTTAACTGTGCAGGAAAGACACACATAATTCCTCATAACAATTTATATGAAATGAAGTCACAATATTTCGATGAGATTTTCAATGTCAATGTTAAAGGAACCTTTTTCTGTTGCAGAGAAGCAAAGCGCTTGTTGGAGAAAGAAGGGGGTGTAATTGTAAATATTACGTCAACGGCGGGACTGAATGGATTAGGAAGTTCTATCGCATATGCCGCATCTAAGGCTGCAGAGATTAATATGACTCGCTCATTGGCGAGAGTGTTTGCTCCAGCTGTTAGGGTGCTAAGTGTTGCTCCCGGGCTTGTTAAAACACGGTTTTCTGAAGGGCTAAGTGGTAATTACGAAAAAAATGCAAGTGAATCTTGCTTAAAGAGGTTGGTTACGCCAGAAGAAATAGCTGATGTAGTTGATGCCTTAGTTTGTGGAAACGAAATTCTTACTGGAATTACTGTAGTGGCAGATGGCGGAAGGGTTTTCTAACAGAGTGACTAAATATTAGACAAATATGTCTAAGAAAAACAAGGAGGACAAAATGAAACGGCTGTTATCTTTACTGTTGGTATTTGCGCTAGTGATTTTTGGACTGGTAGGTTGTGCTCAAAGTGATGGAGGAAAAAGTACTCAAAGTGATGTAGATAGTAGTGACAAAGTAAGCGTAGATGCTTCTCCAAAGGATGTTGTAACGATTAAAGTAGGGCACGTTTGTGCACCTGCTCATCCGTGTCATCAGTCGTTTTTGGATTTTGGTGAGAGAGTAGAAGAACGATCTGGTGGAACGATGAAAGTTGAAGTCTATCCATCTAGTCAATTGGGCAGTGAACGCGAAATGATTGAAATGACTTTAGCGGGTTCCATGGAAATATTTTATAGTGGAAGTCAGACGCTGGGACTATTTTGTGATGCAGTAAACTTTCAAGGACTTCCTTTCTTTTTTACGGGAGGTAAACCAGCGGCTCGCGAATTTTTCGCATTATATGGTGATGAAATCGCCCAAATATTTGAAGATGAGCTTGATGTGCAGATTGTTTGGACAGATAACTCCGCATATGGACAGGCTTCACAAGGAAAGAAAATAGTGCTTCCTGAAGACATAGTAGGTGTAAAGATTAGAACGTTAGAGACTGAGATGATGATTAAAACATATGAGGTATTAGGTGCATTAGCCACACCTGTCAATGCAAGTGAAGTATATACAGCGTTGCAACAGGGAACGATAGACGCAGCTACTTCAAATGCAATTTTACTGGATATGATGAACTGGAAAGAAGTAAGCGATTATTATTTGGACAGTAAATTGTTTGTGGACATGGGTGTGAGTATGTATACCAATGAATTCTTTAATTCATTAACACCGGAACAGCAAGTCATCTTTACTGAGGAATTGGAGACATTTACTAAAGAATATAGTGCTGCTTTTGATGCTGCTGAATTAAATATTATTGATAACTTAGTTGCGTCCGGCATTGAGGTCACAGTGCCTAATAAGGAGCAATACGAGCAATGGATAGAGGCAGTACAACCTGTATATACATGGTTTAAGGAAAAGTATGGAGAAAAGTATCCAGAATTGGATAAATACATTAAGGCAGCTCAAGAAATTAACGCAAAATATACGACAGAATAATGGACGAAGATTGTTACTAATATATTAATAAAAAAAGATGTACAAATAAGTAGGTCATTGCCTTAGGTCATAGTAGTCTCAATGACTACTATGACCTTTAAAGCATTTAAAGCAATACTATACGACTGTAAGATCCATATATTTTTGGAGGGTTACATGAAAAAATTTGACGATGTATTAAAGTTTATTGAAAAGTGGATAGGGATCATTTTAATGTTTGCAATGCTCTTGTCTATTACTCTTCAAATTGTTTTTCGCTGGACAAAAACTCAAGTTGCTTGGACTGAAGAACTAGCAAGATATTTGTTTGTTGTCGTAACATATTATGGTGCTCTTTATGCAACAAGAAATCATAGCCACCTAAAAGTTGAATTATTAGAAACCTTGACGGGAAAAAAAGGTAAGTTTGTTCTTCGACTAATAACAAACATTTCGTCAATTATTTTCTATATATTTCTGACAAAAATAATGGCAGATTATCTCAAATATCTAACTAGAATCAAGCAAACTTCTGCTGTGTTGAAACTGGATATTAGAATTATATATATGGCGCCATTAGTATTCGCAATTGTTGGGATATACGAATTGGCAAAAGATACAATTCTTGTTATCAAAACTAAGGAGGTAAACTAATGAATACTGCTGTTATTATGACGGTTGCATTTATAGTTTTGCTTTTTGCACAAGTCCCTATCGCAATCACACTATTCTATGTTTCATTTATTTATATCGGTTTAACTGCAAAAATGGCTTTTAGCACAGTAGCATCAACAATATTTGGAGCGGTAGATTCTTTTCCGTTAATGGCGGTTCCAATGTTCATTCTAGCCGGTGCATTTATTGAAAGTGGCGGTATTGCAAAAAGACTAATTAAATTTGCGGGTGCGCTTGTGGGTCATTTGACCGGTGGCTATGCGATGGTACTAGTTGTAGCTTGCGCTTTTTTTGGAGCGATATCAGGTTCTGCACTAGCAACTGTAGCTGCGATGGGAGGAATGCTCCTACCAATGATGCTTGAAACGGGATATCCAAAAAGATTCTCTGTTGGGTTAATTTGTGCTTCCGGCGTGCTAGGTATTATTATTCCACCTAGTATTCCTATGGTTGTATATGGATCTTCCACGGGTGCCTCTGTTGGAAAATTATTTATTGGAGGGTTTGGACCTGGAATTCTGTATTCAATACTTCTTATGATTGTTGTTTATATTTATTGTAAAAAGACAAATCTAAAACCAAGTGCAGAACCTTTTTCATGGAGCAATTTGGGGAAAGCCACTGCTGAGGCTTTAGGAGCCTTATTAGTACCTATACTTATCTTAGGGGGGATTTATAGTGGTCTTGTTACTCCAACAGAGGCTGCAGCAATTGCCTGCGTGTATTCAGCACTAGCAGGGAAATTAATTTACAAAGAATTGACTTTTGAAAAGTTTATTCAAGCACTAGATAGTACAGCAAGTCAAAATGGAGTGATCATGTTTGTGTGTGTTGGTGCAACATTATTTGGAAAAGTGTTAACAGTTGCCCAAGTTCCGCGTTTGATGACAATGTTCATCCATGGTTTAACTGAAAGTAGAGTAATAGTACTGTTGTTAGTTAACTTATTGTTATTAGTAATTGGCTGTGTGGTGGATGTAATCCCAACGATTATGATATTTGCTCCAATTTTTTTACCGATTGTTGAATCATATGGAGTAGATCCGGTTCATTTTGGGTTGATCATGGTCTTTGCGTGTGGTATTGGTCTATGTACTCCGCCTGTTGGTGGAAATCTATTTGTGGCGACAAGCATTTCTGGTTTGAGTTTTATAGAGGTAGTTCGCGGCGTTGTTCCCTTATTAATAATAATGATAGTTACTCTACTTCTGATAACTTACTTACCTCAACTCACGTTGTTTTTACCTAACCTTCTTGGCGTTTGACGAAGAAAATTGAAAACAGAGAGATTAAGTATGCTTTATTAAGCAAAAGCGGGAGAGCGATTGATTCTTATAGATGCATATAATTACAGATGCTCAATTCTTGTATGTGTGAAGTTCTGCGATCATTGTTTCCGAGTGCTCTCTGTTGTTGAGGAGGAGCTCTATATCGAAATACATGTGATATTTAGTGAGAAGTACAGAATGCTTTCTGGCCTCTACAGTAGAATCTCTTTCGCTTGGCGCTAACCACTAAATGGTGGAGTGGATTTTTAGAGATTTTTCCGAAAGATTTTTGATTAGCGTTTTGTTGTAAGGTAACAGAAGTCCCTTAACGAATTAACTCGGTAAAGTGATTAGAAAGCAAATGAGGCGGCTACATCAAAAAAAGTTTCATGTTCATAGCGTTTGTACTCAGCTAGTCAGCGAGAAATAAGTTAGGCGAGTGTTGTTATTTTCTGTGGAAATGTCCTCAATTGTTTTCTCCCAGGAGAGGGGTGTTACTGAAACCGGGTTTTGAAGTCTCTACTATATCTTTTCCGAATGACTTGCTTTTCTATTACCTGTAGCTTAACTGGATAATGTTAAACGGTAGTATTTGTAATAGCATTTTGGCATTTGGAACTGTTTCTTTAATTATAAGTGTATGTGTAGATATTCTGGAGGATATATAGCGTTTTTAACTTACAAAAGGAGAAGTTTTTAAAATGTATGATTTGATTATCAAAAACGGAACAGTTTTAGATCCTGTGACAGGTACTTCAACGACTAAAAATATATACATAAATAATGGTAAGATAATTGAGACTCCTGCAAACGAAAGCGATACGTGTGCGATAAAAACAATTAATGCGAGTGGTTGCTATGTTATGCCTGGTTTGATTGATGCGCATATCCATGTATTTGAAGGTGGAAATCAGTTTGGCGGAAGGGCTGATCTCTGTTGTCCACCAAGTGGCGTAACAACTGTAATTGATGCGGGAAGCGCAGGAGTTTATACTTTTGAGTTGTTTTATAAAACGATAATTCTTAACTCTACAACCTCTATTAAGGCAGCGATCAGTCCTTCTGCCTCAGGTGTATTAGGACCTCCGCATGAAGAAAATCTCGATCCTTTCTATGGTTCGCCGGAAATAATGTTTCCATTGTTTGAAAAATATAAGGATGTTTTAGTAGGAATTAAGCAGCGAGTACATGAAGGAGTTACTGAAATAATCGGTTTAAAATCATTGGAGCAATCTGCAAAAACAGCTGAAAAACTTCGAAAAATGGGATATCAATGTAATCTTATGGTCCATTTTGGGAACTTATCTGAAGGGGTTAGTGTAAATAATATATTAGACTTCTTAGTTGAAGGCGATGTTTTTACTCATATTTATCGCCCAGCTAATGGGACAACTATTTTTGGAGAAGACGGAAGAGTGTTAGATTGTATAAAAAAAGCTAAGAAAAGAGGTGTTATATTTGAAAGCGGATGTGCAAGATCCCATTTTTCTTGTGATAGCGTTAAGAAAGGATTTAAAGACAGTTTTCTTCCCTATATCATAAGTACTGATATGGTTAGAGATACTAATTACTGGTCTCCTTCAGGCTGGCTTGCATTGAAGATGTCCATTTATCTCAATGCAGGAATGAGTTTACGCGACGTAGTGAAAGCTGTAACTTATAATCCTGCGAAAGTGTATGGGTTACTGGACAATGCCGGATGTTTAGATATCGGAATGCCTGCAGATGTAGCAATCCTGAAAGTAGTTGATAGAAATTATCTCATTGAAGATATGTTCGGTGGTAGTATGGAATGTAATAAACTTATCGTTCCAATGGCGACTATCAAAAATGGAAATGTAGTTTTTCAACAAATATTTCTTGGAATTCAGGGAGGGTTGAGCAATAATAATTGAAGCGCTGGATTTTGAATATTATTCATTTTCCTACTTTGTATCTTTAAGCGAGACTTTTTGTTTTGAAAGACTATTATCAGTGGTTGCTATGCTAGGTAGTTTCAAGGACAATGATGGATAATATAAAGAACACTCTATACTCCTTCTCTGCTCACTTTGTAAAATTGTAACAGTCCTGTTCAGAATGGACTCTCTCAGCAAATCGTTACTATTTTCTTTATTCTCAGGTTACGAAAAATATTAAGAAGGATCCGCAAAACATATTTTATCCTACTAGTATGTCTATATCGGTTAAAATAGACGGTTCCTTATCCATGGTTTGTCGTTATACTTTGTATATACTCCTTATTATTTAACTTATCAAATCTTTTATGAATAGTTGCTTTGAATCAGTTGATCAATCAGGGAACTGAAAAATAAGATATGAACGACTCTTCATTTCGACAAGGGATACTATACAATCATGAGTTTCCCCGCCAGCAAAGACAACAGCGCCTCTTTTCTAATGCCCAATAGTATTATACTTCTACTTTGATATATTCATCGATATAAATGTTACTTGTTATTACTGTTCAAGTTGTTTATATGAAAACGTAGTGGAGGCTTGGCATGAAAGTAATTTACTATATAACTGGTTGGTAAAAGTTCTTTAAACTAATGAGCAAAAACTTATATTAACGATCGTCAAACGGTCTTTACCCTAATTAAGAAAGAGAGATAAGAATGATCCAACTGAAGATTAAACCCTTAATTTACAAATATGATACTGTGAAAGAGTTTCTCGAAGATTTTGAAGTAGGAAAAAATGATCTGGTCATTACCAACGAATATATCTTTAATCCAGAAAAGTACGGGATCGATTGCCATGTTCTGTATCAGGAAAAATATGGCTTAGGCGAGCCATCTGATGAGATGGTTGAGGATATGTACAATGATATAAAACATGTCGATTATGCTCGCGTCATCGCCATTGGCGGAGGGACAGTCATTGATGTCTCGAAACTTTTTGTGTTGACAAATGTATCACCTGTGCTGGATCTGTATGAGAGGAAGCTGGAGATTAAAAAGAGTAAAGAACTCGTGCTGGTGCCTACTACCTGTGGAACAGGAAGTGAAGTTACAAATATTGCTATCCTGGAGTTAAAATCGAGAAAAACAAAGATGGGTCTGGCCGTTGACGAGATGTACGCGGACAGCGCAGTATTAATACCCGAATTATTATACAACCTCCCCTTTAAGGTTTTTGCCACCAGTTCCATTGATGCTTTGATTCATGCCATTGAGGCGTATGTATCACCGAAGGCGACACCGTATACGGAAATGTATTCAATTGAAGCGATGAAACTGATTGTCGACGGATACAATAAGATCCGAGACAACGGTCAGGAAGCAAGGATCGCGATTCTGGAAGATTATCTCATCGCTAGCAACTATGCCGGCATTGCTTTTGCCAATGCGGGAGTAGGGGCTGTCCACGCCATGAGCTATCCCCTGGGAGCCACTCACCATGTGCCTCATGGTGAATCGAACTATGCGATTTTTACAGGCGTATTTAAAGCGTATCAGAGATTGAATCCAGATGGAAAAATTAGTAAACTCAACTGTTTTTTGGCTGAGTTACTGAATTGTGAAGTGGAAAGAGTCTATGAAGAACTAGAAAATCTTTTGAATGTCATTCTTCCGAAGAAACCATTAAGAGAGTACGGCACTACCTTGGAAGAACTTGAAGAATTCACAGAGAATGTGATGACAAAGCAAGGAAGACTGACAGCCAACAACTATACCGAATTGAATCGAGAAGAAGTCTATAACATTTATAAATCGTTACTCTGATCTTTTTTGATATAAAACAATAGACTGATGTGATGGAAGATGCTTTTCAGCTGTATTTACGAGAAAATGCACTCCCATATATGAAATGATGAATGCATCCTGAGGCATGTAAATATCTTCAGGGTGCATTTTTATATTCTCCTGTGCTGGTGACGGAACCGATATAGATCATATGAGATTATTTGGTTAGAAAACATCATGAGTGCAGAGAAATGTAAAAGGAAAAAACTGTTTTGTATAGCCTGAGTCATTGATGGTTGCCTCAGGTTTTTTGACTCTTGCATTCATTTGTTTTCTGTTAATCTTTTCATTCAATGGCTGAAGAAGAGAGAGCTTAGAGAAATTGGACAGAAATCGCAAGATAATTCTCTTAAGCAGGAAAATGAACCTGATTTATTTATGAGATCCATTACTGTGTTTAATAGATTAATCATAGGAGGAGGGGTGTTTCCTTGTAATGCGTAAATTTATTTCCCTACAAAATTCGAAAAGACTGACATGATCATTCAATAAAAGGTTTTTTGCAAAGCACTTGACAAGTATATCGGCTCACGATATATTTATATCGGGAGACGATATAACAACGAGTGATACAACGTTAGTCGATAGAGATAGGAGGGATATATGGCGAGTGAAACTGTCGGCGCTCTGACGGAAGCCGTATATTATATTCTGATTGCTCTTATGCAACCCATGCATGGCTATGGAATTATGCAGAAGACGGAAGAACTATCAGGGGGAAGAGTGCGCTTGGCGGCAGGAACTCTC
>JAAYOV010000120.1 GCA_012520095.1 Tissierellia bacterium | reverse complement strand
GTTGCCGCCGGTGAATTTCAGTTGGAATTGAAAGAACTGAATCTGAAAATCGAACTGCCTCTCGCATGGAAGGATCGAATGGAGATCGCACAAGACGGCACTCTGATGGCTCTGTCACCTCCTCCTGAGGATTACGGTGTACCGGAGGACTTGGCCTACATTTACATGGAATACGTGGACGACCCGGATGACTTTGGATACACTTTCGAAGAGGCGACGGGTAAGGAAGCCCTCATTTATATCCTTGTTTTAAGAGAGGGTCAGGGAGACAAATTAATCGAGAGGACTCCGCTGGAAATCAAGGGCAGAAACGCGCTGAAAGTAACTTATTCCACAATTTCCATAGGAGAACCTGAAGAAATCCACCGAGCTTACCTGATCGATGACGGAGAAGGACGATTTTATTTCATTAAATTTATCATCGAAAAGGAAGGGTTGGACGGCCTTTCGACTTTCGCAAACGAAGCAGAAGAAGCTGTGAAGTCCATTACATTCAATTAGACCGACTCTTCTGTCATCGCCTCCTAAAGAGGCGCTTCTGCAAGCGGGATTATGCCATCTATCGAAACGGGTATGAGAATGATGTGCCTCATACCCGTTTTGTTTTTCAGTAACAACTTGAGGTTCCTGACAAGCATCCAAGTCTAAAAGAGGACGGTAAATCTTCGATTCTACGTGATAGCGCACACGTGCTCCCCAATCTTTGAAAGCATATTGCTTCTACTTTTACGACGTATCTCGCGATTATTTTTTGTACGTAATGATCATCCGTTTTCCTATATGCTTCCCAATGAAGTAAATGAACTTACCCAACAGACGCTTATAATGGGGTAACGGAACGCCTGGAGCGTACTGCATGCCGGCATATCGGGGCCAAAAATTGTGATCCTCCGTGGGGAATTCATATGCATCACCTGTCGGTCTGCACATCGCCTGAAATAGGTTGAAAGGGATCAAGACCCATACGGGCGGCGCGTGCATTCGATTCGACTTGACGTCCTGATAAAACTTGCTCGCCACCTTTTCGGCTTTTCGTAAATCTCGTTCTGTAGGTACGTACGCATTCCAGCTCAAGGCGACGATCGGCAACTCGTAACTCTTATTGAAGCCCCATCCTGCAATCGTCCCCGCCAGCGACTTTGTCGTGCTGTTGGCGGATACGCCGCCTGTCGTACTGATGACCATCGCTTTTTTATGAAAAAACCGGGGTCGGTGAATCAGAAAAGCCAGATGATCCGTCAGGTTTTTCATGACACCGGTTAAGTGCCCCTGGAAACACGATACGGAGAAAATGACGGCATCGACGCCATCATTGAAAAGGAGTTTGAGATTTGGCATGAGCACTACCACTAGGACGGCATGCGGCACTTATTCATTGAGTTTTTCTGTTAATATCGGATTTTTGGATTTTGCGCCCCCGGGGGGGTACAGTTTTGCAGTTAATATCGAATTTCTGGATTTTATGCCCTATCAACTGTTTATTTGAGTCAAAACGCTTGACAATCGATGTGAAGAAATATAACATATGAACAAGTGTTCATGCGTTTGTTTAAAGATGGTGTTCACAACGCTTTGAGGAGGCTACTATGACAACGGTGTTTGAAAAGATGGCATGTGAAGCGAGGGAGGAGAGCACGTGTCAGATGACGGAGGACATGCTCGCTGAAATTAAAGAGAATTTGCCGCCCCCTGAGCTTCTGACTGATCTAGCCGACCTGTACAAGATGT
>JAAYOV010000106.1 GCA_012520095.1 Tissierellia bacterium | reverse complement strand
ACTCCTCCTCACTCTGTTCTTTTTTCAGCCCTTCTGTAAATGCACGGGAGAAGGAGGCGATGAGGCCTGGGTTTTGTGCCAATTGGCTATTTGCCTCTTCTCGGGTATAGCCGCCGGAGAGGGCGGCAACTCGAAGGACAGAAGGATGGTCGATGATCTCTCGGTAGAAATCGGGCTCTATTGGAAGGGTGAGCTTAAACATCAGGGGTTGGCTTTCCGGAACGTTCTTAAGTCTTTCGAGGATGGATTCCTTGAGCATCTTTTCGATTTTTTTACGATCTTTTGCGTGTATGTCGACTTCCGGTTCAAGGATAGGAAAGAGCCCTCTGGCAAATATTCTTCTTCCGATATCGAACTGTTGGTCGACGATCTCTTGGATTCCTTTTCGGTTGGCTTTCTTGATAACAGAGCGCATTTTTGTGCCCCAGACACGGTGCTTTTTCGCTCGATCCAGGAGTGCATCGAGCTGATCAAGGGGCTTCATCAACTGCACACCGTTTTTTTCTTCACTCAGTCCTTGATCGACTTTTAATATGGGGACGATCCCCTTTCTTTTCCAAAGATAGGCGGGGGTATACTTTCCTTCGATCTTTCGTTCCATCGTCTGCTCGAAGATGATGGCGGCGATGATCTTGGAGGAGTCGAATGCGGGATTGGTGATGATGCGCCTTCGCATGTCATGAATAAGATCGAACATCTCCTCTTCATTTGCGTACATATCTCCGGAAATACCGTACAGATCCAGTGCTTTGGGAGTACTTCCCCCTGACTGATCGAGGGCGGCGATGAATCCGCGCCCTTCCTTCATCTGCTGGTATTGTCTCAAACTCATTGTTACCTCCTTACTTCACAAAAAGAGTTATATTATTATTTTATACCCAAATGAGGGGATCAATTCCCCCACTTGTCTGCAATGAGAACTTCTGATAAAATATCAATTGCGTGTTTTATCATCATTTAGGAGAGCAAGGATGCGCAGAGAACGCATGAAAGTTTTAGAGGTGTCGAGCTTCTTCGGGGAAGTGGGAGACCTTTCATATATGGAAAAATGTCGCAGAATCATCAATACATACCAGAAGGAAGGATGGAGGGTCGTGCAGATTGTGGTGCCGCCGCATCCTGAACCGTTTGAGATTCTGTTGGAACGCTGAAAATTGAGATTCCATTGCGCCCCTTGACACATGTTCAAGGGCTTTTTCGTGTATAATGAAAGCAGTCCGGAAGGAGGTGCATGTGTCGTATCTAGCCCTGTATCGTAAATATCGTCCCAGAGCGTTTCGTGATTTTGCCGGTCAGGAAGAGACCACCCAGGCGCTTCGCCATCAAGTGAAGAGCGCCACTTTCGGTCATTCCTATCTCTTCAGTGGCATTCGCGGAACGGGAAAGACCTCAATGGCACAGGTCTTTGCCAAGGCGATCAACTGTGAAGATTTGCAAGACGGAGAGCCCTGTGGAAGATGCGGGAGCTGTCGAGCCTTTGACAGCGGAGCGCAGATGGATGTCATGGAGATTGACGCCGCCAGCAATAACAGCGTCGATGACATCCGAGAATTGAGAGAAAATGCCCGCTTTATGCCGGTATCCAGTAAATATAAAGTATATATCATTGACGAGGTGCAGATGCTCTCGGCCAGTGCTTTCAATGCGCTTCTGAAGACGCTTGAAGAACCGGCGCCTTTTGTCGTTTTTATTTTGGCGACGACGGAAGTCCATAAGATTCCCGAGACGATTCTTTCGAGGACACAGCGCTATACTTTTAAGCGCATCTCCCAGCAGGCGATGATGCAGAGGCTTGCCTATATTGCAAAAGAAGAAGGCGTCGATGCGCAGAAAGAAGCACTGCATCTGCTCTGTGAACACAGCGGGGGAGCGCTGCGCGATGCCATCAGTTTGCTTGACAAATCCCTTTCACTCGATCGTACGCAACTGACGATAGAACAGGTGCAGAGAAGCTTAGGGCTTCTCGGCAGGGAGAGGATTCACCGTTTGCTTCTGTCTTCTGTAGAGGGTAGGATCGACGAGACACTCCAAGAATTGGGAGTCATCCTGCGCGAGGGAAAAGAGTTGACGATGATCTATCGAGAGATTCTTTCCTTTCTACGGGGATTATTGCTGAGCCGGATGGTGAATCAAAAGGAGCTCATGGAAGATCTGCTCGGATACATTCCGGGCGAAGTGACAAAAGAGTATGATATGCTCACCACGGAGCAGCTCGATGAACTGATCCGCTTATTCGATGAATCCCAGCGATCGCTTCGTTTCAGTTTGATCCCACGTCTCCAGCTTGAAATGGCGCTTATCGCCACTTGGGAGAAAGCGAGGGGACCGGTTCAGGTAGAAGTGAAGAAAGTGCTGGAGAAGAGGAAGATCGAGCCGATTCAAGAAGAAGTACCCCCTCCGAAAGATCTGGATGATCTGACGCCCTATTGGCAGAAGGTGCTCGACAAACTGAAGGCATCGGGAGATGTCGCAACGTATGCGTTTCTTCTGGAGGGAACGTTTGAAACGCGCGCCGGAGATGCGCTGCTCGTCTCTTTCGGGTCAGATTATGAGTTTCATAAAAATCGCGTCAATGAAGAAAGCACTAATGCCAAAATCAACGCCGTCGCGTCCGAGGTATTCGGCTCACCTGTGAAAGTTCGGGGAATTTCAAAAGAATCAGAACCTCTGAATCCGGAGGAAAGACTCAAGGCTTTCTTTGGATCAAAGAGTGACAAAATAGAGTTTCGATAGGAGGAAATATGGCTCGTAGAGGAAATATACCGGGCATGGGAAATATGAACCAGATGATGAAACAGGTTCAAAAGATGCAGGCGCAGATGCAAAAGGCGCAGGAAGAGGCTGAAAATCAGATCTATGACGTCAGCGTCGGAGGGGGAGCCCTCAAAGTGAGCATCAATGGCAAAAGAGAAATCCAACATGTGGAAATCGACCCCGATGTCGTCGATCCCGATGATGTGGAGATGCTTCAGGATTTGATTGTCGCTGCTGTCAATGAGGCCATTCGAAAAGCCGATGCAGCCATGAATGAGGTTATGGGCAAGTTTACCGGCGGCCTCGGGATACCGGGACTGTGATGCAGGATCTTCCGCTTTCGCTGCAGCATCTCATCGAACAGCTGGCTCGTCTGCCGGGCATCGGCGCCAAAACGGCACAGAAGATTGCCTACAATCTCGTAGAAATGAGAGAGAAGGAAGCAGTCGACATCGCGCGTGCCATCGTCGAGATGAAAAAGAAACTGCATCTATGTTCTCAGTGCCACTTTCTTACAGAAGAGGAACTCTGTAAGTTCTGTTCCAATCCTCGACGCGACCCGTCTGTCGTATGTGTCGTTGACACGCCGCGAGATCTTCTGGCCATTGAGCGCACGAGGGAGTTCAAGGGCCTTTATCACGTGCTTCACGGAAGAATTTCTCCGCTTGAAGGAGTGCGTCCACAGGATCTGTTTATCGATTCACTGGAAAAAAGAGTCGATGCCGGCGGGATTGAGGAAATCATCCTTGCCAATTCTCCTACTCTTGAAGGAGAAGCAACGGCCGTCTACCTGTCCAAGCTTTTACAGGGCAGGGGAGTGCGCATCACTCGCATTGCTCATGGCGTGCCCGTAGGAGGAGATCTGGAATTCAGCGATGAAATCACGCTTCTGAAGGCCATAGAGGGGCGCCACACATATTGAGGAGGGTCTGTGAGAACAAGAGGGACGATCTACGTTCTGCTTTCAGCTATCTGCTATGGACTGGCTCCGTATTTCAGCAAAGTTGCCATGGGAGAAGGCTTTACCACCTATAGCCTTCTTTTTCTGCGCACATCGCTCTGCCTTCCGGTTCTAGCTCTTCTTGCGCACATGCGGGGAGAGAGTTTGCGTCTGTCAAAAAGAGAGGGGAAAATGGTCCTTCTTCTCTCCGTTTTCTATGCATCAACGCTGGCTCTTCTGATCTCTTCGTATTCATTAATTCCGACGGGTTTGGCAACCAGTTTTCATTTTGGCTATCCTGCGTTTACAGTCATCTTGGCGTTTCTTCTATACCGCCAGAGACCGAGAGGCCTTCATATCCTATGCATCGCTCTTTCACTCCTGGGGATCTATCTGATGCAGGAAGCCTCGGGCGACCTGAATGTATGGGGAGTGGTGATCGCCGTCATCTCCGGTCTCACACATGCCGCCTATATGATGCAGGTCCAGCATCCTGCTTTGAAGCAGATGAAGCCCCTGGTGTTAAACTTCTACACTCACCTTTTTGCCTTTATCTTTATTGCGTCTGCTCTTCTATTTTTGAAAGGGCCGGCTCTCCCGCCTTCGCCGGTCGGATGGGCGGCTGTCATGGGGACTACGTTTGTTGTCGCCATCCTGGCGGTGATGTTTTTGCAGACGGGACTGCGCTATATCAGTGCGCAAAGAGCGGCGATTCTCTCGACTCTCGAGCCGGTGACCAGCATCGTCATAGGGATTACTGTCTTTTCGGAGCCCTTGTCGCTACCGGT
>JAAYOV010000105.1 GCA_012520095.1 Tissierellia bacterium | reverse complement strand
TACGGATATAGAAGATGAGTTTTTATGAAGTACAGGGCATAGTGCTGCGCAGAAAGAAGATCAACACAAGAGACTGCTATCTCTCGATTTTGACGCGCGAGATGGGAAGAATCGAAGTCTTTGCGGCGGGAGCGAACGCTCCGAAGAGCCCCTTGAACAAGGGGGCAAGTCCGTTTGTATTTGCGAACTTTTCCATCTCCGGAAGAGGAAGCTACCGTCTTCGCCATGTTGACATGATCGACGGATTTTACTATATACGCGAGGACATGGAGAGATTTCTTGCCGCTTCTTTTATTTCGCGCAGTTTGTTTGCTATGCTGCCTGAGGGAGAAGCGAATCGAGCTTTGTATGAGCTCAGCGTCAATACAGTGGCTATCTTTCACAAATACCGAGAGTTGATTCCTGCGGCAATCGTTTACTTTCTTTATGGAGCGACGCGAGCGGTGGGGATTGAACCGGCAATTGCCGGTTGTATGGCGTGCGGAGAAAGCGGGTATGTATTTGATGTCAACGAAGGTGGCCTTTTCTGTGAGGAGCACTCCCGACGCGGAAGGCGCCTTTCGGAAGACGAAATGGCGCTGCTTAACAAGCTTTCGACCCAAAGACTCGTTGATTTTCTCAATGAGAGACATTCCGGGGAATCAATTGAAAGTATACAGCAGCTCCTTGGAGATTATTGGTATCACCACTGGGGACTCGACATCAACGCCTTGCGAGAGGAACTCAATCAATTCCGACAGGAGGAAAACAAATATGATGATTACACTTGAGATGTTGGAAGAAGTCATAGAACGCACAGGCGCCTCATTTGAAGAGGCGAAGGCTGCGCTTCAGGCAAATGACGGCAGTGTAGAAGCGGCAGTCAACTCGTTGAAGAAAGAAAAAGAAGAGAGCAAGAGCTTTGAAAAGGCCGTTAAGGATACTATGCAGTTCGTAAAAGATATGGCGGAAAAAGGTCTTCTCAGCCGCTTGATCATTAAAAACAAAGAAGAGACGATCCTCAACATCCCGATGGGAGTGGGCGTGATCGGCCTGTTATTTGCCGGATTCTTCTCCGTCGCAGGATTGACGGCGGCATTTGTTGCCGATTATGAGATCAAGGTAGTGACAAAGGAAGGCGAAGAGATCAATTTAAACGCCTATATGGAGAAGGCAAAGGAAAAAGTATCAACAGTTGTAAAAGACTATCTTGACGATGATGAGACAGAATAGAAACTAATGAATGGACAGGAGTAAAAACAGATGCTGACGATGGATAAACTGGTAGCCTTGTGCCGTAATCGAGGGATTATTTTTGCGGGAAGCGAACTCTATGGAGGCCTAGCCAATACGTGGGACTATGGACCTGTGGGAGTGGAACTGAAAAACAATGTCAAGCGGCTATGGTGGAATCGATTTGTGCAGTCCCAGCCGCTAGTAGTGGGATTGGATTCTTCCATCTTACTCAACCCGCAGGTCTGGGAAGCGTCCGGCCATGTGGGCGGGTTTAGCGATCCGCTCATCGATTGCAGACAATGCAAAAATCGCTTCCGTGCCGACAATTTGATTGAAGATTATTGCGCAGAAAAGGGAATTTCTCGAGATGTGGCAGGGCTTTCCAATGAAGGACTTCGGGAGCTGATCGATAAAGAAAATATTCCCTGCCCTAGCTGCGGGGGACACAATTTCACCTCGATTCGCAAATTCAATCTCATGTTTCAGACGCATCAGGGAGTGACGGATGAGAATACGACACCTATTTATCTGCGTCCTGAGACGGCCCAGGGAATTTTTCTCAATTTTCGAACGATCTCCCGTTCGGCAAGAGTGAGCCCGCCCTTCGGCGTAGGACAGATCGGAAAGAGCTTTCGAAATGAGATCACACCGGGGAATTTTATTTTCCGAACGCGTGAGTTTGAGCAGATGGAGCTGGAATTCTTCACTCCTCCTGCCGAGGCGAATACGTGGTATCAATACTGGTGTGAAGAGTGTATGAGTTTTCTCCTCGATTTGGGAGTCAAGAAGGACAATTTGAGGATGCGGGCGCATACACCGGAAGAATTGTCCCACTATTCCGTGGCGACCAGTGATATCGAGTATTTGTTTCCCTTTGGTTGGGGAGAGATATGGGGAATCGCCAATCGCACAGACTATGATCTAAAAGCACACATGGAATACTCCGGAAAAGACCTCTTCGCCGCAGATCCTGTGACGAATGAGAAATACATCCCATATGTTGTGGAACCCTCCGTGGGTGTAGAGAGACTACTGCTGATGTTTCTTGCCGACGCATATGACGAGGAAGAATTAGAAGATGGTTCGACCCGCGTGCTTCTCAGGTTGCATCCTCTATTGGCGCCTGTGAAGATCGGAATTCTTCCCTTGAGCAAAAAACTCACGTCACAGGCTGAAGAGATCCGCCGCCGTCTGGCGCCGCTCTATAATGTGGAGCTTGACGACAGGGGGAGCATCGGAAAGCGATATCGCCGCTTCGACGAGATCGGCACGCCCTATTGTTTGACGGTCGACTTCCAGACGGAAGAAGACGGCTGCGTGACAATTCGAGATCGGGACACGATGGAGCAGATTCGCCTTCCGCTCGATGAATTGGAGAGCTACTTCGCTGAAAAGTTTCGCATATAGCAGGAGGGAGTGATGATCGCAAGAATTCAGCTTGAAGAGAGAGAAGCGGCTATGCTGAGTCCGCGTGCGGCGTTAAGCAGACATGCAACTCGAGATTATCCGGAAGAACCGGATGAGTTGAGAACTCTCTTTCAGCAGGATCGCGATCGAATTTTACATTGCAAGGCGTTTCGGCGCTTAAAGCACAAGACACAAGTTTTTCTCTCCCCGGAGGGAGATCATTATCGAACTCGCCTCACGCATACTCTTGAGGTGTCGCAGATTGCAAGGACGCTTGCAAGAGCTTTGGCTCTCAATGAAGACTTGACAGAGGCGATGGCGTTGGCGCATGATCTGGGTCACACCCCTTTTGGGCACTGTGGTGAAGAAGCCCTTAACGAACTACATCCCGGAGGATTTGTCCATGCAGAGCAGTCTCTGCGAGTCGTGGAGGTGCTTGAGCAGAGGCGCAACAAACCCTTCCCAGGACTCAATCTGACGCAAGAAGTGCGCGAAGGGATTGCTCAACATACCGGCTCGGGACGATCGAAAACTCTCGAAGGACAGATCCTCAAATATGCCGATCGCATTGCCTATATCAATCACGACATCGACGATGCGATCCGCGCCGGTATTTTGACAGAAGAAGACTTGCCTTTAACTGCGCGCTCGATCTTAGGGGGAAGTCCTTCTGAGCGCATCCATACGATGGTGGTCGATCTTGTGAGCTATTCTCGGGATAAAGAGGAAATATCAATGAGCCCTCCCGTGGAGGAAGCTATGCTTACTTTGCGATCGTATCTCTTTGAGAATCTATATCGTGATCCGCAAGCGAAGAGCGAAGAAAAACATGCAAAAAAACTTATTGCCATGTTATATACGCATTTTCGAGATCATCCCGATGACCTCCCGCATGAGTATGCCAGAGCGTATACGGAGCAGGGTGTGGAAGCGGTAAAAGATTATATCGCAGGGATGAGCGACCACTATGCCATTCGTTGTTTTAGCCGATTGTTCATTCCTGAATTCTGGCGATAGGAGTTTTGGTGGGTTATAAATATGTAGATGATATCGGACGCATTTTGACGGAGCAGCTCGATATTGTCTCGGTCATTTCCTCGCGTGTTCCCTTGAAGAGAGCGGGGAGGAACTACAAAGCCAATTGTCCTTTCCATCAGGAAAAGACACCGTCGTTTGTGGTATCGCCTGAGAGGCAGTCATACCACTGTTTTGGTTGCGGAGCTTCCGGCAATGCCATCAGCTTCGTGATGAGCTATGAGAATTTGGATTTTCTTTCCGCGCTTGAAAGCCTTGCCGAGAAAGAAGGGATCGACCTGACTCCTTATTTAAACAAGGAGGAGTTTCAAAGACCAAAAGAAGAGCTGAGCGGTTATTATGAATTAAATCGAAGAGCTGCCCGATTGTTTTTTGAAGAGTTTCAGAAGACGCCCTCAGCAAAAGAGTATCTCCTTTCACGAGGCATCGCTGAAAGGACTATGCGGCGTTTTGGCATCGGGTATGCACCGGCAGGCTGGGATTTTCTTGTGAATAAACTGGGGAAGGCACTTCCTGAAGATACCGCTCAAAAATGCGGCTTGTTTGCTTTTAGTGAACAGGGAAAGATGTATGATCGATTTCGCGAGCGGATTATTTTCCCTATATTTGATGTAAGAAAACGGGTCATCGGGTTTGGTGGCAGGTTGATGGGAGAGGATCCTCGTGCCGCAAAATATCTGAACTCCCCGGACACTCCGTTATTTAATAAAAGCTTTCATCTCTATGGACTTCATGAGGCAAAAAATCATTTGTCACCGGATAGACAGATTCTCCTTGTGGAGGGATATATGGACGTCCTAGGTCTTCACGACAAGGGGGTTCCTCAGGCCGTGGCGAGCTTGGGAACGGCGTTAACTCCGGAGCAAGGCAAGCTGATATCGCGTTATGCCGAAGAAGTCGTCATTATTTTTGATGGCGATGAAGCCGGCCAAAAGGCTACCATTCGTGCTCTTGAGGTATTCCGCACTCTTCCTGTGCGAGTCATTGTCGTCAATCTTCCGCCTGAAGATGATCCGGACAGTTTTGTGCGGCGGGAGGGGGCGGAGGGCTTTCGCGAGTACTTAAAGCAAAATGCCAAAGCTTCAGTAGAGTATATCATCGACCGAGAAGCGCAAAAGTCCGATCTGCAGAATATGGCAGGTCAACAGCTCTTCCTTTCTCGCGTCATGCCTCTCATTGAGCAGATGGACGCAAGCGAGGGCAGAGGGCTTTATATTCAGAAAGTAGCTGATTATATCGGAGTGGAACCTCGCGTCCTTACAGGAGATTGGAAGCTTCGAGAAAGCGCTTCCGCTCCAAGGGCGTCTGCGCGATCGGAGAACAGAAAGTATACGCGACACCTCTTGGGCATCCTCATCAGTGAGCCCAGCATTGCACTGCAGATGATCGCCACTCCGTACTATCAATATCTCAGTGACAATTGGCATGCATTTATCAGTTATTTGTTGGAACATAAAGGGTATAATATACAATCCGCTATTGAGATTTTTACTTTGGAACAGGTAGAATTCTTTGAAGAAGCATCAAAACAAGAACTGAGCCGTGCGGATATGACGCATTGGCGAACTCTTTTGCGCTATTTTGCACAGCAGGGTGTCATGCAACAGCTGGAAGAACTGCGCGAGTCATCGCAGAAGAGCGATGCGCAATACGCCGAGATGGATAGATTGAAGAAGAAACTGAGTGAATTGATCCGGGAGAGGGGAAGAGATCATGGAAAAAGACAAGATTATTGAGGAATTGATCCTCGTTGGAAAGAAGACGGGAAAGCTCACGGAAACGGAGATTCAAACCGCCTTTGAGGACATTGACTTAGAGAAAGAAGATGTCTTTGCGATCTATGAGATCATTACCAAGTCCGGGGTGGAAATTGAAGAAGAAGATGATCTGACAAAAGAATTCGATGATCTGGATGATGATAAGGAAGAAAAAAAGGAAGAGGGCGATGATTCACCGAAGGCTGCCAAGTCCTCAACGCGTTCGGCAAAAAGCATATCTGTCGACGATCCCGTGCGCATGTATCTAAAAGAGATCGGGCGGGTGGCCTTGTTGACAAAAGAGGAAGAAGTCGAGCTTGCCAAGCGAATGGAAGCCGGAGATGAAGAAGCCAAAGCTCAGCTATGTGAGGCCAATCTAAGGTTGGTGGTAAGCATTGCCAAGCGATATGTCGGACGCGGTATGCTTTTTCTCGACTTGATTCAAGAGGGGAATCTCGGGTTGATGAAAGCTGTGGAAAAGTTCGACTATAGAAAAGGATATAAATTCAGCACCTACGCTACTTGGTGGATTCGCCAGGCGATAACTCGCAGCATTGCTGACCAGGCGCGCACGATTCGCATTCCGGTACATATGGTAGAGACGATCAATAAACTGATGCGCATTTCCCGTCAACTCTTGCAGGATTTGGGGCGTGAGCCGACTCCTGAAGAAATCGGAGAAGCCATGGGAATCACAGAGGAAAAAGTTCGCGAGATCATGAAGATATCCCAGGAACCCGTGTCTTTGGAGACTCCGATCGGGGAAGAGGAAGACTCACATTTGGGAGATTTTATTCCTGATGTCGATGCTCTTGCCCCCGCTGATGCGGCGGCGTTTAGCATGTTAAAAGAAGTGTTGGCGGAAGTGCTCGATGGACTGACTCCAAGAGAACAGCGAGTGCTGAAGTTGCGATTCGGTCTCGAAGACGGAAGGGCGCGTACTTTGGAAGAGGTAGGCAGGACGTTCGATGTAACGCGTGAGAGGATTCGTCAGATTGAGGCCAAGGCGCTGCGCAAGCTTAAAAACCCGACCCGATCGCGAAAATTAATGGATTATCTCGACTGATGCAGACGAGGTTGGAGGTAATCGCATCGTTGGTTGATGCCGGGAGCCGGTTGATCGACATCGGAAGTGATCACGCAATGCTCCCGCTTCTTCTTCTCGAGAGAAGAATTGTGGAGCGAATCGGTGTCAGTGATATCGCAGAAGGACCGCTCAACAATGCCAAGAGAACGTTAGCGGGGAAAAACGCCGACTTTTATCTTGCTGACGGACTCCCTTCCACAGGAGAGTTTGACTCAGCTGTTATTGCCGGAATGGGCGGACATACTATTATAGATATTCTCAGAAAGGACAGAGTCAGATTTCAACAGATGAGATATCTGATTCTTCAACCTATGCAGCATCTGATGCAATTGAGAGAGTATCTTTTGGAAAATGGATATCGCCTGATAAAAGAACGACTGACACATGAAGATCATTTCTATGTGATATTAAAGGTCTCTGCAGGCGAGGATACACCTTACGATCTGCTGCTCGGGCGCGATTTCAGTGAGGATGCTTCCTTGTATAGAGAGTATCTTCATCACCATAAAAGGAGGATTTGCTCTTTTTACTCCGGGCTTTCCGGTGAGAAGAAAGAGAAAATGAGAGATCTTCTCACAAGAATAGAGGATCGCTTGCAGGATATGGTATAATTGCGTCGCAACGCAACCAGGTCGGGTGACCGCGTACCGCAAGGTATGAGGAAAGTCCGAACTCCATGAGCAAGGGCGCTGGGTAACACCCAGTGGAGGTGACTCCAAGGATAGTGCAACAGAAAGATACCGCCTCCCTGCGAGGTAAGGATGGAAAGGTGGGGTAAGAGCCCACCAGCGAACTGGCGACTGTTCGGCTATGTAAACCCCGCCCGGAGCAAGACCAAATGGGGGACATTATGAAGAGCTCCTTCGTCCCGTGGTAGGTCGCAAGAACACCGTCGGCAACGCGGTGTCCAGATAGATGGTCATCCTCGACAGAAATCGGCTTACAGACCTGGTTGCTGCTTGGAATTTATTGAAGCTTTCGTTGGAGAGCTTCTTTTTTTGTTTTAGACTTTGATTCAGGAGGAAAACATGAATGCACAGCTTCGCCGGTGGCTTGAGATCTACTCTCCCGAAAGTTTTGCCAAAAAAGACGATATCATCGTTTCTCTTCTGGGCAATCATTTTACGGAAATCATGTTCAATGCTTGGAATGAAGTCTTTATTGAAGACGACAGGGGAATTCGGGAAGTGAAAGGTCTCTTTTATTCCAGGGAGGACTATAGAAGAAGTGTGGCCAGATTCTTGGCGATGTATAATCAACGGCTGAGCGTAGATCGACCGATTGTCGATTTTGATATCGACAAAGGATATCGGATCAATGTCGTCAACAGTCATCTGACGGGCGGTGATATCGTCATGACGATTCGACGAGGCGGTGGGCAGCGATTTAAGGAGATGGATTTTCTGGAGGGAGGTTTTATGAGTCGAAAGCAAAGACAGCTTCTGCTTCAACTGGTGCGTCAAAGAAAGACTCTTTTTATCAGTGGAGAAACCAGCTCCGGAAAGACGACGCTCTTGAACTTTCTTCTGGGGGACATAGATCGAAGCGAGCGAATCGTCATTATTGAGGATACGGCTGAAATCAAAGCTCCCGAAGGCAGCAATTGTGTATATCTGAGGACGAAGAAGAAGGCGCATCTGGTGCGGGAAGTAAACACGTCGGACCTTGTGAAGACATCGCTTCGAATGCGTCCGGACCGCATCATCCTTGGTGAAATCAGAAGAGAGGAGGTGGTCGACTTTATCCATGCGATCAACACCGGACATCAGGGAAGTCTATGTACAGGACATGGCAACTCACCGCAAGATATGATCGCCCGGCTGGAAATGCTCCTAATGGAAGCGGGAATTCCGTATGAAGCGGCTCAGCGCTACCTGGGGAGGGGAATTGATGTGATTATTCAGCTGAGAGGCAAAAGTGAGCGCAGACTGGAGAGCATCAGCGCTGTTTCCTTCTCAAAAGGAGAGGTGGAGATTCATGACATCGCTTAAAGTGATCGAGATTATCGGTTTTCGTGCAGGGCTTGTTTTGCTGGTGCGCGGAGGTTGGTTTTGGAACTCGGCTTTTCTTTTGGAGGGGGTGGTCAGCCTTCTCTATACCTATCGAAACAGAAAAAAAAAGGTGGATGAGCGGGAGGTCCTCGAGCAACTCGCCTCTTTTGGAAATAGTCTTCGAGAAGGCGATGCGCCGGCGCATGCATGGATAAAGGCTCGATTTACACACTATCCGGCTGAATTTATTTCTCCGGATGCCGAGCATTTTACATTGGAAATCTTTGAGAAACAGTTTCGCCTGTTTGAAAAGAAGCTTCTCCTGGAAGAAGAGCTCGATGCGGAATTCAACGCTTCGCGTTTTCGGATGGGAATAATGAAGTATCTCCCCATTCTCTCGATGCTCATACTTGAAAGCTTCAGCGGCAGGAAAGCGGAGACATTTTTAAGAGTGCTATGTGCAGCGGGACTTCTTATCAACTATCATCTGGCGAGCATGATCGAGAAGACGTCATGACAGGCATCTTGTTGTGTATTCTGATTCGCCTGACTAGAGGGTGGCTTCTTAAGCATATTGCAACCGCGTTTTCAGTACGCGGACATAGTGGGCGTGACATTCTGTTTGCCCTATCTTACAGCACACAAGAAAACATGCACGAGTTATTTCTTTTTGACTGGGTGATGAAATCGATCGACTGGGCTTCGGCGCTTTTTCTTGGACTGGGTGTTTCAGCGATACTTGGAATCTCATCAGGATATGTATTGGGAGTTTTGAGTTTTGTGCTGATGGGTGGGCTTGTTCAGCTCAGCTCTCTCATGCAGAAAAACCAACATCGCTTAATAGAGGAAATGAGCAGTTTTATCTTCCGCTATGAGATGGCACTCTTGGGTGGAAGGAACCAATATCTTGCAATACGCGAAGCGACGAGGACGATCGCATTGTTCGATGTCAAGGAAGATGTCGACGGCTATGTGAAAGAATTGGAAAAACTGTTTCTTGCCAGCAAGTGGATGGTCATTAAGAAGATAATCATCCTTCTGGAGCGTGGCAGGCATTTTTCCGGAGAGTCGCTCAGTATGGATTTTGCTCAGGTATCTTCAGAGCTGTTTGAGAGGTATCGAAGAGCGAAAAAAATGGAACTGGAGAAAAGGGAGCATCTTATCCTTCTTCCAATGAGCGCCAATATGCTCATCATGATCATCTATTTGGTGTTTCCCTTTATTTCGGAATTTATCTGGAGGTAAAAATGACAAGGTGGCAAGACGGATTTGGGACAGTGGAACTGGTCATATTGACCGCGATCCTCATAGGGCTGGCACTGCTGTTTAAGACATTCATTGCCGATTATGCTGCGTCACTTCTGCAAGATATTACAGACGTAGAGATCAATATCCAATCGATCGGCCAGTGATGAGACGGGGAATCGCTCTGTGTGGGGGGAAGGTAGAGCTTCTTTATCATGTGCCCTATACTCGACTGTATTTTGGTAAACCTCGTGAATCGGAGGTATTTTATATCACTCCGAAGTATATTCCGGGCTTAAGAGGGATGCTTTTGATTTATGACATAAGTGATTATGTCGTATCCGGAGAACAATACATCAAAGACGGAATTTCATATCGACTGTTTTTTCCGCTAAAATGACCTCTTTAAGGGGTCTTTTTATATTTTGAGGGTATTAAGGAAAAGGAGGTAATGATGAAAGTTTTAATCAGTGAAGAGCAGATTCGCAAAAGAATACGAGAATTGGCAGAAGAAATACGATCTGATTACGAGGGGAAGAGACCGCTTTTTATCGGGGTTCTCAAGGGGAGCTTTGTCTTCCTGGGTGATTTGATCCGGGAGATGGACATCGATTTAGAAGTGGATTTCATGTCGACGTCGAGTTACGGAGATGCAACGACGACTTCGGGAGTTGTCCGGCTTACAAAAGACCTGGATGTTGCGATCGAAGGTCGAGATGTTATAATAGTCGAAGATATTGTCGATACCGGGCTAACCCTTCGCTATTTGTGCAATTTGCTTCGCCAGCGCCTTCCGTCGTCATTGGCTGTCTGTACACTCCTTGACAAGAGCGCCAGGCGAGAAGTCGATGTGCAGATAGACTATTGCGGATTCGATATTGAAGACGGCTTTGTGGTTGGCTATGGGATTGATTATGCACAAAAATACCGGCAATTGCCATTGATTGCCATCATTGAGGAGGAAGAACATGAGTAAATACCAGGCGCCTGTCGGCGTATCCAATCGCCATCTTCATATTGATCAACAGTCGCTCGAAACACTTTTCGGAGAGGGATATGTCCTCACGAAAATGAAAGATCTCTCGCAGCCGGGCCAATACGCCTGTGATGAAAAGGTGGAGGTAATCGGCCCCAAGGGGAGCCTGCTTGTGCGCATCCTCGGACCCGTTCGCAGCAGCACACAAGTAGAAATTTCGATCAGTGATTCCTTTGCTCTTGGAGTCCCGGCGGTCGTGAGAAATTCCGGGGATATTGAGGGAAGTCCGGGTGCCGTTCTAAAAGGCCCTAAGGGGGAAGTGGAGATCTCTCAAGGAGTGATTGTTGCCGCGCGTCATATGCATCTGCATACAAGTGATGCGCAAAAAATGGGCATTGCCGACAAGGATTTCGTCAAAGTTCGAAGCGGTGGCGTGCGTCCTGTGGTATTTGAAGATGTACTGTGCCGCGTTCACGATGACTTTGCGCTGGACATCCACCTTGATATGGACGAAGCGAATGCGGCAGCTATTAAAAACGGCCAATTGTTGGAAATTATCAAATGAACAAAAAAGAGCTCGCTATCAAAATTGACCACACCCTCCTGCGACCGTCTGCGACATCTGAAGACATAGTCAAACTGTGTGCTGAAGCGAAGGAAATGGGTTTTGCGACCGTCTGCGTGCAGCCTTCAAGAGTGTCTCAGGCCGCTGAGCTTCTCAAGGGCAGTCGGGTCGGGGTGACGACGGTTATCGGGTTTCCTCACGGCGCCTCATCGCCTCAAGCGAAGGCATATGAGGCTGCCCAGGCCGTTCGTGACGGAGCCGATGAGATAGATATGGTCATCAATATTGGTTTTTTAAAAGAAGGGGATACGGAAGCCGTTTTAAGAGATATCCATCTCGTGAGGGAAGCGGTCAAGGGATATGTTCTCAAAGTAATCCTAGAGACGGCTGAATTAAGTGCGGATGAGATCGACACGGCGTGCCGCCTTTGTGACGAAGCCGGAGCTGATTTTGTCAAGACTTCCACCGGTTTTGGTGCAGGGGGCGCTACGGTAGAAGCAGTAGAGCAGATGAGGCGCTCCTTCTCAAAAGAAGTTAAGGCGAGCGGCGGAATTCGCACGTTGGCAGATGCGCGCAAAATGATCGAAGCGGGTGCCACTCGGCTCGGCGCATCTTCAGGTGTTGACATCCTCGAGGAAATAGAGGAGTAAAGTGAAAATCTATCGATTCGGAACGGGAGGCTGCTTGTTCAGCTTGTTGATGTTTTTTGTTATTGCATATTTTCTGAGCTTCTTTGTACGCCTATTGGGCTCGGGAATGATTATCCCCGTTCTGGTCGCTCTTATGATTTATTATTTTTGGCAGCAATATCATCGACCGGATGATGGCGCTTCTAAACCGGAATATACGATTGTCGATGATGATGAAGATGAGGAGGAAAACAGCTGAGGCTGTTTTTTTCCGCTGAAGAGATTGTAAATTGATGAAGGAATAAGATAAAATATATCGACGAAAGCATGGATGTGCTCTGTCTTCCGGATTTATTTTGATGTGTGCAATGAACCATTATAATACCTTATGACGAGCGATGGGAGGATACGTGACAGAGACGATTCGCCGCGAACCCGTGGCACAGACACTGGAAGAAAATTATATGCCGTATGTGATGAGCGTTATTTTGTCTCGGGCTATTCCTGAGATCGACGGACTCAAGCCGGCGCATCGTAAACTATTGTATACAATGTACAAAATGGGACTTCTCAAAGGAAACAAGACAAAGTCAGCCAATGTCGTTGGGCAGACGATGCGCTTGAATCCTCATGGAGACGGCCCCATTTATGCGACGATGGTGCGCATGAGCCGGGGAAATGAGAGTCTTCTCTATCCCTATATCGATTCCAAAGGTAACTTTGGAAAAGTCTATTCCAGAGACATGCAGTACGCAGCCAGTCGATACACAGAGGTGAAGCTCGAGGAATTCTGCGAGCTCCTTTTTGCCGATGTCGACAAGGGAACCGTTGAGTTCGTGCCGAATTATGACGGAACGGACTATGAGCCCCTTCTTCTTCCGGTCAAAGTGCCAACCATACTAATTAATCCGAACCGAGGAATTGCCGTCGGTATGGCGTCAAACATCGCTTCATTCCATCTCGAAGACGTCATTAATGCGACGGTTGCTCTTTTAAAAAGCTCCAAGGCAAACCTCCAAAATATTATTAAGGGACCGGATTTTCCGACAGGGGGATATTGTGTTGAGGATCCGCAGGTCATGGAGCAGGTCATTGAGAAGGGAACCGGAACATTTCGTCTGCGAGCAAAAGCACAGATTATCCCCAAAGAAAATCGCATAGAAATTACGGAAATTCCCTATGGAACGACGGTGGAGGCGATCATGGATCGAATCATCGCCGGAGTCAAGGAAGGGTCATACAAGGAAATTTCGGATGTCAGGGATGAATCGGACCTCAAGGGCCTCAGGTTGACGATAGATGCTAAGAGAGGTACGGATCTGGAGCTTTTATTGGCAAAACTTTATCGCGATACGCCGATGGAAGACACGTTCAGTTGCAACTTCAATGTACTTATCAACGCGTACCCAAAACAACTGGGGATTCGTCACCTATTGCTGCATTGGTTGGATTTTCGCATGGATTGTGTGCGGGGAAGGCTTCGATATGATATCAACCTCGATGAAAAGAAGCTTCATCTGATAAGAGGGCTTGAGCAGCTTCTGCTTGATATCGATCGGGTGATCGCTCTTATTCGCGCCACGCCTAAGGAGAAGGACGTCGTCCCCTCATTGATGAGAGAGTTTTTACTTGATGAGGAACAGGCGGAATATGTTGCCAATATCAGGCTCCGCAATATCAACAAAGAATTCATTACATCGCGAGTTTCCGAGCGTCAAGCCTTGGAAGACAAGATTGCCTCGAATAAACTTCTTTACGGAAGCGATAAGAGGATTAAGAAGTATATTGAGGAGGAACTCAAGGAGATCCTCAAAAAATATAGAAAACCCAGAAAAACGGTGTTGATCGAGCCGATCGAGGAGTTGATTGAAGAGGAAGAAGAGATGACGACCGAATCGCAGATTCTTCTCCTCACGCGGGAAAATTATCTGAAGAAAATACCGCAGAGCCAGTATGATCCCAATCAGGAGCAACGCCTCAAAGACGGTGATGATGTCCGCTATGAGCTTGAAGTAAATGAATGGGGAGATCTGCTGATATTTACGACAGCACACCGTGTGTTCAAACTCCGTGTCGCCGATATTGAGAGCGTTCGTCATACCGAGCTGGGCCTTTTCTTGCCGCATGAGTTGGAAATGGAAGATGGAGAAGAAACGGTGTTGGCTCTTGCGACCAATGACTATAGCGGTTACGTATTATTTGCTTTTGAACGAGGAAAAGTAGCAAAGATTCCACTGAGTTCTTATGCCACGAAGACCAATCGCAGAATGCTCGTGCGCGCTTACGATGACTCTCAGCAACTCGTGCGTGCACTGGCTCTGGATAAGGAAGCTCCGCTTCTTTTTAGCCGATATGAAAGGCAGAAGGAAAACTGGCTCTTGATCGATTCTTCGCTGATACCTGAAAAAACAACCCGCCATTCTCAGGGTGTTAATGTGATGCGCATCGGGAAGACCGGAAGGCTCACAGATATGGAGCCGGCTTCTTCATCCGCGAATTTGGAAAAATTCCGCTCAAAGACGATTCCCTCTGCAGGAAAGGTGCGGCGTCCGTTTGAATAAAAAACTGCCTATTGTGCTGTGTTGAGAGGTTGTAGTCGGGATTAGTTGCTACACCAACTATTACACAGGGCCTTTGCTGAGCTGTTTCTTGAGCAAGAAGATGCGATGTGGTAAAATGACCGGAAGATAAGGAGCGTGTATGGATCTTTTACAATGGTTTCGCGAAGGGAAATTCAGCGGAGTATTTATAGATAGCCGCAAGCCTCTCGAGGGGGGCTTGTTCATATGTATACGCGGTGACAAATTTGACGGCAACAGTTTTGCGCTAACAGCGATTGACTCCGGTGCAAAGGCGGCCTTGATGGAGCGCCACTACTATGAAGACAATCGCGATGCCTTTCGGGGCAAGCCGATTGCGGTGGTGGAAGACGGCGAAAAGGCACTGCTCTCTCTTGCTGCTAAATACCGAGACTGGCTCAATCCTAAAGTGGTCAGCGTCGTAGGCAGTGGAGGAAAGACCAATACAAAAAATATGTTTGCCGAAATCTGCCGCCTGGCTTTTGACACCCATGCGACAAAGGGGAATCTCAACAACCACATTGGACTCCCTTTGACGCTTTTAAACATGCCTCCATCTGCGGAGATTCTTGTCTTGGAAATGGGAGTCTCTCGCCCCGGAGCGATGAAGACGCTGGCTTCTGTGGCACGTCCGGATATCGTCATGATGACAAATATCGGCACTTCTCATATTGAGAATTTTCACTCGGAATCAAACATTCTCCATGAGAAAATGCAGGCAAATGCATATCACCGTGGAGATCATATTCTCGTCGTCAACGGGTTTGATCCACTTCTCAGCCAATTGCCTGAACAACCTTATCGAGTTATATGCACAAAGCCTGAAGCGCTGGAAGTGCTTTCGATGAGACAAGGTGTTCATCACTTTCGATACAGGGGATTGGAGATTCAGCTTCAAGTACCCGGAGCGTTTCAGGTGAAGAACGCCCTCCTATGTGTGGAGGCGGCCAGAGCGCTGGGAATTGAGGATGAAAAAATTGTTCAGGGTATTGAAAACTACAGAGGAGAACCTCAGCGCTTTATGGTCTCTTATAGGGAAGGCATTACGATCGTAGATGATGTGTATAATTCGTCTCCCGACTCGATTGCAGGAGCGGTTGAGACGCTTCTGATGCTCAGTGGAAAGAGGCATCTTGCCGTATTGGGGGATGTGCTGGAGCTGGGGGAGACGGCTGAAGAGATCCATCGTCGTATTGGTGAAATCCCGCAGATGAAACAACTCGATAAAATATTTACGATAGGAGATTTTGCCTCACACATTATTGAGAAACACCCAAACGGAGAACACTTTCGAGACATTCGCTCTCTGATTAAAAAACTCAATGAAACCCTGCAACAAGGAGATGTGCTCCTTGTCAAGGCTTCTCGAGGGATGGAACTGGAGCGTGTTCTTAGGGGGCTGGAGATTGCAGATGAATAATTTCCTCCTTTTTCTCCTGACATTTCTATTGGGAATGCTGGCAGTATATCTGCTGATTCCCCTTTTGTACAAACTCCGATTCGGCCAAAATGTGTATGAACTCGCGCCTGAATCCCACCAGAAGAAACAGGGTATACCCACGATGGGCGGCATTGCCTTTATTGCTGTGAGCACTTTGGTGGCCTTTATCAGTCTGGGCTTTGACCGAGAACATGTCTTTTTGATTCTGGGCATGCTTCTTTTTGCGATCATCGGCTTTGTTGACGATTCGATGAAATTGTTTTTCGGAAGAAATCTGGGATTGAAAGCGCGTCAAAAATTGATTCTTCAAATACTGATGGGATCGCTCATGGCATATCTGTTGAAAGGAAGTGCCTCTACGCTTCTCATTCCGCTGACGAATCGCTATATCCACTTGGGTGTTTTGTATTATCCGTTTGTCATCGTTTTTTATCTGGCGATGACGAATTCAACGAACCTCACAGACGGGATTGACGGCTTGTTGGCTTCTGTGTCACTTTTGGTTTTGTTGTTTGTACTGGTTGTGGCGAAGGAATTCTACAGACAGGATCTGTATCGCATGACATTAATTTTTGCCGCCTCTCTTTTGGCGTATCTCTATTTCAATCGCTACCCGGCAAGACTGATGATGGGGGATACGGGGAGCATGGCAATCGGAGGTTTTATTGCCACTGCGCTTCTGGTGACGGGCACGCCGCTGTATGCGTTGCTCATAGGCGTAGTCTATGTTGCAGAGTCTCTATCGCTCATTCTTCAAGTCTGGTCTTGGAAGACGAGGAGAAAGAGAATATTTAAGATGAGCCCTATTCACCACCACTTTGAACTCAGCGGCTACTCCGAGAATATGATCGTGCTGCTGTTTAGCGGCGTGACGCTTGTCGGCGTCCTTCTGGGTATCCTATTCTTTAAGGTATAAAATGAAGAAAATATTGATCTTCGGATTGGGACGATCCGGTCACGGACTTCTTGATTATTTAGCCGGTGATTATGATGAGATACTCGTGACAGATGATGCGCCCTTTGATGCCGATAAACTATCCGATGCATACAATACAAAGATTTCCGCATATACTGATGGTGAGTCTGTCGATTTGGTTTTGTTATCCCCGGGGATCTCGCCTTCTCATCCGAAAGTGCTGAAATGGCTGGAGGAAGGCGTTCCTCTTCAGAGTGAAATCGACTTTGCCGCCGAGCAGCTCCCCGGAGCGGTTATGGCGATCAGCGGAACGAACGGCAAATCCACGACGACGGCGTGGTGTGCGCATATTCTGGGAGTTCCGGCTGCAGGAAACATCGGAATACCGCTGAGCGCAACTCTTCGTGAGAGAGCGCTCCTGCAATGGAATATTCTTGAAGTCTCAAGCTTTCAGCTCGCCTTTTCTCGAGCTCTCCATCCAAAGCTTGCAGCCATTCTCAATATTACACAGGACCATTTGGATTGGCATGGCTCGCTTGATGCTTATATTGAAGCGAAGAGCCGGTTGTTTGCTTCCATGGATGAAAGCGACTCCCTGCTTATAGGAGTTGATTCTCCGTTGTTGCAGAAAATGATGGAGGGAAGGAAGCATCCGTTTGTCCTTCGGGAGTTTTCTGTTCAACGAGAAGTTGAGAAAGGGGCCTTTTATAAAGACGGAGGGCTCTGGCTACGAGAGGAGAAGGATATCTTCTTGTTGGATTCTGAAGAACTTTCTCTTCAGGGCGATCACAACATCGCCAATGCTTTGGCGGCGGCCTCTCTTGCTTACTGTGCCGGAGCGAAAGTAGGGAATATTCGGCGGGCGCTGAAAGATTTTCCGGGATTGCGGCACCGATATGAGATTGTTGCTTCGTCTGATGGTGTACGGTTTATTAACGACTCGAAAGCGACGAACCCTGAAAGCACTCTTCCGGCTCTCAAGAGCGCGAAAGTGCCTACAATCGTTTTGATGGGCGGGTATGACAAAGGTATCGGATATGACATCTTGTTTGCGCAGGAGTTACCGCATTTGAAGGCCGTTGTCTGTTACGGATCCACTGCCGCAATCGTGGCTGAGAGCGCAAAGAAATATGGTGTTGAGCGCATCTATCGCGTCCGTGATTTAGAGGAAGCCTTTGATAAGGCTTTTCAGATCAGTGCGCCGGGAGATGACATCCTTCTTTCACCGGCAAGTGCAAGTTGGGATGCATATTCCAATTTTGAAGAGAGAGGGGATCATTTCAGGGAACTCGTAGGAAGGCTGAACCCATGAGAAAAATTCATTTTGGCATACTAATCCCTGTGCTATTGCTGCTTACGATCGGCTGGCTTCTGGTCTTCAGCTCGTCGGCGTATTTTTCTATGGCAAGAAGTGGAGATGCCTATTTCTATATTCGGCGACACAGTTACTTTATTATTGCCGGCCTCGTTCTTATGACAGGAGCTTTTTTTGTAAACTACCGCGTCTATCTCAAACCGGGGATTTTAATCCCGTTTGTCATTGTGACATTTGTGCTTATGATTCTCACGTTGATCATCGGAGAAACAGTCAATGCCGCCAGACGCTGGATCGTCATTGCCGGCGTCCAGTTCATGCCATCGGACATAGCAAAAATCGCCATCATTCTGACGATGTCCGCTACGCTGTCAAGGTTTTTAGCGACGAAAAGACGCTACATTGCCATTGGGGTTCACCTGCTGATTCCGATGCTGCTGATTATTCTGACTTATGCTCAGCCTGATTTCAGCACGACGGTCACTCTTTTTGTCATCAGCGCGGCGATGTTGTTCGTCGGCTTTGATGGGTGGGCGTACTTTATCGTCCTTGTGGGGGCCGCGGGAGGTGTGTTCTACCTGATTGCCGCGCTGGCGCCCTATCGCGTGTCTCGTATTACAACGTTTTTTGCAGGTCTTACCGATATCAATGAAGTTGCCAGGCAGATTCGTTATGGCATTCTTGCTATCGCATCCGGAGGGTTTTTAGGTGTCGGACCGGGAGAGAGCACATTTAATAAACTCTATATCCCGGAACCGCATAATGATATGATCGTTTCCACACTGGGGGAAGAGTTTGGTTTTGTAGGAATTGCACTGGTTCTTCTTCTCTTTTTTATCCTGATCGTTAATATTTTCCGCATGGCACTCGATGCCAGTACATTGTATGTTCGTGTGATGACGACGGGAATTGGCTCCTTAATTTTTACTCAGATGGTCATTAATTTTGGGAGCACGCTTGGGCTCGTGCCTCCGACAGGCATCGGGCTTCCTTTTATCAGTTACGGGGGCACAAACATGCTTGTCATTTTGGGCCTCGTCGGCATCTTACTTAATATTTATGCTTCTGAATCGAGGATACGATGATCAAAGCGGTGATCAGTTGCGGCGGGACGGGCGGGCATATATTTCCCGCTATGGCTATTGTAGAAGCGCTTCGCATATTACATCCCGACATTAAACTCTATCTTGCCGGTGTTGAAGACTCCATGGAAGAAGAGGCCGCCAAAAAATACGGACTTGAATTTATTCCGACAAAAGCAAGGATGTTTTCCGGGATTGCACTTACATCGAAAATTCGCTCGGTATCGACCCTTCTTCGAGAATGTCATCCCTTATACCGCTGGTTCAAAGAGAATCGCCCTGATTTTTTGATCAGTACCGGTGGGTTTGTTACCGGGGCGCCTATTATCGGAGCGATACTCTCGGGCACTCCCTATTTTCTACATGAGCAAAATGTGTATCCGGGGCTTGCCAACAGACTGTTTGCTTCAAAGGCAAAAAAGATTTTTATCAGCTATGAAGAATCTAAGAAGTATTTGAGGGCAAGAGAAGAAGCGTTTGTGCTCTCTGGTAATCCTGTGCGATCGCATTTTTTTGCCCTCGATCGCGAAACAATTCGAAATGAAAAGGGGTTTGGTGATAAAAAAGTGCTTCTTTCAAGTGGGGGAAGTATCGGCTCGGACAGCTTTAATGACCTGATATGTGACGCCCACATCCTTTTGAAAAAACACCCCGATCTCGTGTGGATTCACACAAGCGGACAGGATGCCGATCCGGCTGTTTTAAAAAAATACGAAAATATTCCAGGCCTGAAAGTATATCCGTTCATAGAGGACATGCCCGAGTTTGTGACGGCGGCGGATCTCGTCCTGTCGAGGGCAGGGGCGATCACATTGAGTGAAAATGCTTTTACCGGAAGAGCGGCTGTGTTGCTCCCGTCTCCCTACGTTGCCTCTGATCATCAAAAGGCCAATGCGGCCTCCTTTGGTGCGCGAGGAGCTGCCGAAGTCTTCAACGATGCCGACCTCTATGATCCGGCCGTAAGGCATTTGATTTATCGTGCGCTCGATGAACTTCTAAGGGATGATGAGAGGAGAGAGAAGATGGGTAGAGCTGCAAAGACGCTTTCTCGTGAAGACGCAGCTGAGCTTATTGCTCAGACCTGCCTGAAGGAGGTAGAGGCTTGAAGAAAATAGTTCTTCTTCTCACCGTTGTTTTCTTGGGAATTGCGGTATATGTCTTATTCTTTTCAGGGCTCTTTGACATCCGGGCGATTCGCTTTAATCTCGACTGGGTTCCTGAAGAAGAGGTGCTTGAAAAAATTGGCGTAGAAAAAGGTGACAATCTCATTCTCTTAAGCCCTCGTGATATTCGAAACAATCTGGCCGGAGATGCTCGTTTTGAAGCGGTGAGCATGAAAAAAAACTGGCCGGATGAACTGCTTCTGCATATTTCATATAGAACTCCGGTTGCTCGCATTGTGATGAATGAAAAATCCGTCTATGTCGATGCACAGGCCTTGATTGTTTACATCGGAGAGGAAATATACGATGCGATCACTATCGAAGGGATGGAGCTCGAGGGAGCCGTAGCGGGCAGGACGGTAGAAGCCGGGGAGGGAAGTCGATTTAGACGCGCTCTCGATTTGGCCGAGCTTGTCGATCAGTCCGATATGGGAATGAAGTCAATCCGATTTGATGAAGAAGAGTTGATCCTGACGATATCAGACGGCTTTGTCGCTCTATTTGGAAAAGGCGAGGATCTGGAGAGTGCATTTTCAATTTTCTATGCAGTGTATCAAGACTTAATGAAAGAAGGGATTGAAGAAGGCGCGATTGATCTGAGAAATCCGGATCGTTATGTATTCATACCGCTGCATCCTGAAGAGCAACCTTAAGGAAAGGCTGTGATACTATATTCTGAGAGAATAACGTGATTCATTGATGTAGCCCTGTCATTACGGACGGGGCTTTTTAAGGCTTTAACAACAAAATATTGAGAATAGACGATGTGAAAGGGGAAATGGAAGAATTGCTCATCAGTATGGGAAATGTACTTGTAATTGAATGCGAACAAGAATGACCGTGTTATCAATAATCCATATGGATGAGCGAACCTTTTTTACGAAAACGAATCGGGATAGAGCATCGATAACTTTGTGCCGAAAAGGGAATGATTGAGTCTAAAATAGCGGGAACTGAATATGCAACATATATTTTCGAGACCCAATTTACGATAGTTGAATAAGGGATTAAAAAGCGCAGCCCTCAACATGGAGAATGCTGCACCTGATTAAAATTGCAACGCTGAATCGCTTTTTAGTTGCCAAGGTAATGTATTAATAACACGTTGGGGGTTCCACTATATTTTAGGGTCTATTTTTGCCGTAATCCAAGTTTTTTTGACAAAATTCCCTGAATTATCAGCTTTTTTTCAATAATAGGTATTTACATGGCGGATGAACTTATATATAATGGATTCATTAAAGCAGGATTTTGAAGGAGGCGCTATGTTTGACATAGAAGAAAAAATCAATGACTACAATTTTACAAAGATCAAAGTCATTGGCGTTGGCGGCGGAGGCAATAACGCCATCAACCGAATGATTGAAGCTCAGCTCGAAGGTGTCGAATTTATCGCCATCAATACTGACAAACAGGATTTGAGCCTGACAAGAAGTGAAATCAAAGTTCAGATCGGAGAGAAGATTACGAAGGGTCTCGGCTCCGGATCGCGTCCCGATGTCGGTGAGAGAGCGGCTGAGGAAAGCCGTGAAGAGCTCCGAAGGGTGCTTGAAGGAGCGGATATGGTCTTTGTCACATGCGGCATGGGAGGAGGCACGGGCACAGGGGCTTCACCTGTCATTGCTGAGATCTCCAGGGAACTCGGCGCCTTGACCGTCGGCGTTGTAACGAAACCGTTCGGTTTTGAAGGACGCAAGCGTATGTCTCAAGCAGAAGCGGGCATTGAGAAGCTGAAAGAAAAAGTTGACACACTCGTCACGATCCCCAATGACAAATTACTGGAGATTGTCGACAAGAAGACGTCTCTCTTAGAGAGTCTGCGTGTTGCAGATGATGTGCTGCGTCAAGGTGTGCAGGGCATTTCCGATCTCATCACCGCTCCCGGTCTCATTTCTCTGGACTTTGCGGACGTGAGCACGATTATGAAAAATCGCGGCATGGCACACATGGGCGTTGGCGTCGGAAAAGGCGAAACGCGCGCAGTTGATGCTGCCAGGCAGGCCGCTTCGAGTCCTCTTCTTGAGACGACAATTGAAGGAGCAACCGGTCTTCTAATCAATGTGACCGGAAATGCTACTGTCGGACTTCATGAGACGGCCGAAGCTCTCCAGCTCATTACCGAACTTGCTAATCCCGATGCCGAGATCATCTACGGCACATCGATCAATGAAAATATGAGCGACGAGATCAAAATTACGGTGATTGCCACCGGATTTTCGAGTGCTCGCAGACCACGATTTACTCGTCCGATTTCACAGGAAAATCAGTATCATTCCTTAAAAGACATAAAACGAGAAATGGTGCAGACTCGCCAAGAGATGGAAGTGGATCGTTCCGATTTCAAACGTGAGAATTGGGATCTGGGCGGGGAGTCACCTCAGGCGGACCTTCCGGACTTTTTGAAAAGGAGATAGACCTGTAAAGGTCTTTCTTTTTTGGAGGGAGAGATATGAGATGCCCTTACTGCAATGCTCCTGAGTCTAAGGTGACCGATTCGCGCTCAGGAGAAGACAAGAGTTTTATCAGACGTCGACGCGAATGCCTCGATTGTGGGCGCCGCTTTACAACTTATGAGCGCATTGAGGATATTAACCTTGTCATCATCAAAAAAGATGATACTCGTGAAGTCTTTTCTCGTTCGAAACTCATCGGAGGGATCGTTCGGGCATGTGAGAAAAGGCCGATCAGCATGCAACAGATCGAGTCCGTCGCCCAACGCATTGAGCAAAAGGCGGCGAATCTCCTGAATAAAGAGGTCAGCTCGCAACTTATTGGACAATTTGTAATGGAAGAACTCAAAGAACTCGATGAAGTCGCCTATGTCCGCTTCGCCTCGGTATATAAGTCTTTTAAGGACATCGAGAGCTTTCAGGCTGAGCTCGAAGAGTTAAAGCGTGAGAAGAATTGAGCGTTTGCATCTGCGGAGTTGAACCCGGAAGCATTGCAGAAGAGATGAATGTCGTTCCGGGCTCTCGGCTTCTGCGAATCAATGGAAGAACGATCACGGACTCTCTCGATTATCTCTTTATGAGCAGTGATGACAATCTGGAAGTAGAAATTGAGGATCCTTCGGGAGAAGTGATCCTCTTTGATGTAGAAAAAGATCCCGATGAAGATCTGGGGTTTATTTTTGAAAGCGGACTTATGGATGAACCCGGACACTGTGCCAACGCGTGTGTCTTCTGCTTTGTCGATCAACTTCCGAAAGGGCTTAGATCTTCCTTGTACTTTAAAGACGACGATACACGGCTCTCTTTTTTACAAGGGAATTTTGTGACGCTTACCAATGTTACCGATGCCCAACTCGAAAGAATTGTAGAATATGGAATTCATCCGATCAATGTCTCGGTTCATTCGCTTGATCCGCAGATTCGTATGCGTCTGATGAAGAACCCAAAAAGCGCACAGATCCATGAGCAACTCTCTTTTCTGGTCAACGCCGGCGTGTCTTTGAACGGACAGATTGTCTTGGTTCCCGGGTACAATGATGGAGAGGATCTCTTGCGCACCATTGAGGGTCTGTATGCGCTGGGGGAAAATTTTCTTTCTGTTGCCGTCGTGCCGGTCGGGCTTACCGCTCACAGGGAGGGCCTCAGTGACATTTCGCCTCTGTCAAAGGCAGATGCGTCGGAGGTGATCGATTCGGTTGAACCGCTTCAAAATAAATATTTAGAAGAAAGAGGGACCTCCTTCGTTTTTTTGGCCGATGAGTTTTATCTCTTGGCAGATAGAAAGATTCCGGAACATGCCCATTACGAAGGATATCTCCACTATGAAGACGGGATCGGGATGATTCGCCGTTTTGTCCATGAGATGCGAGAGCTTCTTAAGGACTTTCCGTCCGATGCCTGCGGACAATACGTCATTGCGACGGGAACGGCATTTGCCCCTATATTTGCAAAACTGGCACAAGAGATAGAAGGGAGCAGCCGGGTTAAGCTGGAAATCGTGGCGGTAGAAAACCGACTTTTAGGAGGCGGGGTCAATGTCAGCGCATTGCTCAGTTACAGCGATATTGTTTCTCAAATACAAGAAGATGAAAATAGAACGCTGATATTAAGCCGCGCCATGTATAATATAGATGGAATAACTCTCGATGGGAAAAAAGCGGAGGACTTTGCAAAAGTCTATCGGCATGTAAGGTTTGTTGAGCCTCATGCCGATGCTCTGTTGTCATTATTAAAGGAGAAAAGATGTCTAAACCCGTTGTCGCCATAGTCGGGCGCCCCAATGTGGGAAAGAGCACATTTTTTAACAGAGTCGTTGGAGAGCGTATATCTATCGAACAAGAGACGCCGGGAGTAACGCGTGATAGAATATACGCCGACGCCAATTGGTTGGGCAGAGAGTTTACGCTGATCGACACCGGCGGATTGGACCCGAGAAGCGATGATCATTTTCAGGCGCGCATACGCGAACAGGCGTTGATTGCGGCAGATCTGGCGGATGTGATTCTCTTCATGGTCAATGGCAGAGAGGGAGTCAGTCCAATGGATGAAGAGGTTGCTATGCTCCTGCGCGTCAGCAAGAAGCCGATTATTTTGGTCGTCAATCAGATCGACTCGCTTTCTCAAGAACAAAATATATATGATTTTTATTCTCTGGGTTTCAATCTTATCGGGATCAGCTCTGTCAATGCCCTGAATATTGGCGATCTACTTGATGAGATCATCTCTCATTTTCCTCCACAGAATTTGGAGTTTGAAGAAGAGGAGAGCATTAGCGTGGCGGTTGTCGGAAGGCCAAATGTCGGGAAAAGTTCTCTGATCAATCTGATTTTAGGAGAGGAGCGCCTGATCGTTTCACCGATTGCAGGAACGACCCGAGAGGCTGTCGATACGACACTCAGAGCCGGTGGAAAAGTGTATAAATTTATTGACACGGCCGGTATTAGGAGAAAAAAGCAGCTTGAAGGAGCCATTGAGCACTATGCGGTGCTGCGGAGCTTTTATGCGATCGACCGCGCCGATATTGCCATCCTCGTTGTCGATGCGGAAATTGGCTTTACCGAGCAGGACAAAAAGATTATCGGTCACGCCCATGATGCCGGAAAAGGGATCTTGGTGCTTGTCAACAAATGGGATCTGATAGAAAAGGATCACAAGACGTATAAGACTTGGCAGATGAATTTTCGAAGAGAATTCCCGTTTTTGAAATACGCCACTGTTGAGATGATTTCCGTGCTTGAAAAAGAACGAGTGCATAGACTGCTGCCGATGATCGACAGGATTCAGGAAAACCGAATGCGGCGCATTCCGACCGGAGTGCTGAACGATCTTCTTCAGGAAGCCGTTCTCATGCACGAGTTACCTTCTGATAAGGGAAAGAGTCTTAAAATATATTACATTACTCAGTCTAGTGTTGCTCCGCCTACCTTTGTGCTGTTTGTCAATTCGCGCAAGCGAATGCACTTTTCTTATCAGCGCTATTTGGAAAACAAGATACGCGAGAGCTTTGATTTTGAAGGCACACCGATGCATTTTGTGCTGAAAGAAAGGGAGAAGTGATGAAGATAACGATTGTCGGCGCGGGAAGTTGGGGAACGGCCATGGCGCGTCATTGCGCTCATCTCGGCCATGATGTGACCCTCTACGCTCGTCGGCGGGAAGTGTTGGAAGAGATTCGCGACACTCACATCAATTCGCAGTATCTTCCCGACATTATCCTGCCTCGGAGCATCCGCTTTTCAGATATAACGGAAGATGCGCTTAACGACGCTGAGATGGTGATTATGGCGATTGGAGCTCAGAACGTACGCTCTTTTTTGGACACCCATGCTTCAAAGCTCAAAGGGAAAATGGTCGTCAGCCTGTCTAAAGGTATTGAAGTGGGAACTCATAAATTGATGCATGAAGTCTACGAAGAGTTTCTCCCGGGCCTTCGTTATACGGCTCTCAGTGGCCCTTCACATGCAGAGGAAGTGGCCACAGATCTTCCAACCACTGTAGTAGCTGCCTCTTCCTGCCCCGAAACGTCCAAAATAGTCCAGGAATGCTTAAATGACAATACGCTTCGCATCTATACGTCAGACGATCTTTCGGGCGTTGAATTAGGGGGAGCTTTAAAGAATGTGATTGCCCTGGCGGTGGGGATTAGCGACGGATATGGATATGCAGACAATACGAAAGCGGCGCTGATGACTCGTGGAATGGCGGAAATTCTACGTTTGGGACTGGCGTTGGGTGCGAAACTCTCGACCTTTTTAGGGCTCAGTGGAATGGGCGACCTCATCGTCACGTGCACATCGAAACACTCGAGAAATCGCAGGTGCGGTGAGCTTATCGGACGTGGAATTGCTCCCGAAGAAGCGATTAAACGCATCGGCATGGTCGTTGAAAGCGTTCCCACGCTGGAGAGTACGCTGGCGCTTTCTGAAAAACTCGGAATTGAAATGCCCATTTGTCAAGTGCTTCGAGATATTTTGGATGGAAGCGGCAGTGTAGAAGATACTGTTGAAAAATTGATGCGAAGAGAAATGAAAGAAGAAATACAGGTATGAAACGAAAATGGTTAGCGCGCCTGTTCCTGCTGGCACTGGCGTTTTTCCTAGTGATTGTGCTGATTAATATTACCGGTATATTTTCCGGAGCCTCTACAACATATCCTGCGCGATTGGGCACTTTAGAGGTGGCCTTTGATGCAGAAGGGATTCTGATACGCCGCGAAATCGTCGTAGCGTCGAACAGAGGCGGGAGAGTCGAATTCCTGGTCGATGACAATACGCGCGTTGCCAAGGGCACGCCGATTGTGCGAATCGATACGAGCATTACTCCGCCGCAAAAGGGCGTCTCGAAATATGAAGATAATCTTTCCCAGCTTCTCATAGATTTAGATGTGCTCAAAGCCCGCATCCGCGCCCTTGAAGATGAGTTATCCTATTTGGTCCGTGAGAATAAATTTGAAGAAATCGACGGGGTACAGAAGAGTTTAGATCATCTTTATGTCATAGAAAATTCATATTTGGAACCTCGCCTGTCACTGCAGCCTCAGACGGTGACGGGAGAAATTGTCGACAAGCGCTATGTGATCCGATCGCCAATAGCAGGCGTTGTCGGGCTTCGCGTATCGCCTTCCGACCCTCTCTTTGCCTTTGAAAACCGATTGATTTTACGCTATGACAAACTCGGCAAAATAGAGGAAGGAGAGTTGAAAACGGAAGTCGCCGAAGGCGAAGGACTGTTTCGAATGATCGATAACAGAGCGAGTTTTGTCGTACTTGTGCTCGAGCCGGAAGAATTTGAATATTTTCGAGATCTTGAAGGTGAGCGCATAGATGCAGTGATCAATGACATCTCCCTAAGACCTGTCGTCGAAGAAATCTTTGAGACGGATGAGCAGTCGGGGGTTGTCCTACGCTTTTTGGAGACATTTGAAGGTGATCAGGACATGAGGGAGGTGAAAATTCGCGTCATTCCCAGGCGCTTTTCCGGACTTGTCATTAAGACGAACAGCATCGTTGCAGAAGGAGGAAGACAGGGAGTATATGTCATGCATTCAGAAGACGACTTTTCCTTTGTTCCGATCCGGATTAAAGGCATCAGCGGAGATGAAGCAGTTATTTACAGTGATTATTTTTACTCTGGAGACGATACGGAACCTACAGAAACGGTCAGTCTCTATGATGAAATTCGGGAGGGGGGCCGATGAAAGAACAGATCGATTTGATTCGCCAAGATATTCTTGAGGTGAAAGAGCGAACGGGTGTAGAAGCAACTCTGGTGGCGGTGACGAAGAATCGCTCCACGCAGATGATCCGAGAACTCCACCGATACGGGGTGATGGACATAGGAGAAAATAGAGTCCAAGAGTTGCTGGAAAAAGTTTCCGACATTCCGAAGGATATGCGCATTCACTTTATAGGTCATCTTCAGCGTAACAAAGTTCGACAAGTGGTTCCCATCGCACATCTCATTCACTCTCTCGACTCGATTCGTTTAGCTTATGAAATTGATAAGCAGGCGGAGCGGATAGGCAAGCGTCAGCAAGTTCTGGTGCAGATCAATCTGGCAAGAGAAGAGAACAAATTTGGTTTTTATGAAGAAGAAATTAAAGAGGCTATGCGCGAATTCGAGGAACTTGCGCATCTGGACGTCCGCGGTTTTATGATGATGGCGCCGTTTGATGAAGAGCCTGCACAGTTGCGCGCGCTTTTTTCACACGCAAAATTAATTTTTGACTACTACCGTAAAACTCTATATAATAATTCCCGAATAAGTATCTTATCCATGGGAATGAGCGGAGACTATCGCGAGGCCTTGGAATCAGGAAGCAATATGGTCCGAATTGGAAGTCGGATTTTTGAATAGGAGGCAGGATGAACAGTTTTGGCGACAAAGTGAAATTTTTCTTCGGTCTTGAGGAAGAAGAAAATGAAGCGAGTGAAGAGCCTAGAAGAGACACAAGAGGCGAAAGAAGAGCCCAACCCGAATCAGAATATGTCCCCTCGGAGAGAAGAGAACGACGTCAGCCTGCGCGAAGCTATCCGGAACGTTCTGAACGTGAAAGAGCTTATAATACACAGGCGCAGCAACGCTCCTTTGCCCCCGAATACTCCGCATCCGACGCGAAGATGATTATCTGCAAGTATGCGCCGATAGACCATCGAGAGAGCACTTCGATCATCGACGATATTAAGCTTGGTCGCCCTGTCATTCTCAATTTTGAGGAGACGGAAGACTATGTCAGTGCGAAAATAATCAATATATGTGAAGGCGCCGCCTATGCACTGGATGCAGATATCAGCAAAATAGCCAACGCCATATACATCATCGTGCCTCATGGAGTCGATGTCCACAGCAATGCCCAGCGAGCTCCTATTGTTAAAGAGGAGCTTCCGGGAATTTTATGATACGTTTCGGCATTTACCTGTTCAGGTTTCTCGACTTACTCCAGTGGCTCCTCGTCGTGCGGGCGATCAGCTCTTGGATTTTTATGAGAAATCCCGGCAGTCCATTGTACCAATTTATCATCACGATCACTGAGCCGATAGTGGGTCCGGTGAGAAGTATGCTTGCTCCCTTGATGCAAGGCGGCATGTTCGACTTCTCCGTGCTTGGCTCGTATCTTGTGGTTGAACTTTTGAAGTATGTGCTTCGTATGTCGCTTTTTTAAAACACTTGCAGACACGATCAACGAGATCCTTCTTTGCAGAGAGCTGTCAACCCGGGTGAGAGGCAGCAAGAAGTCTTTTTGCATTATCACTGCATGTTGAATCGGTAAAACCGACGCAAAACCCCGCGTTAACAGGGAAAGTGGCCTCAGGCAAATAGGGTGGTACCGCGTATTAGGCGCCCCTATGCCGGGCCTTTTATTTTGTCAGGAGGAAATAATATATGTATCAACCGTTAATCAGTTCATCAGTAAAGGATGCCGAACATGCACAGCGCATGTATTGGGAAGAAATCGATTTGCTGCGAACAACGCTGGAAATGAGGAAAGATCAGCCCCGCTTTATCTTTTATGAGGGGCCGCCGACGGCAAACGGAATGCCGGGGCTTCACCACGTTGTTTCAAGAAATCTCAAGGACTCCATCTGTCGCTATTGGAACTTGAAAGGATATCTGGTTCCGAGAAAGGGCGGATGGGATACCCATGGGCTTCCTGTGGAAATCGAAGTGGAGCGCAAGCTCGGATTTACCCACAAGCAACAGATCGAAGATTACGGCATCGAAGCTTTTAACAACTTATGCAGAAAGTCTGTATTCGAATATGAGTCTGCGTGGAGAGAGCTCTCCGAGCGGATGGCGTATTTACTGGACATGGATGATCCGTATATCACCCTTGAAGACAAGTATATAGAGAGCTGCTGGTGGATTCTCAAACAATTCCATGAGCGCGGATACATGTACAAAGGATTTAAGATTCTTCCCTATTGCAGCCGTTGCGGTACGGGACTGGCATCGCATGAAGTCGCACAAGGATATAAGGATATTAAGCAGGAGACGGTCACGGTTGCGTTTAAGAGAAAGGATCGAGAAGAGTATTTTCTCGTTTGGACGACGACACCGTGGACGCTGGCATCCAATGTCTTGTTGACGGTTCATCCGGAGGTCACCTATGTCCGCGTTCGCCAAGGAGAGCATGTGTTCATCCTTGCTAAAAACCTTGTGCATCAGGTGATGGGCGATGAAGTGGAAATACTCGATGAGTTTTTGGGCAAAGAGCTCGAATATGTCGAATATGAGCAGCTGATGCCCTTTATAGAAGTGGATAAAAAGGCCTTTTTTGTCACGCTTGCCGATTATGTCACGACGGAAGACGGTACCGGCATCGTGCATACGGCGCCTGCATTTGGCGAGGAAGACTATCAGACGGGGCAGAATTATAATGCTCCGGTCCTTCAACCTGTGGATTTGGAAGGGAAATATACGCAGACACCCTGGAAGGGCATGTTTGTCATGGATGCCGACGAGCACATAGTGGAATGGCTGCGTGAAAACGGAAAACTGTATAAAAAGCAGAGGATGGATCACAATTATCCGCACTGCTGGCGCTGCGACACTCCCCTTCTTTACTATGCCAATCCGAGCTGGTACATCAAGATGAGCGCTCTTCGCGATCAATTGGTGGAAAACAACAACACGGTCAACTGGTATCCTGCTCATGTAGGTGAAAAGAGATTCGGCAATTGGCTAGAAAATATCAAAGACTGGGCCATCTCGAGGGACCGCTATTGGGGAACTCCGCTCAATGTATGGGTGTGTGAGTGCGGCCATGAGGAGTCGATTGGATCGAGAAAAGAACTCGTCGAGCGCAGCATCGATCCCATTGATGAAAACATCGAGCTGCACAGACCGTATGTGGATCGCGTAGAGATTGAATGTCCGAAGTGCAAAGGGCGCATGAAACGAGAAGATTATGTAGTCGACGTCTGGTTTGATTCGGGAGCCATGCCGTTTGCGCAGATGCACTATCCGTTTGAGCACAAGGATGATTTCGACTTGTACTATCCGGCAGACTATATTTGCGAGGGAATCGATCAGACGCGTGGCTGGTTCTATTCTCTGATGGCCATATCCACCTTTATCGGTGGACGCGCGCCCTACAAAAATGTTCTGGTCAACGACCACCTCCTTGATAAAGACGGCAAAAAAATGTCAAAGAGTCGGGGAAACACCTTAGATCCGATTCAGTTGTTTGATGAGGTGGGAGCCGACACGGTGCGGTGGTATCTGTCGTATGTCTCACCGGCGTGGATGACCACGAAGTTCGACCCGGACGGTTTGAGAGAGGTTCAGAGCAAGTTCTTCGGGACATTGAAGAATGCTTACCACCTTTTGACGCTGTATGCAAATAATGACGGCATCCATGTCGAAGAACTTGAAGTAGATTCGCAAGATTACTCTATGCTGGATCGCTGGATTCTTTTGAGGCTTTCTCAGACGATCGACGCAGTTGCGGCTGCTTATGAGGAATATGATGTCACCAAGGTCACACATGCTCTTCAGGATTTCCTCAATGAGGACTTTTCAAACTGGTATATCAGGAGAAGCCGTAGACGCTACTGGAAAGAGGGTTTGGACGGCGATAAGAAAGCTGCCTATGTCGTTACGGCAAAGGTGTTAAAGGATGTGTGCCTTATGGCTTCGCCCATCGCCCCCTTCATCACGGAAGAGATTTACCGAAATCTCACGGGAGAGATGAGCGTGCACTTGGGCTTCTTTCCAAAATCTGATGCCGCCTGGCAGGATGCTCAGCTTGAAGAGAAGATGGATTTGGCCAGGAAAATTGTATTTCTTGGGCGCGCATCTCGCGAGCAAGTCGGCATCAAAGTCCGACAGCCTCTCAGTCGCGTATTAGTCGATGAACAACTTCGCGAAAAACTGAAGGATGTCGAATCGATCATATTGGAAGAGCTGAACGTCAAACAGATGGAATACGTTGAGAAACCATCTGAATATGTCCGTTTCCTCTTAAAACCGAACTTCCGGATCTTAGGGCCGCGCCTTGGAAAAAACATGGGAGTCTTTCAAAAGGCGCTGCGCGATGCACAAGTTGATGAACTGGCTATGAAATTGAGAAACGGTGAAGAGGTGATGTTTACCTATGAAGGCGGGGATATTCTCTTGAGTAATGAACTAGTGGAGATCTCCGTTGAAGCGAGGGAACACTTTACAGTAGAAGTACAGGGAAATCTGTTTGTCATCCTCGACATCGACATCAGCAATGAACTGAAGGCTGAGGGATATGCCAGAGAATTTGTCTCTCGCCTCCAACAACAGAGAAAGAACAATGGCTATCATGTGGCGGATCGCATTCGAGTGGAATACTGCTCCACACCGGAGTTTGAAGCGGCAGTGGAAGCACATCGCGACTTCATCATGAATGAGGTGCTCGCTGAAGAGATGCTTTGTACGGAGATAAGCGGTGAAGAATACGTGCTCAATGGACAGCCAACAAGAATCCGCCTCACCAATTTATCGGCAAAGTGATGCGCCTCGATCAGTTTTTGCGTCGTAAATACCCTCAGTATTCAAGGGCGCGTCTTCAGCGCTGGATTGAAGAGGGGAGGGTGAGCCTGGACGGAAAGATCCTTCAAAAGAGTGCCGTTGTCACCGGTGAAGAAGATTTCCTCATTGATTTTCCGGAGGAAGATGATCTTATGTTGCCGGAAGAAATTCCCTTGGACATTGTCTATGAGGATTCTCAGGCCATTATCGTGAATAAGCCCCGCGGCATGGTAGTACACCCTTCAGCGGGGCATGCAAGCGGGACGTTGGCCCATGCTCTTTTGCATTACTTTCCTGATATTACTCGAAGAGGTGGTGAAGATCGACCGGGGATTGTCCACAGACTCGACAAAGATACGACGGGACTGATCCTTGTTGCGAAGACGGATGAGAGTTGGGAGTACTTCCACAAGAAGTTCAAAGATCGCGATATTTTAAGAGAGTATCTAGCACTTGTGGAGGGGGAAGTCAATTTTACGGAGCTCATGATCGATCTCTCCTTGGCAAGAAGCAGAGGAAATCCTCTCAAGAGGACGGTTGAAGCAGAGGGAAAGAGAGCGCTCACAGAGGTACAGCTTGAAGGAGTTTTTGAGGGCTTCTCGCTGCTTCGATGCCGATTAAAGACGGGAAGAACTCATCAGATTCGGGTTCATCTGCAGTCGATAGGTCATCCGATTGTCGGTGATCCGCTTTACGGCGGAAGGAGCAGAGGGAGAAAACCGGGACAGCTCCTGCATGCGCAAAGACTCGGGTTTTCTCACCCCTCGACCGGCAAATGGATAGAACTCAGCGCTCCTCTTCCGGAAGACTTTTCGAAGGTGCTTGCGACAATGAAGGAAAAAGAGTGGAAGTGATGCGAAGATTGATGGATGAAAAGAGCGTTGCCCGCTCCCTGGCGCGCATCTCTCATGAAATTATTGAACGTAATAAAGGAGTGGAAAACATCGTCCTCCTGGGGATCCTTACAAGAGGAGGAAGTCTCAGTCGCATTATTGCGGATAATCTCGAGCGATTTGAAGGCATCAGAGTGCCCGTGGGAACGCTGGACATCACTCCTTTTCGCGACGACCGCCGGCAAGAAGAGAGAACAGAGGATATAAGCGAGATTCCCGTCTCGCTTCAAGGCAAGGATGTCATCGTCGTCGATGACGTCCTGCATACCGGGAGAACACTTCGTGCCGCTTTGGAAGCGGTGTTTTCAAGAGGAAGAGCTTCGACCATTCAGGTCGCCGTATTAGTCGACAGAGGACACAGAGAGCTGCCGATTCGAGCGGATTATGTCGGAAAAAATATTCCCTCATCTCATACTGAAGAGGTAATGGTTAAAGTGATGGATGTTGACGGGGAATCCGGCGTGTACATAGCCCGCTCATCATAAGGAAGATAAGCATGAATAAGCGCTGGCAAGTAAAAAGAAGAGGGAGAGGAGCATTCAGAGTCGGCGGGCTTCCGACGGGGCTGGTCGCTGTCGGACTCATCATTGCTCTACTCTACTCCACGAGCGAAAAATTTCGAATGAGTCCGCTGGCTTCCTGGTCACCCCTTCTGATTCTTCTCCTCTTAATTCCCGGAGTCGTTTTTTCCGTATATGAGGAGATAAAAAGAGGGAAGGAAAGCGGCCTTTTTATAAAACAAGGCCCTCATCTGAGATTTGAGGGAGCTTTTTTCAAGTCACACATAGTGCAGGTGGTCCGGCTCAGCAGGCAAGATAGAGATTTTCTTCTGGTGTTTGTCGATGAGCAGGGGAAGACAAGAGAAGTTCTGATCGATGCGAAGACCGAGAATCTGTCTGAACTCATCGATGAGTTGGAGAAACGGCGATAGCAGCGCATCTTCAAAAAAGATGGTTGACAAGCTCTCAGTAAACGATATAATTAATCATGCGCGCGAGAGTGGCGGAATTGGCAGACGCGCTACTTTGAGGGGGTAGTGTCCAAACGGACGTGCGGGTTCAAGTCCCGCCTCTCGCACCAAATTAAGATCATCCGAACTGAAACTTCATGGAAGGAAAGGTTCGGATTTTCATTTAAGAAGAAAAAGAAGAGATAAGAGCGACTAAGCATTTTATGAGACCGGATTTATGTGAAAAACATATAACAAAGAGCTTTCGACACGAAATTCACATTCTTTTCTGAAAACACCTTTTTCTTTTCTAAATTATGTTATAATGGCGGAGTGTCGAGGAGTTGGAAACAATCTCTCGTCACAGAAAGGTTTATTCAGGTATTTTCTTACTCTAGGAGGAAGTATGGGTCTTTTCACATTTAGAGGCGGTGCGCAAGTACCACACTCAAAAGAGCGGACAGAAAAAAAACCCATCGTCAACTGCCCACCTCCCGAAGCTGTTTTTTTGTCGATGCGCCAGCATATCGGAGCACCGGCAAAAGTTGTCGTTCAGCCGGGAGAGGAAGTGCTTAAAGGGCAGGTGATCGGTCAGGCCGGTGGATTTGTCAGCGCTCACATACACAGTAGTGTTTCCGGCACCGTCAAAAAAATACATAACATGAAGGTCATGGGGGTAGACACGACGGTCGTGGAGATTTCCAATGATGGAAATGAAACTTGGCATGAGAGTGTTAAAAAAATCGGCGATGTGGCGGATCTGACAAAGGAAGAAATCCGAAAAGGATTAGCCGAATCCGGAATTGTCGGAATGGGAGGGGCGGGTTTTCCGCTCCATGTAAAACTTAGTCCGCCCCCGGAAAAAGTGATTGATACGTTTATCATCAACGGTGCTGAATGTGAGCCGTATCTGACGACAGATCACCGTCTGATGCTTGAGGGGACAGAAGGAATTCTCCTCGGCGCCCGATTTGTCATGAAGGCATTAGGAGTCGACTCCTGCTACATTGCCGTCGAAGACAACAAGCCCGATGCTATCGATGCACTGAAAAACGCAGTGAAAGGCGATAATGCCTTTCAAGTTGTCAGCGTTAGGACAAAGTATCCTCAAGGAGCTGAGAAGCAACTCATCAATGCCATTACGAAAAGAGAAGTTCCCTCAGGCGGACTTCCGATGGATGTGGGATGTGTTGTGTCCAATATTGCCACTGTCTATGCAGTCGGTGAATATTTTGAAAAAGGCATTCCACTCATCGAACGTGTTTGCACAGTGACGGGAAGCGGCGTCAATGAACCGGTTAATCTGCGAATCAAAAACGGCACAAAGTTGTCTCATCTGATTTCTACTGCAGGCGGCCTTAGTGAAGATGCTGTCAAGGTCATTCTTGGGGGGCCCATGATGGGAAATGCCGTTGACTCTCTCGACATTGCCTCGACAAAGACAACCGGCGGCCTCCTTGTACTCAATGAAGAAGATGCCAGGATTCCCGAGCCTACCGCCTGCATGCGCTGCGGACGATGCTCAGATGTTTGTCCGGTTTTCCTGCAGCCCGCATACATCAGTTTTTATACATTGCAGGGCAATCTTGCCCGAGCGGAGAAATACCATCCGCTTGACTGTATAGAATGCGGATCCTGCTCCTTTATCTGCCCGGCTAAAAGACCGCTGGTTCACTCCATTCGGGTCGCCAAGAGACAGATCCTTGAAAACAGGAAGAAGAGTTAGGAGGAATCATGGAATTATTACAAGCGACTTCATCTCCTCATATCAGGGCTCCTGAGACGACGACAGGTGTGATGCGTGATGTGCTCATCGCCTTGCTTCCTACTACTGCAGTAGGACTCTACAACTTCGGTTTGAACGCAGGCCTGCTCGTCATCCTGTGTGTGGCCAGTAGTGTCCTCTTTGAGTATGTCTATCAGAAGATGATGAAGCAAACGGTGAGTGTCAATGATCTCAGCGCAGCGGTCACGGGTCTGATTCTCGCCCTAAACCTTCCGTCAAATGCACCACTTTGGATTGCTCCGATCGGAAGCTTCTTCGCCATTATTATCGTTAAGCAGCTCTTTGGCGGGTTGGGTCAGAACTTTATGAACCCTGCAATGGGAGCAAGGGTATTCCTTGTTGTCAGCTATCCGACGATCATGACTCGTTTTGTCGATCCGATTACGGATGCTATTTCTCAGGCAACTCCTTTGGCTATAATAAAGACGGCCGAAGTGGGTGGAGCTGAATTATTCAATCAATTGCCAAGTCTGAAAGATTCTTTCCTCGGTTTTATCCCCGGTACGATCGGTGAGACGAGCACGATTGCTCTTCTTATTGGCCTGATCTATCTTCTCGTCAGAAAAATCATCACTTGGCATATTCCGGTCATCTACATCGGAGGAGTCTTCGGTCTCACCTTCCTATTAAACGGATTCGATGTATCGATGAGTCTTTACAGTGTCATTGCCGGTGGCGTCTTTCTCGGAGGAATTTTCATGCTCACTGACTATGCGACTTCTCCGATGAATCGAACCGGTCAAATCATTTATGCGTTCGGAGCGGCGCTCATTACCGTTCTCATTCGAGTGTTTGGCGGATACAATGAAGGCGTGATGTTTTCAGTCCTTCTGATGAACATGCTCACACCGATGATCGAACATTATACGGCGCCAAGAGTTTTCGGAACGGAAAAAAGGAGGGCTAACTGATGAAAGATGTCGCAAAGATGGGTCTCATATTGATGGCTTTCTGTTTAGTCTCCGCCTTGGCTCTCTCGATGACATATGGAGCCACCATTGACGTGATTACGCAGAGCCGTGCAGCGACAGATATTGCCAATCGAAGAGAAGTCATGAGTGAAGCCGATGATTTTGCGCCTCTCGATGAGGGACTCTTGGTGCAACTTCAAAGTGAAGATGCGACAATTTTGGATGTCCATCAAGCGTATAAGCAGGGAGAGGTAATCGGTCATGTCGTCAAAGTGTCTTCTCAAGGATTCGGGGGCGCTATTGAAGTCATCGTCGGATTTGATGTAAATGGCGAGATTACGGGGCTGAGGCTTGGAACACACGCTGAAACCCCCGGTCTCGGAGCCAATGCCGCAAATCCGGAATTTTATGAGCAATTTGAAGGAATGACGCTCACCCGAGATATCATTGTCGATAAGACAAGCGCCGGCGACAATCAAGTGCAGGCTGTTACTGCCGCCACTATTACCTCATCTGCCGTCACTGACGGTGTCAATCGCGTCGGCAAGCTCCTTGAAAGGTTGGTGAATCCATGAAGCTTTCCAGTTTTACGAATGGGTTAATAAAAGAAAATCCTGTTTTTTATCAGCTCCTCGGCATGTGTCCGACTTTAGCGGTCACAACGAGTCTGCAAAACGGGATTGGAATGGGGGTTGCGACGACTTCCGTTCTCATCGCCAGCAATATTCTCGTTTCTCTTGTTCGAAAGATCGTGCCTGACAAAATTCGCATTCCGATTTTTATCGTCGTCATCGCGACATTTGTATCCGTGGTGGAGATGCTCTTGGAAGGCTTCGTGCCACCGCTGTACAATGCACTTGGACTTTTCATACCCCTGATCGTCGTCAACTGTATTATTCTTGCCCGCGCCGAAGCGTTTGCTTATGAAAACGGAGTATTGGACTCGATGCTCGACGGACTTGGAATGGGGCTCGGCTTTACCTTAGCTCTGACTTTGCTTGGATTTATCCGGGAGTTTCTGGGAACAGGTGGCATTGAGTTGTTCGGAACCACACTATTTCAGCTTCCGATACCGGCGACGATTTCAATGATTCTACCTCCGGGGGCTTTCCTGGTAATGGGCATGTTGATTGCTCTTGTCAACAAGATTAGTAAGAAGGAGGCGTAATTCATGGAAAATGCAAGTATTTTGACCATTGTCATTTCAGCAATATTGGTCAACAATTTTGTCCTCTCGCGCTTCCTGGGCATCTGCTCGTTCATCGGCATCTCTCAGAAAGTTGAGACGGCGCTCGGACTTGGCCTTGCTGACATTTTTGTCATGGCGATGGCAAGTGTCTTTGCCTATTTTGCAGAGGTGTATATTCTCGAGTATTTCAACATCCAATATCTGAGAGTCGTTATGTACATACTGATCATTGCTTCGCTTGTTCAGTTTGTTGAGATCGTGCTAAAAAAGGTTCTTCCGTCGCTCTATCAGGCGCTGGGAATCTTTTTGCCCCTCATTACGACAAACTGTGCCGTACTCGGTGTTGCACTTCTCAATGTGCAGTACAGCTTCAATCTCGTTCAGAGCGTTGTTCATAGTGTAGCGGCGGCGGTAGGGTTCACCATGGCCATCGTCATCTTTGCCTTTATTCGTGAAAAGATGGAATCAAACGACGTTCCACAAGCTTTTAAAGGTTTTCCCATCGCTCTGATTACGGCCAGTCTTCTTTCGTTTGCCTTCCTGGGATTCCAGGGGATGATTTAGGAGGCACACATGGATATCAATCTACTCGTTACTCCGATTTTGAGTTTAGGCGCTGTCGGCCTGGTGTTCGGAGGTCTTCTGTCTTTTGCTTCGACTCAGTTTGCAGTGGAGGAAGATCCGCGAATCGGCCAAATCGACGCCATTCTTCCCGGCGCGAACTGCGGCGGATGCGGCTATCCCGGGTGTAATAATTACGCGACAGCTGTCGTCGGGGGAGATCCCCTGGACAAATGCACCGTCGGAGGTCCGTCAGTTGCTGCAAAAATTGCAGATATCATGGGCATAGGCGGCGTCGAGGCAACGACAAAAATGATCGCCCGCGTCAAGTGCCATGGCGGTACCAATTGTGTTGATGCATTCCAATACAATGGTTTAAATGAATGTGTGGCGGCAAACTTTGTTCTTGGAGGCCCCAAAGCCTGTAAAGACGGTTGCCTCGGCGGTGGAGATTGTGTGCGCGCCTGCAAATTTGATGCGATTCATATCAATGAAAATAATGTGGCGCAAGTCGATCCGGAAAAATGTGTCGGCTGTGAAGCTTGTGTAGCGGCGTGCCCGAAAAATCTCATCGACTTGGTTCCTGAACCTCAGCTTGTCTTCGTTGACTGCAAGAATAAAGAATTTGGAGGCCATGTCAGAAAGAATTGCTCAAATGCATGCATTGGATGCAAGCGCTGTGAAAAGACCTGCCCGCATGGCGCTATTGAAGTCGTCAACAATGTAGCGGTCATCGACTATGAAAAATGTACAAATTGCATGGAATGTGCAAAAGCATGCCCCACGAAATGCATTCATGTCGTAGGCGGTATTCCAACAGTGGAATAAAGAATTCAAAAGAAAAAAGGAGCTGGAAAAGCTCCTTTTCTTATTTGTTTTGATTGAATCCGAAGAGGACACGTCTTATATTGGAGATGTCCTTTTTTGTTAGGGTTCTGAGCCATTCTCGTTGTGAGTAGAACATCTCTTCATCGAGAATCATCTCTATGGCAAAGACTTTTTTTCCGTTTTCGAGAAAAGTTAATTCCATCATCTGGCTCATCGGATCGTAATTAAGCAGGAGCTCCTCTTTGGGATGCTCCTGTTTGAGCTTGAGAACCGCTGATGTAATTTGTTCTTGAATCTCTGCGCTTAATCGGTCGCGGAAAAAATGCAGAACGATCATGCCGTCGTCGCTGAGAGTCAGGACGTCTTGGTGGCCTTTTTGAAAAAGAGAGACAAGACCGCGCTCAATCAACTCCGCAAGAGCTTGCGAGAGTTCATCGTTAGTGAGAATATTTTGGTCAAGAAAAAAATCCACGCATGTATCGACGGGGATCTGCGCTCCATATATATCGAGCATATGCAAAATACTCAGTTTTTCTTGTGTTTGAAGCGGTTCCATGAGACCTCTTTTATCGTTTCGGGTATGAACAAATCAACTATAGCACAGACCGGGCTCTTGGGTAAAGGGAGGAGAAAATGAATTACACGGTCATCGTCGTCGTAAGCTTGTTCGTTGTTTTGACTTCCATTCAGTATACGCTGCTGCAGATTTTAAATGAAGTACGCGAAATTAGAAAGTTAACACAAAGGAATAGTTCCTAATAGTAAATATTTTGCAAAAGTATATTATATAGTATATAATGTGATAGACTCGCGCTAACAAAGGAGGTCTTTATGGCAGAGTCTATTCATCTTATTATCGGCACACCTGACAATCTTCCCGTTTTCTCCAAAAAAGAAGATATTCATACGATGAAGCGCTACTTGGAACTGTATGCTCATCGAATGCAGATTTCAGTAGCGGGCTATCGTTTTAAATCGGGCGTGTTGCATCTATTGGTTGGCGAACACGAGAGGCTGAAACAATTCCTCGATGGAGTTCTCGATGCGTTTGTGTATTATTATTCCACTCAGCATAATAAGGAGTTGCGATTTGTCTATAAGATGCGCCAGCGTTTGAGTGCAAAAGAGAGAACACAACTTCTCCGATATATTCATCAGGGAGAAGACAATTCTCTGGAGGAATATGAGCGCTACTCTCGTTATGTCAAGCGAGAATTGGTCAGTGTTCCGTTGGGCTGGTCGCTACTCAGCGGAAATTTCAGGGATCGAGAAACTTTTCTGCAACATATGGTTCGTGAGCCGGAGCCTGCATATGCGCAGTTGTTTACGAGTATAGAAGTTTTTGAACCGGACAAATTGAGCAAGCGAAGGGCGCGGGCCAAAGCATTTTTGGATCAGTTCTTGGAGTCACGCGCCTTAAGTCTTGAAGAATTGATGAGGGAGGAGCATCGCAGCAGTCGTTTTGAACTCATTCGGGCATTTCGAGAGGAGACGGATCTGAGTTTCCGAGATATAGGATATGTACTGGGAATGAGCCACACGAGTGTGATACGCATCCTAAGGGAAGGGTGATAAGGCGCTTAGCGCCTTTTTTTATTTTGTCATTCATTTTCTGTGGTAGAATAGGCGAAAGGAGGCTTAATGAAAGAAAGGGAAATTCTCCTCAATCGAGATGCCATCGCACGACGAGTCGAGGAGCTGGGTGAGGAAATAACGGGGGACTATCAGGATAAAGAGCTGTTAGTCATCACCCTGATGAAAGGAGGGTTTGTATTTGCGGCGGATTTGATCCGTCAGATTGATCTTCCACTCGTCGTTGAATTTATGACGACATCGAGTTATCAGTCGAGTGAAGTGAGTACTGGCGTGGTGAATATCCTCCAGGATGTTTCTCGAGATCTCTCTCAATTCGACGTTCTCATTGTCGATGATATCATCGATACAGGGTATACTATGAAGACCGTATACAATGTGCTGAAGGATAGGAAGCCTCGAAGCCTTCGCACATGCACTTTCCTTGATAAGCCATCTCGCAGAAAGGTGGATTTTGAGAGTGATTATGTCGGATTCACCGTAGACGATGTCTTTATTGTCGGTTACGGTCTTAACTATGGCGACTACTATCGAAATGTAGATCACATTTTTATTTTTAAGGAGTAAGGGTGAAAAAGATTGATGTTTTAGACAAAGGTTATGTCCGTCTTGTCGATGTATTAGGTTCAGACTTGACCCCGGTAAATGCTGCGCGCGTCTCTTACGATAAGGCATCCGAAGTTCTTTCCGAACGCGATAAAAGGCTGATCAATTTTTTGATCAGAGAAAAACACACAAGTCCCTTCCGCCATGCTGTTTTGCAGTTTGAAGTGTATGCGCCTCTCATGATCGCCAGACAATGGTGGAAACACATTATCGGCTCTTCTCATCAGGAAGGCGCACAGGATCCAATGACGGCTTGGAATGAGTCCTCCAGGCGATATGTAAGTGAGGCGGTGAAATTTTACATTCCTGCTGCAGATCAATGGAGGTCGTCTCCTGAGGACACGAAGCAGGGGAGCGGAGCGATGGTGCCCCTTGAATTAGGAGAAGAAGCGACAAAAAAACTCCTCGAACAGATTGAGGAGGGGATGAAAAATTACGAATGGGCATCGGAAAACGGAATTGCCACGGAGATGGCCAGGCTTTTCCTGCCGAGCGCCTATGGACTATACGTACGCTGGTATTGGACGGTCAGCCTTCAGGGTTTGATTCATTTCCTGGATCTTCGCTCAGGAGAAGGCGCTCAATCAGAGATTCGCGATTATGCGGCTGCGCTTGAGACGTTGGCAAGAGAGGCATTTCCTGTCAGTGTGGCTGCGTTCGAAGAAACCAAGAAATAGAGACTCTGAATTACTGCGATTGTGCTATTGTCTCGAGTAGCGATTTCAGCCCTTCAGCATATATCTTGGAAAGATTCTGCGCTTGTAGACTCATATGCAATCCGCTATCGACACTGAGATCCCTTCTGGTTCGCGTGATCAGAACCCTGGAATCATCTTCTTTTGCCTCGTCATGCGAATAGGTGAACATAGGGATCTCTTGAATCTGCTTTTTCAGTGTGTCGGTGTTGAGAGGCCGGATAAACTCAACGTTTAAGAGAATATTGGTCTTCTTGTCGTACAAATTTTCTGTAAAAGAGACGGTAATGCGCGTCTGTTTGTCGTCGAGGATCTTAAGCCCCTGATTGATGAAGTCGATTTCGCGATCTGTGTAGTCGTCTTCCGCTGTTTGAATCGGCTCGGGAGTGTTGATCACGATCGAAGCCCTTTTGATGCGGAAGCGACTTTCCATCGTCTTCAAAAGAGGAGAGATGATAAACAGATGGACATCGGCAACGGAGATGATGGGAGCGTTTCGATACCTGGAAGTCTTGATATTGGGGACGACGAGAGGGATGGTATTTTCATCAGCAAACAAGCCCTTTAAATCAAGAACTCGTTTTCCGGCTCCTTCGGCGTTGAGCATGTATTTACGATCAGCCGCTTCGGGAAAGAAGATGAGAAGATCGGCATCGACCGATTCCGCATTTTCCAGGGGATAAACGGGCATTTCATGCCCGCGAAACTCTATGACGGGCAATAACTTGCCCTTTTCATAGAAGGTGTATTCATGCTCATCCGATACTTGATTGAGCAGATTAAGAAACGGCTTTGCAAGCGGACTTTGATGTCCGATGATGGCAAATTTCATTTTCCCTCCCACTTCATTATAAACATATATACCCTGTTGGCAAGAAACCATTTTTGGAAAGGAACTATATGCATCCGACGAGAACGACGTGGTATTTTTTTTTCCTCTGTCTAATTCAACTGTTTGTGGCCGCTCCTCTACAGGCTTTTTTGGGATATGTCGGGCTGGTTTTATCTCAGCTTCTCCTTTTTCTTTTGCCCACAGTCGTGCTTGCGAAAAGAAGAGGGGGAGTGCTTACTTTTCTTCGACTTAACGAAGTCCCTATAAGTGCTTTTTTTTGGGCGTTTGTATTGAGTTTCCTCGCCATTCCCGTCTCCACTTTTTTAAACGGATTTGTCATTATACTTTTGGAGTCACTGGGAATGACTCATTATCAACCGATCGACATCTTGGAAACCGCGTTCCATCCGGCTATCATAGTACTTATGTTTTCCGTCATGCCCGGGATATGTGAAGAGTTGATGTTTCGAGGGTTTTTTCTGCGATCATATGCTGAAAAACTTCCACTTTCCAAGGCGATTATTTTGAGTTCCATATTTTTTGGGCTGATTCACTTTAATGCATATAACTTATTAAGCCCCATTTATCTCGGGGTGGTGTTTTCCTTGCTGGCACATATCTATGACTCTGTTGTGCCTGCGATCTTAGGGCATACCTATTTTAATGCCATTGTATATTATATTCAGCTGACGGCAGACATGCCCGGTGAAACACCTGAGGCGCTGACGATGCAAGCGGTGTTCGGTATTTTTCCGCTTGCCCTTTTCGGAGTTTTTTCCACCGGGGCGATCTTTCGCCGTCTCTATCAGAGTCGAGAGATGCCGGCAGATCTCATCGCGGTGGGAACGGGAACCCTCTCTTCGGAAGAGATGAACCAAAAATGGAAGGATTGTGAGGAGACAGATGAATCTGATTTTCCCGAGAATGCGTCGACAGAGAGATATCAGCGCATTCCGTTAGGGGTATGGCTTCCCCTTTTTCTGTCAGTCATACTTTTTGTGGCGATGGCCATCCTCAGTGAATGGTTCATACGGATGGGAATGTATGTATAATTCGTTTGCACAGATATACGATCAATTGATGGATGACTTTCCTTATGATGAACTGATAGGAGCCTTCTCATCCTTGTACACACTGAAAGGGCGAATGCTCGAGATGGGCTGCGGGAGCGGAAGAATTACTCAAAAGCTCCTGCCTCGATCGAGGGAGTACTGGGCTCTGGACGTATCGGAGGAGATGCTATCGCTTGCGGCTTCAAGGCTTGGCAATCAACAAGGCCTTCATCTTATGATCGATCAAGGAGAGGAATTTTCTCGCGAACTGGATGTTGTCCTTGCGGCTGTTGATGTGGTCAATTATATGCAGGAAGAGGAAATTGAATCCTTTTTCTCTCGAAGTTTTCGCGCTCTTGTGCCGGGAGGCGCACTTCTTTTTGACATCAGTACGGAAAAAAAGATCCGAGAAGAGCTTGCTGAGAATGTTTTCATCTATGATGAAGAAGAGTTTGCGCTGATTTGGCAGAACCAATTTGTTCCTGAAGAAAGAGGAGTATATTTTGATCTTCTCATTTTTATCCGAGAGGGGGAGCGATATCGAAAAGAGAGAGAATATCATTTTCAAAGAGCCTGGAAGCCGAGTGAGATCCGAGAGGCCCTTTTTGAAGCGGGCTTTTCGTCAGTGGAGATGATCGAGACAATGGAGCGTCAAATATTTTGTGCTGTGAAAAGAGATGGTGGAATGAAATGCAGAAAAGGGTTATGATGAGTGCCCGGAGGCAATACAGTGCTCGCAAGGGCATTGTATTTTATTATAACTGAGAAAGCGACGACTTCATAATTAGGAGACAATCACATGAATCAACTCGTCAGGCGGATGGAATATGTGAAAACACATGCCGAGCAGATGGCTAAGGAGCGCAAAATCACTCTGTCGCTGGTGCTCGAAGAGCTTACAAGCGGACAGCAGGTTGTGCTTGCCGATCATATGGCGCACTCCAGTGCCAGTACGATCAAAGTACCTCTTATGATGGCGGTGCTGGAAGAAGAGGGGAGAGGCTTTTCGTTTTCCGACGTCATCGAGCTCTCTTCTGAAAACGCGGTCGACTTCAGTGTGGTCGTGGAAATGGAAGAGGGAAGCTATACAGTGAAGGAGTATTTGCAGTGGATGATGCTGGAAAGTTGCAATGCCTCTACCAATGTTCTCATCGATTTGGTCGGTTGGGATCGTGTCAATCGAATTTTCAATGATCTTGGCATGACGGAGACCGTGCTTCAGAGAAAAATGATGGATACAGAGGCCAGGGCAAAGGGAATTGACAATATGACTTGCGCTTCGGATATGGCGACACTTCTTCGCGCAATTTATCGCAGAGAGTATTTTAAAGAAGATCCATGTCAGCGGGCGATAGAATTGATGAAGAGATGTCGAGACACCAGGCTTTTGAAGAGATTTTTGCCCCGGAATATAGAATTTGCCCATAAGACGGGAGGCCTCGATGAAGTCAGCCACGATGTTGGAATCTTTTTTGCGAAGAAAGATATTTTGGTTGCTGCGATGACAACGAGCGCCCCCGGAGAAGAAATGCAAGAAATGCGTGAGAAGACCATCGGCCACATTGGCAGATGGCTGTTAAAGGAGGAGATATGAAGGCTTGGATTATTCGCGATATTGCTCCGCTCATGAGCGAGCCTACAGCGATGTGTGAACTGGCAGATGAAGCGCTGTTCGGCATGCCGGTAGAAATCCTTTCCCATCAAGAAGGTCAATGGTATCGAGTTCGAACACATTATCGATATGAGGCTCTCATTCACCGAGATGATTTTCTCGTTGAGGAACTGTGTGATCCTGAATGGGTCCGGGCGGAAAAGAAAGTGGTGATCACGCCATATGCAGATATTCATGCGGAGCCCAAAGTGCAGGGCGCTTTTCTTCAAGGGATCCCACGTGGTGGCCGTATAGCGGTTATTGCGGAAACTCGCGACGATCGCTGGCAGAAAGTCTTGCTTCCTGACGGCACCGAGGGCTGGACATTTGTAGATAATCTGACGGATCTTTTGGAGCTTGATGACATCGCCGATGAGGAGGAATTGCGCGAATCCCTCGTGCGCACGGCTGAAATGTATCTGGGGGCTCAGTACCGTTGGGGAGGAAAGACACCGGCCGGACTCGATTGTTCCGGACTCACTTCGATGGCATATCTCCTCAACGGATATACGATTTACCGCGATGCCGCCATTAAAGACGGATTTATTTTGAAGGAGATCCCGAAAGAGGATATTCAGAAGGGGGATCTGATGTTCTTTCCGGGGCATGTCGCCATGTATATAGAGGACGGCCGCTACATACACTCTTCTTCGGCAAATAACGGAGTCGACTACAATAGCCTTAATGAAGAAGATGAGGATTATCGAGAGGATCTCGTCAACTCCTATACGGCGGCTGCGAGCATTTTCAGGTAAGGCGAATGGATATTATTCAAAGAGTACAGAGAGAGTTGATTAGCTACAGTGGCCATATGGCACTGTACGTAAGGGATTTTAAAGGCAATACGGCCTCTGTTTGCGAAGATGAGCCTTTCGAAACGGCCAGTACGATCAAAAGCTTTATCCTCTTAGATCTCTACGAGCAGGCCGCTTCCGGCTTAAAAGACCTGGAAGAATTATTGACGGTGGAGGAGAAATTTGTCGTCGAGGGTTCCGGCGTCCTTCAGTCTTTGAAGCCCGGTTTTTCGATGAGCGCGCGCAACATCGCAATCTTAATGATCATCGTAAGTGATAATACGGCGACCAACGTCATGATCGACTACTTGGGCCTTGAGCATATCAATGAGACGATCAAGAAATACGGTTTTTCCAATACGGTCCTCCACAATCCAATCGATTGGGAAAAATATAAGAACCTCGGTACGAGCACTGTGAAAGATTATGGTGAGTTTTTCTATAGACTGCATCAGGGAGAGCTCGTCTCAAAAGAAGCATGTGAGGACATGATCTCCATTTTCAGTCGACAGCACTACAACAGCATGCTTGTGGGGGAATTCCCTCCATATTATCTAGCAGGAGAAGACAGTACTGTATCGGATGAAGAGAAGATTACCGTAGCGTCGAAAAGCGGTAGCATGGATGCTTGTAGAACGGATGGCGGGATCATCTTCACCCCGAAAGGGGATTATGTCATCGCGATGTTCCATAAAGACTTTCACGATCCGCTCTATCATTCAAAGCACGAGTCGTATATTTATGGAGCGAGAGTGTCCAGGATGATTTTAGAGAGATTTCTGGCACTGGGCGGAATGCTAAACACAATTCATGATTCTCAATAATAAAAATAATAAAACATATCTATAAGAGAATTGTAAACTGGAGTATTCCTGTAATATGCTTTATAATGTTTTTTAACGAACGGATGGAGTTCCGTTACGAATTTAAAATGGGAGGAAATAATGAAAAGAGTAACTTGGATTTTGGTCCTCGTACTTGTGCTTTCACTGCTTACCTCGTGCCAGCAGTCTCCTGCTCCCACAGAGGAGTCAACGCCCGAAGAACCGACGGAAGTTGCCAATGCATTGGGTGACAGCGAAGCGATGGTGTATCGTTCGCTGTACAGCGCTGAGATTTCATCGATGAATTATCTCATTGAAGGCGCCACCAATGAACAAACCGTAGGTGCCAATGTCATCGATACATTGGTTGAATACAATGAATTCGGAGAGCTGATCCCGGGTTTAGCTGAAAGCTGGGAAGTATCGGAAGATGGACTCACTTGGACTTTCCATCTTCGCCAGGGCACCAAATGGTTCAACCATCTGGGTGAGCCTATGGCGGAAGTGACGGCACATGACTTTGTATCGGCGGCAAAATATGTCTGCGATCCACAAAATCAGTCCGGAACGGATTATATGATTCTCGACCTGATTGAGGGTGCTGCAGACTATTATGACACGGTTTCTGAATACTATCAGACACTCGCTGAAACGGATGTGAAAGTGGCGGATGATTCAGGCGCCGACTTTGCCACCGTCGGAGTCAAGGCGATCGATGAATATACCCTTGAATATACAACCGTGGATAAATATCCCTTCTTCCCGACATGTTTGACATATGTGTGCTATATGCCCGCATATGGCCCGCTTCTCGACGAGTTAAAGCTCGATTTCGGAACAGCAAATGATCGCATGTACTACAACGGTGCGTATATTGTCACCAGCTATGAGCCTCAGGTTAGGCGCGTATATGAAAAGAATTATGCCAACTGGGATGCCGGCAATGTGCACATCACTAAAATCGAACTCACTTATAATGCCGAAGCGGCAACGTTGGCACCCACCATGGTGCTCCGCGGCGAGGTCGATTACGCAGCTATCAGCAATGACATCGTCGATGAATGGCTGGCAAGCTATCCTGAATACGTCTCAAAAGGACGCGCTGTTCCCGATTATTCGTATTTCTACGGATTTAACTTCCGTGCAGCTTCCGGCAACGACGAGCGGCTCAAGACCTGGGAAGAAAATGGCTGGGAGCCCGAGAACTGGGATAAGGCCGTTCAAAACACCAACTTCCGTCGCGCAATCATGGCCGCTTTTGATCGCAACTACTCCATGTATGCACTGGAGCCCGACGAGCAGGCGCGCATCGAAGTGACACAGCGTACGATCACCCCCAGAACATTTACCAGCGTCGACGATGTTGACTACTCCATGCTTCCTGAATTTGACAATGTTGACCAGTATTTCTACAATCCAGGGCAAATTGAGAAATACAAACAAGCGGCGATCGAGGAGTTGACGGCAGCCGGTGTTACACTGCCTGTAAAAATGATCCTCGGATACCGCTCCAACATGAGCAACTGGGAGCAGGAATGTGTCCTTCTCAAACAGCAACTGGAGGGTGCTCTCGGAACGGATTTCCTCGTCTGTGAGCTCTATGGTGGACCTGCTGACGGGTTCCTCCGCCAGGTACGCCGAAACGGCATGTACGGCTTTATGCGCCTGAACTGGGGCGCCGACTATGAAGATCCGTCTACATGGACTGAGCCATTTGCTATCGATGACACCATTCGCGACACGGACAATAAGCGCGAAGCCAATACGTACAATGATATGGACTATCTCCTCTTTGAAGAAGGCGAAAGCGACATGAAGACACTTCTGACTGCTTACTACGCCAAAGTGAAGGAAGCCAAGGGGATTGCCGATACATTGCCGAGATATAAGGCCTTCGCGGAAGCGGAAGCAATGCTCATTGAAAACGCCGTGGTCATTCCTTACTTTATTGATCCTGCAGGCTATCAGGCTACGCGTCTGAATATCTTTGAAGGCCAGTATGCTCCGTGCGGCGTCTCGAATCTCCGTTACAAGGGACAGACGATTTACGATGATTACGTAGACATGGAAACTTTCAATCAGAGATATGATGAGTGGCTTGACAAAATAGGTGTCCAATAATAGGCGAAACAGACTGAGTTTCAGGGCTCTTGTTTCACAGGAGCCCTGAGTTTTATCAAAGATCACCGGAGGAGCATCAATATGCTTATGTATATCTCCAAGCGCCTCCTGCGCTCTCTGCTGACTCTGTTTATCATTTTGACGATTGTATTTATTCTTTTGAGACAGATGCCTATTGAGGGGTATTTCCCCAATTTTGATAAAATGAGTAAATTGCAGATCGAGAGCGGACTGCATCAGATGGGCCTTGATCAGCCCATGCCCGTGCAATTAGGGCGCATGTTTAAAAATCTCCTGCAGGGGGATTTGGGGACATCAAGAATCTATCGAAATAATGTGCCGGTAACAGAAATACTTGCCCCGAAAATCCCCGTTTCTTTAAAACTTGGAAGCATGGCGCTTCTTCTCTCTTTAACGATAGGCATTCCCATGGGGACGCTGATGGCTCGGCACAAGGGGAAATTCTTCGACCATTTGGGAACCGGATTTGTCGTATTTATTCAGGCTGTCCCGGCTGCAGTCTACTATTTATTTTTGCAATTATATGGCACGCAACTTCTCGGCATCAAGATGCTCTTTAATATTAATGACTGGAAGATGTGGATTTTGCCGGTTTTTTCCATGTCCTTGGGAAATATCGCATATTATGCCATGTGGCTTCGCCGCTATATGGTCGATGAGTCGACAAAAGATTATGTCCAATTAGCGAGAATCAAGGGTCTTTCGGAGAACAACATCATGTTCAGCCATGTGTTTCGCAATGCCTTTGTCCCGATGGTACAGTATTTGCCTACTTCGTTTCTCAATACAGTCATCGGTTCGATCTATATTGAATCTCTTTACAGCATCCCGGGAATGGGAGGGCTTCTAGTTGATGTTATCAAGCGCCAGGATAATACGATGGTGCAGGCGATCGTCCTTCTGTTTGCAACAGTGGGTATCATCGGGCTGATTCTCGGGGATATGGCGATGGTGCTGCTGGATCCGCGCATAACCTTGGGTCAAAAGAAAGGGGGACGCTGATGCCTCGTCTCAAACATCCCGCTATCGAGTCGATGGAAGATGAATTTACAAAAAAAATGGCTGAAGAGATGAGTGATGAAGAGCTCTTCCGCTTTGCCGAGTTCGACGAATCAAAAGTAGAGAAGACGGGTTACAGCAATTACTCCTATTGGCGTTCGACCTTCCGGGCATTTGCCAGGAAAAAATCAGCCATGTTTTTCTTGAGTATTGTCGTCATCCTCGTACTCTTTACGTTTATCCAGCCCTTGCTTCCGGGGCAGATAGGCTATTTTCAGGTCAACAATGATCCGGCGACGGGCTTGCCCTATAGGAATTTGCAACCGGGTACAGAAGTCATGCTAACGGACGGAACCCAACATCGCTTTATCTTGGGAACCAACTCCATCGGACAGGATCTCTGGGCTAATATTTGGGCGGGAACGAGGACCTCGCTGTTCATCGGCGTCGTCGTCGCGCTGATCGAGGCTTTTGTCGGTATTATTGTCGGGGTGCTATGGGGATATGTGCGAAAGCTCGACTTCTTTTTCACCGAGCTTTACAATGTTCTCGACAATATCCCGGTCACCATCGTTCTGATTTTGATTGCCTACATCCTTCCGGCGGGTGTGGGAACGCTGATCCTTGCGATGAGTCTGACAGGATGGATCGGCATGGCGAGATTCATCAGAAACTTTATTATCATTATCCGAGATAGGGAATATAATCTCGCTTCGCGATGCCTGGGCACGAAGACTCCAAAAATTATCGTCAAAAACCTTCTGCCCTATCTGATTTCTATCATCATGCTCCGAATGGCGCTGTCTATTCCGGCAAATATCGGATATGAAGTTTTTATCACCTATATCGGTTTAGGCCTGCCGGCGACAGTTGCGAGTCTAGGAAACCTCATCAATGTCGGACGTCAGATGATGCTCTCGCCGTCTCTTCGCTATCAGCTCATCTATCCGACGATTATTCTCTCGCTTGTGACGATTTCATTCTATGTTTCGGGCAACGCCTTCTCGGATGCAGCTGATCCGAAACAGCACGTTTAAGGGGGAGAATATGCAGAAGCAAATTCTCAGTGTTAAAGATCTCGATGTAAAATTCAATTTAAGGGGCAGAACACTCCACGCCATTCGCTCTCTTTCTGTCGACGTATATCGGGGAGAGACATTGGCAATCGTTGGTGAGTCCGGAAGCGGAAAGACGGTTCTCAATAAGAATTTTATCGGCCTTCTGGATGCCAACGGCTTCATCGACGGTGGAGAAATACTCTACTATGGAGATCATGAGGTGCGCGATTTGGCTAAATTTAAGGGAGAAAAGGACTGGCTCGGCTTTCGGGGACGAGAAATCAGCATGATTTTGCAGGATCCGATGACCAGCCTCAATCCCCTTAAGACGATCGGTTCGCAGATTGCCGAAGCGGTGCGAGTCCACCAAAAACTGGTCGGGGACGATCTCAAGGTAGCCGTTCATGAGCTTTTACATGAAGTGGGGATTGAAAATCCGGAAAAAAGAGCTCGACAATATCCTCATGAGTTCAGCGGTGGCATGAGGCAGCGCGTCGTCATCGCCATCGCCATCGCCTGTCAGCCTAAGATTCTCATCTGCGATGAGCCTACCACTGCGCTCGATGTGACGATTCAAGCGCAGATTCTCAATCTTTTGAAAGAACTTAAGAAAAAGCTGATGCTCACCATCATTTTTATCACCCATGATTTGGGCGTGGTGGCTAATGTGGCAGACCGGGTGGCCGTCATGTATGCCGGTGACATCGTGGAAATCGGCACGGCTGAAGAGGTCTTTTATGATCCCAGGCATCCTTACACATGGGCGCTGCTGAGCTCTCTTCCTCAATTGGGCATCAAGGGGGAAGAGCTGTACTCCATTAAGGGAACGCCCCCCAATCTCTTTGCGCCGATAGTGGGGGACGCCTTTGCTCCGAGAAATCCACAGGCGCTTGAAATCGATTTTTTAAAGGAGCCTCCGTATTTTGAGGTCTCGCCGACGCACAAGGCAAAGACCTGGCTCTTGGATCCGCGGGCCCCGAAGGTAGAACCTCCGGAATATATTAAGAACATCCGCGGCATGGGAAGGAGATGACGATGGAAGAAAGAGACGTTATTCTCAGCGTCAGAAACTTAGATGTCAACTTCGGATCGCGCCGCAAACCATTTCGAGCCGTTAAAAATGTCAGCTTTGACATTTATAAAGGAGAGACATTTGGCCTTGTAGGAGAATCCGGAAGCGGAAAGACGACGATTGGGCGGGCGATTCTGCGGATTCACCCGGTCAGCGGAGGGGAGATTCTCTATAAAGGTGAGAGAATCAGTGGCAAGATTTCTCGAGAATTGGACAGAAAGGTCGTCTCGGAGATCCAGATGATCTTTCAAGATCCGATGAGTAGCTTAAATGAGCGTGCAAAAGTTGACTATATCGTCGCAGAGGGCACGTACAATACGAAAAAACATCTCTCGAAGCGCGAAAGAGCGCTCTTAGTCGATCAGGCGCTTCTCGATGTAGGACTGCTTCCTGAGTTTGCCAGTCGTTTTCCTCACGAGTTTTCCGGCGGACAGCGCCAGAGAATCGGGGTAGCTCGCTCTCTTATTATGGAGCCTGAATTCATTGTAGCGGATGAGCCGATCAGCGCATTGGATGTATCGATTCGAGCGCAAGTCCTCAATCTGCTGAGCAAGCTTCAAAAGGAGAGAGGGCTGACGTATTTGTTTATTGCCCACGACCTCTCCGTCATGCGTTTCATATCCGATCGCATCGCTGTCATCAGTCGAGGACAACTTGTGGAATTGGCTCCAAGTGAAGAATTGTTTCGCGCTCCGCTGCATCCGTATACGAAAGCTCTTTTGTCCGTTGTTCCCCAGCCCGACCCCGAGAGTGAGCGAGGTAAAAAAATATTGGTATATGATCCGAGCGTGCATGATTATGATGAGGATCCGCCTGTGTGGGAAGAAGTCGTTCCCGGTCATTTTGTCCTTGGCAATCAAAGGGAGATGGAAGGCTATAGGATGGAAGCAAATCGATAATACTACATGCAATCGACCCTCTAAGCGGGAAGACAGCTTCCGCGGAGGGTTTTTTAATGTCTGCGTGCATAGGAATGGTTTGGGGCGAGTTGAGAGATCGCAATGACAAGAGAATGTTCGATTATGAATAACGATAACGATAGCGAAAGCGAAAATATATTAAAGCAAGGAGAGTTTAAATTTCTGATTTGACACCTTCTATTTGTGGGTATAGAATGAACGTAATTTTATAAGACGAAGATGCAGACATGCACTCTCACGACGATGTGCAGAGAGAAGCCGGGAGGTGAAAGGCTTTCATTGAATGAGAGCGGTACCGCTGCGGAGTTTCAGGTAATGACTGACGCATGGGGGCGTTATCCCCTTTTGAGATCTGAGGATGAAATTAGGTGGAACCGCGTTGACTCGCCCTATGAGGCGGGATTTTTTTTTAGGAGGAATCATGATCAAGGTAACATTTCCGGACGGATCGGCAAGAGAATATGAAAAGGGAGTTCAGCTTTATGAGATTGCTCGAAGTATTTCTGAAGGCCTCGCTCGAAATGTTCTGGGAGCTGTCGTCAATGGAGAAACCAGAGGGCTTCAAGAGACGTTGACAGAAAATGCCTCGGTTCGCTTTGTCCGTTTTGAGGACCCCGAGGGAAAAGCGATTTTTTGGCATACCAGCGCTCATATTATGGCGCTTGCCGTCCAGCGTCTGTACCCCGATGTGCGTTTTGCCATCGGACCTGCCATAGATGACGGCTTCTACTATGATTTCGATACGGAGCATCGTTTTTCTCCGGAAGATCTTGAGCGGATTGAAGAAGAAATGAAAAAAATAGTCGCTGAAGGCCATTTGCTTGAGCGCTTTGAGATGAGTCGGGAAGAGGCTCTCGATCGATTTAGGCCGATGGGAGAGGTCTATAAAGTTGATCTTATTGAGAGTCTTCCGGAAGATGAAGTGATCAGTTTTTATCAATTGGGAGAATTCATCGACTTATGCAGAGGACCTCATCTCAAAGATATTTCTAAAGTCAAGGCGATAAAACTTCTCAGCATCGCCGGAGCGTATTGGCGCGGAGATGAAAAGAACAAGATGCTTCAGAGGATCTATGGTACGACCTATGAGAAGAAAAAGGACCTCGAGGCGCATCTGCATTTTCTTGAAGAGGCCAAGAAGCGCGACCATCGCAAGATTGGAAGAGAGATGGATCTGTTCAGCATGCACGAGGAGGGTCCCGGATTTCCGTTTTTCCACTCGAAGGGAATGATAATCCGAAATGAGCTTGAGAGTTTCTGGAGAGAAAAGCACAAAGCAGCAGGATATGATGAGATTCGTACTCCCATGATTTTGAATGAAAGCCTCTGGCATCGCTCGGGTCATTGGGATCACTATAAAGAGAATATGTACTTTACCAAGATCGATGACGAAGAGTATGCCATCAAGCCGATGAACTGTCCGGGTTCGATTCTCATCTATAAAAACCGCATGTATAGTTATCGAGACTTTCCTATGCGCTGGGCGGAGCTGGGCTTGGTTCACCGCCATGAGCTCTCCGGTGCGCTTCACGGCCTGATGCGTGTGCGAGCTTTTACGCAGGATGATGCGCACCTGTTTATGACGGCCGGCATGATCAAAGAGGAAATAAAAGGTGTCATTCGATTGTGTGATGATATTTACGGAACGTTCGGATTTAATTACCACATGGAATTGTCCACTCGACCGGAAAATTCGATGGGGGAACGAGAACAATGGGATTTTGCGGAACTTCAGCTCAAGGAAGCTCTTGGAGAGATGGGAAGGGAATACATCCTCAATGAGGGAGACGGTGCTTTCTATGGCCCGAAAATCGATTTTCATCTTGCAGACGCCATCGGACGCACATGGCAGTGCGGGACGATACAGCTCGACTTCCAAATGCCCGAACGATTTGACATGACTTATATCAATGAGCAGGGAGAGAAGGCAAGGCCTGTCATGGTTCACCGAACGATTCTCGGGAGCTTGGAGCGGTTTATGGGAATCCTGATCGAGGAGTTTGCGGGAAAATTCCCGTTATGGATTGCCCCTGAGCAGGTCAGAGTGATTCCCGTTTCCGACCGCCATCATGCGTTTTCTAAGAAAGTGGCCGATCAGCTCTTGGAAGCCGGTTTTCGGGTTCGTCACGATCAGAGAAGTGAGAAGGTCGGCTATAAAATCCGGCAGGCACAGATGGAAAAGGTTCCCTATATGCTTGTCATCGGCGATAAAGAGATGGACGAGGGCGTATTTGCCGTGCGTCACTTCTCAGTCGATGAAAAGGGGAAAAACAAGCAGTTTGAGATGGGGCTCCCGGAACTAATAGACAAGCTTAGAGAGGAAGTCTCCTCTCGCGCCATCCAGGCTTAAAACACATAAAGGCTTCGTATTTGTCGCTGTGTTTGTCTAAATGAAGGAGACAAACACAATGGCGTGCATTTGCATACGATTGTGTTGACCTACAACAACTTGACACGACCCTATTCAATTCAAAACTTGACACATGCTAATATTCTTGATAGTATTTACACTGTTAACAAGCAGAAAGCCCCCTTTCTCACCTGATGGCTGAAGCCATGGGTTCATAGCAAGTGTATGAATTCGGTAGAAATGCGGGCAAAATGTCCGCATTTTTTTTGGAGGCAGGTATAAAAAAGACAGAAATTAATGAGGAAATTCGCGATCGTGAAGTCAGACTGATCAATGTAGACGGTCGACAAATAGGAATTGTCTCTATACAAGAGGCATTGGAAGCAGCGGATGAAGCAAAGCTGGACCTGGTAAAAATAGCGCCGCAAGCGCGTCCACCCGTGTGTAAAATCATGGACTATGGAAAGTACAAGTACGAACAGTCGAAGATGGAAAAAGAAGCCAGAAAAAAACAGCGCATTATCCAAGTTAAGGAAATTCGCCTCAGCGTCAATATCGACGGCGGCGATATGGAGACTAAGGCAAAACACGCGATTCGATTCCTCGAGGCGGGAGATCGCCTCAAAGTATCTCTGCGATTTCGCGGCCGTCAGCTCAGTCGCAAAGAACTGGGGGTAGAAGTCGTTGAGAGATTTGCAGAGATGATCAAGGAGTACGGAGAGCTGGACAAACGCCCAAGCATTGAAGGGCGCAGCGTCGTCGCCTTTTTTACTCCGGTTAAGAAATAGGAGAGAACCATGACGAAAATGAAAACAAGAAAGAGCATTGCCAAACGCTTTAAGAGAACCGGATCAGGTAAACTCAAGAGACAGCAGCAGGGCATGCGTCACAAATTAGGACACAAATCATCCAATGTTAAACGCAAACTTCGCAAGAGCGCCATTGTTTCCGCGGGAGATCAGAAGCGCATCGACAGCGGGATGCCTTATTAGGATCGGGAGGAGATAAATCATGGCAAGAGTGAAAGGCGCAGTTAACGCCAAGAAAAAACATAAGAAAGTCCTCAAACAGGCAAAAGGTTTTTACGGACAGAAGAGCAAGGTGTTCCGAGCGGCTAATATCGCTGTCATGCGAAGCCTGCGCTCACAATTTGTCGGTCGCAAGCTCCGAAGAAGGGATTTCAGAAAGCTCTGGATTACCCGCATCAATGCGGCCAGCCGCATCAACGGCATGACATACAGCACCTTCATGCATGGACTGAAAAATCAGGGGATCACTATCAACCGAAAGATTCTCGCAGATATGGCAGTCAATGATCCGGCAGCTTTTACAAGTTTGGTTGAGCGCATCAAGTCGAATTCTTAAGATACACTCTGCGTGTATCTTTTTTTTGGGAGAAACAATGAAAAATCGAGCAATCGCGTTTGGAGTCATACTTGTAAGTCTATTGGTTTTTTTTTCGTGGGCCGTGTTTTTTCGTGATAAGAAGGCGCCTTTGAATTCAAATGAGGAGAATTTTGAAGTGGCGACGGATCTCGGTGACGGCATTGATCAGGAGCAGCCTGAGATTGCTATATACAGTCCCGACGGATTGATCGAATACGATGGGGTTATCTATGTCGGTGATGTCCCTGCAGAGGTGAACTGGGAAGAACAAATTCTTATTCGGTCCGAAGAGGCGATCGATGTCGGATATGTCCGGGATAATCTATTCTACGGTATGCGTGGGACGGATCTTGTCCAGATCGATGGAGAGGAGATTATTGTCCTTGCTCAGGGTGTCAGCGACATTCACTATCTCAAAGACAATATTCTCTTTCTCAATTCTGAAGGCGTGCAGCTTTTGAGTCCGATCCGAAATACAGTGCAGAGGCTTCTTGAAAACACGGAAGAAATGCCTGTCACATCCCTCGAAGGCATATTCCTTGTAAACGGAACTCAGTATTATGTTGTCTCGGATGATGAGGACAATACTTTTGAGATCTATATCAACGAGACAAAAGAATTGCTCAGCATCGAGGAAGGATGCTTTTTGAGCGCCTCGCCGACAGAGGCCGTCGTCTTGTACGGAGACAGCTCCACTCCGACAAGACTCGGAGTATATTTTATTGAGACCTCCACCGACACACAGATGCATTTAACGGCGGAGGGTGAAGAAGTGACGACCTCACCTCATTTTGATGAGAGGGGACGAGTCCGGTATCTGACAAAAAAAGATGGCGTGCTGTATTCGAATGCGATTGATATTGAAACTCGATTGAGAGATTGCGTAGAGCTGGCAAATGCAGCTGCATTTGTTGAGGATCTCTGGGTCGACGGTTATTATGTCATTTCTTTTGCCGGCCGCTTCTACTATGGAACGGACCCACAGTTTCTTTCGTATTATGATCTTTCTTTTGACCAGATCCGCTTTAAGGACGAGGACATCTTTTTAAGTGATGGTTCGACACTGCGCGTCATCCGCGACAACCAGTACAAGGAGTATTCCTTAAAGGGAGTTCCGGTGGAAATGCTTCCGGCAGGAGAATACCTATACTACACTTATTATGTGGAAGCACAGCCGTTTGTGAGCCGAGTCAAGATACAATTCTAGTGTAGAGCGGAGGAGGGAACATGCAGGTAAGACGGCCGATCTTCCTGCTGGCGCTTGGCTCCTGGCTACTATGCCTGGCCTTTTCTTTTCCGGCGGGAGGGATGGTACTCCCGCTTTTTTGTATCCTTCTTTCTTTATTTCCAATGAAGTTATGGCTGGTACTTTTGTGCTTTTTACCTGTCGTGATCTGCCCGAATGTCTGCGCGGGGGAATATTCAGGTGCTTTTTCTATTGTCGATCACGGTGTCATACAAACGGATAAAGTGATCGCAACCGAGGAGAATTCTTATCGCTATTTTGGAAAATTACCGCAAGGAGAATATTGGGGGACCTTTGAAATCCGGCCGTTTCCGCAAAAAAACGGAAGATGGTTCATCAATCGGTCATATGCAGCACGAGGAATTTTTGCTGAGGCGAAAGTGATGAAAGCCGAGTTTGAAGCCGACATCCCTCTTACGCTGAGACAGCGCCTTCTTTCTTCCTTCCACCGGCGTATGGAAGGGATGGGCGAGCATAGGGGAATGGCTTTCAGCTTGCTCTTCGGGATTCGAGAAGGATTGGATCGAGAGATGGAAAAGGGACTTCAGGAACTTGGGATGCTCCATCTCTTTGTCCTTTCGGGCCTTCACTTGGGAATCTATTATCGAGGTGTGATCCGGCTGGGAAATGCCTTGTCTCTTCCGCGGATGGCAGTGGAAATCATTGCGTTTTCGTTGCTATTGTTTTTTTGTTATCTCAGCAGTTGGCATGTCAGCGCCTTGAGAACGCTTTTGCTTGCTCTGGTGCGAAGCATCGGTTTTTACTTAAAGAGGAAACCTGATCAATCAGAGTCGCTTGGCCTTGTCTGCCTGATCCTGTTATGGATAAATCCCGCATGGGCGGGAAGCCTTTCTTTTCTCTTAGGCACCATTGCCTATGCCGGACTCAGATTGAGCAGAAAGTATAAGCTGTTTTGGATGAATATTGCATTATTACCGATGCAAATTCTTTTCGTCGAGAGACTGTCGATTGTGTACTTGATTGTCAATGCAATCGTGAGTGCTCTGAGCGCGCCTTTGCTTTCTCTGATAGCTGTTGCTTTCATATGGACATCTCTTCAGCCGCTTGCTTCCTTTCTCTTAGCCGGCCTTGTAAGAGCACTCTATCTAACAAGGCAGGTGGTTCTATTCTCGGTGCAGATGCCCTCTCCGGCTTGTTTGAGTCTCGTTGTCATCTATCTTCTCTGGATATTTCGCCTTCTATTGCGTGAAAAAGAGCCGGCTTGGACATGGGGAAAAAACAAGGCAGCTTGGTTTCTTGCAGCCGGTCTAATTCTAAGTTCGATGACACTTGTATTCGATAAAAAAATGCAGCGAGGAGTCATTTTTTTTGACGTCGGTCAAGGAGACGCATCGCTGATTGTGACCCAAAGCGGAAGGAGTATATTAATTGATACAGGAAGAGATAAAACCCTGATTAGGAAGTTGAAAACACTGGGGATCGAGCAGGTAGACATGCTGATTCTCTCTCACCTCGATGCAGATCACAGTGCGCTGGCGGAGGAAATCCCCTGTCGAGAGCTCTATGTTCCCGTAGGAGAGTCGATGGGAATTCCTCTGAGAAAGGGAGACTTTCTATCCATTGACGACGTGGACATATTTGTTCATCATCCCCAAAGAGCGGGCAGCGATCGAAATGATGACAGTCTGGTGTTGTTGGTCGAGTGCTATGGAAAGAGAGTCCTCTATACAGGCGACGTGGGAGCGGCGGTGTTGGGAAGTTTGGACTTAGGCTATGTCGATGTACTCAAGTTTCCTCATCATGGCGCGAGATCTTCTCTTCATGAGGGTGCTCTTGATACAATGCAGCCTCTGATGACGATCCTGTCTGTCGGGCGAAACAATTATCACCATCCTTCGCCTCATGTCATAGAAGCATTGGAAAAACGAGGACTTCGATATCACAGTACATGGATGTCCGGGAACTTCTTCTTTAATGAAACAGGCTTCCGCTCTTATTAAATGCGTGTTACAATTTGGCCGGAGGAATGATGAATTATTATGAAGCTCTCCAGAAGTTAAAGGATGGCTCCTTGCCGCCCTGTCTAATATTGGAAGGACCGGAACCGTATCTGACAGAGGACTTCCTTGATAAACTGACGAGGAAGTTGATTCCGGAGGGAAGTGAGTCCCTAAATTTGACGCGCTTGGAGGGAGGCGAGGTCGATTTGGAGACCCTGCAGCTTGCCCTGGGGACATTGTCGCTGTTTGGCGACCACAGGCTGATCGTTGTAAGGAGTGCGCAGGATATCAAATGGACACAGGCGATGAAAAAATTGATCGCTGAACAGTTATTTGAAGGAGTGACGATCGCTTTTGTTATTGACCGAGAGGGAGGAAGCGTTCGGACTCTCAAAACGCTTGGAACACCCGTCGTCTCACAGAGCATAGACAGAAGGCAGATGCAGGGATGGATTCAAAAAGAGGCCCGGCTCGCTGATAAAACGATGACACAAGAGGCGATGAGAGAAGTGATTGAGGGAAGTCGGTACTTTGAGTATCAATCTCGTATCGATCTCTTCTTCATCAAGAGCGAGCTCGATAAACTGTTCTCGACACCGGAGCAGAAGATCGGTGTGGAGAGAGTGCGATCCATGCTGGCCATCCCCGCCGAAGAGAGGGTCTTTGATATGATCGAAGCCATCACCATGGCAAAGAGCGAACGCGCGTTGGAAATGTATTCTCATCTCAAAGCGTCAGGAGAAGTCTATAATATACTCTCTCTGCTTATTCGAAACTATGAGCAGCTCTTAATAGCGAAGATATTTGCCGAGTCTTCTCGAAGCCAAAACGAACTGGGAAATGTTCTCGGGCTGCGCAGCGGTTTCGTCCTTCGGAAGATCCAAAATCAGGCAGGCGAGCATAGCAGAGAGTTTCTTTTGGAACAACTGGAATTGTGTTTAGACACATTGCATCGAAGTCGATTGGAGACCGTAGAATTAACGGAAGTCGTTGAAAATCTGATCGTTCAGCTTCTGCAAAGGGCAGGGAAAAAGAGGAAATGATGGACACAAAAGTCGACAAATTGAAACTAAAACGAATCGTCATCAAAGTGGGGACATCCTCTTTGACGTATCCTTCCGGAAAGATCCATCTCAGGAAATTGGAGGAATTGATCACCGTTCTCTCGGATTTGAAAAATCGGGGACTGGAGATCATTTTGGTTTCCTCCGGAGCCATCGCCGTCGGCGTAGGGAAAATGGGCTATGCAGAGCGGCCGGCAGATCTTCCGGGAAAACAAGCGTGCGCCGCCATAGGCCAATGCGAACTGATGTATCTTTACGATAAGTTCTTCTCTCAGTTTCATGTCAAAGTAGCGCAGATTCTTTTGACTAAGGATGCTTTTGAGGTCGAGGAGAGAAGAGAAAATGTCACCAATACATTCTTGAGGCTGTTGGAGATGAACGTTTTACCCATAGTAAATGAAAATGACTCGGTCACGGTGGAAGAAATTATTGTGGGAGATAATGACACTCTCTCGGCTTTGGTCGCATTGTTAGTGGAGGCGGATGCGTTGATCATGCTCAGCGATATTGACGGAGTTTATGACAGTGATCCCAGAAAAAATCCGGATGCCGTGAAAATGGAGACGGCAAATCTCAACTCGAAGAAAGTGCGCTCAGGCATCAGCGGAGCGGGAAGCTCTCATGCTGTCGGGGGAATGGTGACAAAATTTGCCGCGGCATCTTTGACGGTGCCCAAAGGAATATTTACCTGGGTGATGAGCGGAGAGCAGCCCCGAGATCTCTACCGCTTCTTTGACGGAGAAACTTTAGGAACGCTTTTTATAGAAGGAGAGTCGGATGATTGAGCACATGGGAAAACGAGCAAAATATGCTTTGAGAGAGAGCATCCATAAGACGAGCGAAGAGATCGACGGTGCGTTGATGAAAATGGCGCAGGGCATCAGAGACAATCAGGATGTGATCCTCAAAGCCAATGCAGAAGATATGCGATTGGCGCATGAGTCGGGCATGAACAAGGCGATGCAAGACCGGCTTCTTCTTACGCCGGAGAGAGTAGAGGGGATGGCGCGCGGGTTAGAGGCGACGGCTAAGCTGCCTTCTCCTCTCAATAAAGTGCTTTGGGAGAGAGAAATCCGCGAAGGGCTTGTGGCAAAAAAGGTGAGCGTGCCTTTAGGCGTTATCGGATTTATCTATGAGTCCCGCCCGAATGTCTCGGCTGAGGCGGGAGGCCTGTGCTTCAAAGCCGGAAATAGCGTCATTTTAAAAGGCGGGAAAGAGGCGTTTTACAGCAATCGCTCAATCGTTGATTCCTTGCGGGCGAGCATGAAGGAGAGCGGTTTTTCACAGGATCTGATTCAGCTTGTCACAGACAATTCCAGAGAAGTGACAAGAGAGTTGATGATGGCAACGGAGTGGATCGATGTGTTGATTCCGCGCGGAGGACCCGGCCTGATAAAAAGTGTGCTGGAAAATGCAAGAGTCCCCGTCATTGAAACGGGCATAGGTAACTGTCATATTTACGTCGACGCGGAGGCGGATCTACTCAAAGCAGTGCCTATCATCGTCAACGCAAAGATGCAGCGTCCGTCCGTTTGCAATGCGGTGGAAACGCTGCTCGTTCATCAAGATGTGGCCGGGGAGTTCCTTCCCAAAGTCCGAGAAGCTCTGAGCGGTGTGGAACTCAGGGGTTGCAAAAAGACGGTGAAGATTCTCCCGGATATCCAAGAGGCGTCCATGGAGGACTTTGCTACCGAGTTTGCCGATTTAATTCTTGCGATAAAAGTGCTGGGAAGTGTCGATGAGGCGATCGAGCATATCCGCGAATACGGAAGCGGTCATTCCGATTCGATCCTGACAGAAAACAGAAACCACGCAAGTAAATTTACGCGTGAAGTTGATTCTGCAGTCGTCTATGTCAATGCGTCCACACGCTTTACAGACGGAGGAGAGTTCGGCTTTGGTGGAGAAATCGGCATCTCGACACAGAAACTTCATGCCAGAGGTCCGATGGGGCTGGAAGAACTGACGTCGAATAAATATATTTTGGAAGGAAAAGGGCACACGAGATAATCGGTGCCCTTGGTTCCTTTATAAATTGATAATGATAGGCAAGCTTGCCGGAATGAGAATAAAAAAAGGCTATGAAAATAGCCGTTTTCTATGTCCACAGTCATTTAGGCAAGCTTGTTTAATGCTTTTGCCATTCTTGCGACTTTACGACGGGCAGTATTTCGATGGATGCTTCCTTTCGATGCCGTCTTCTGGACGATCTTCTGCGCGTCGATAAACTTCTGCTCGGCCAGTTCACGTTCGTTTGTGGCGAGAGCTTCATTGAAGCGGCGCACAGAGGTTTTCATTCGGGATTTGGCAGCTTTGTTGCGCTCTGTCTTCTTGTTGATGACGAGGATGCGCTTCTTCGCCGACTTAATATTTGCCAAGCGGTTCACCTCCTTTATGCTGTAACAGAGCCATATTATCATGAAAGCACAGGTGATGGCAAGGATAAATTGCAATTCAGTGTAAAGTTTTTTCTGCAATTGATATAAAAACAATGAAAAACCGGGATTTTCTTGCTCGGTCAAGTCTTCTCTTATGTGCAGGCCGCACTTTCTTGAACGAGATGAAGGAATCTCTCAGCCGCAATGCTCATGGGGAGTGTGGGATTATACAAAAGATGCAAGGTGCGTTTAGGAGGCTTTTCAATGACATGGATTTCGAATAGATCGGCTTTGTCGACGATTCGGCGGGGAGAATAACCGATGCCAAAACCGCTGGCAACCAGATCAACCAAGAGATCGATGCTGATCACTTCTACACTCGGTTTCCAGGAGAGCTGATGCTCTTCAAACAAGTTCTCGAGGACTTGGCGCGTGCTGGTATGAAGGCCGAGGCTGACCCAGGGATAGGTTAACAGAGATTGAAGTGACTGTTTTTTATCGGCGAGAAAGGCAAAGTCGACATTTGTAAAGAAGACTTCGTCCATAGGATACAGTGGAAGTGCTTGAAGCGCTATCGATTTTGAATCCTCGAGGGATGCAAAACCGATGTCGACAGTGCCACGGTGGAGTTCTTCAATAATGGCCGGTGAGGGGCGGTTGACCAGACGCAGATGAATATAGGGATATCTTTTTCTAAAACAGGCAAAGGTATCCAGGAGAAAGTGTCTGCAGAGAGTGTCGCTGGCACCGATTGCAAGAGAGCCTCTTCGAGCCTGCGTCACCTCTTCAAGGATCTCCTCTGCTCTGCGTATTCTCCCAAATGCTTGTTCGAGCTCTCCCTGAAGCATCTTTCCTTCTTCTGTGAGAAAGACGCGCTTTCCTCTGCGTGAAAAAAGCTGCACCCCCAGTGCTTTTTCAAGAGTTTTGACGGACTGGGAGATGGAACTCTGTGTGACAAAGAGCTCTTTGGCAGCGCGCGTAAAATTTTCATATCGGGCCGCTTCAAAGAAGACGCGGTATTTTTCTAAATCATTCATTAGCTCACCTTATAATAAGTATTAGTAAATCCTCTGTTTAATTATAATGTAAAACCTCTTACAATGGAAACAGAGGAGGGTGTATGTTTACTGTCTATGTGGAAAAAAAAGAAGGATTTCGCACTCAGGAAGAAAGACTGAAGCGCGAATGGGAAGCCCAGCTTGGTTTTTGTGTTGAAGAATTGCGGCTGGTACGACTGTACTACACGCCGGTGGAATTAAGCGAAGAAGAAATTCGAACACTTTTCTGTGATCCAGGCATTGATGAGTTTTCGTTTGTCTTGGCGGTGCCTGAGGGTTTTCGAGCGCTGCGCGTAGAGCCGCTTCGCTCTCAGTTTGACCAGCAGGCGTTTTGGATGGAGAAATGTCTGGAAGTGATTGGAAAGCCGGCCCCGGTGTCGACGGCAATGATCTATATGGCAAAAGTGGCAGATGAGGTGCAGTGGCAAGCCATTCAAGATTATATCATCAACCCCGTTGAAACGAAAAAGGTAAAATTGGACTCCTTTGCAGAGGTAAAGGGCAGCGCGTATCGGGATCTGAGTTTTGAAACAATCTCTCTTAAAGATGCCGATCTTAACCACGTCTTGCAAAAATGGGATTTGGCGCTTTCCGTTGAAGACATGGAAGAGATCCGATCGTACTTCCTCTCGGAAGGTCGCCAGCCCAATTGGAGCGAGCTTAAGTTTTTAGAGACGTTTTGGAGTGATCACTGTCGCCACACTACTTTTAATACAATACTTGAAGAGATCGATCTCAGTGTGTGCGGTATCGAAAGTGCAAAAAAAGATTTTTCCTTTTATGAAAAAACGAGAAAAGAGTTGACTGAAAAACCCGTCACCTTAATGGACTTGGCGGTGTTTAGCACAAAATGGCAAAAGCATCAAGGTAATCTCGGCGATCTGGAAGAAAGTGAAGAGATCAATGCCGCCAGCATCTATCGCAGAGCGGGTGGTGAAGATATTCTGCTGATGTTTAAAAATGAGACGCACAATCACCCGACGGAAATTGAGCCTTTTGGAGGGGCGGCCACATGCCTCGGAGGCGCCATCCGCGATCCTCTCTCAGGACGCAGTTACGTCTATCAGTCGATGAGACTGACGGGTGCAAGAGATCCCCGAGACAGGAGAACGCTCGAGGGAAAATTGCCTCAGATGACGTTGTGTCGAAGAGCGGCGGAAGGCTTCAGCTCCTACGCAAATCAGATCGGACTGCCTGCCGGATGTGTTCAGGAATTCTATCATCCCGGTTTTGAAGCAAAGAGGATGGAGGCGGGATTTGTCATCGCCGCAGCAAGAAAGAGTCATGTAACCCGCGGCACCCCTGCTGCCGGTGATCTTCTGCTTCTTGTTGGCGGAAAGACGGGAAGAGACGGGATCGGCGGCGCATCCGGCTCTTCAAAAAGCCATGATGAAACGGTGGTTGAAGGCGCCGCAAGTGAAGTGCAAAAGGGAAATGCGCCTGAAGAACGAAAATTAGTTCGATTTTTCCGTGATGAAGGGGTCGGACCGAAAATCGTCCGCTGCAATGATATGGGAGCCGGAGGTATCGGAGTTGCTTTTGGGGAAATCGCACCGGGTCTGAGTCTCTCGCTCGATCATGTTCCCGTCAAAAGCGAAGACATTCATCCGTGGGAAGTGCTCCTGAGTGAATCACAGGAGCGAATGGCACTCGTCATTCGCGCGGAGGATCGAACCCTCTTTGAAGAGACGGCAAGAAGAGAAAATTTGACCTTTTCTTTCCTCGGCGAGGTGACGGATGAACCGCGCTTCATTGTAAAAAGTCAAGGAAGAAAAGTCATCGATCTGAGCCGTGAATTCCTCTCCAGCAGCGGAGCTGAGCGCAGAGCAAAGGCGAGGCCTCAGGCTCCTGATATGCAGGCATATCCCTATTGCAAAGAAAATGTCGAGCGCGACGCCCTTCGATACGCTTCTCTTCAGGGGTTAAGCGAGATGTTTGATTCGACAGCCGGCTCATTGAATGTTTTCTCACCGTATGGCGGAAAATATCAAAAGACTCCGCTTGAAGGCATGGTGTCGCTGATTCCTGTCGGAGACAACTCAGAGGATGTCAGCATCGCTACTTGGGGATACGATCCGCATCTGGCCGAGTGGAGTCCGTATCATGGCGCTCAGGCAGCGGTGCTTCTCAGCCTTCTCAGGGCCTTGGCTCTGGGTTCGGACATCAAGGGAATCCGCTTTACATTCCAGGAGTATTTTGAGAGATTGGGCGAGGATCCCAAGAGATGGGGCAAACCGCTGATGGCTCTTCTCGGAGCGAATTCCGTTCTCAATACATTTTCTTTGGCTTCCATAGGAGGAAAGGACTCGATGAGTGGGTCTTATCTGTGGGAAGGTGGGGAGATTTGCGTTCCGCCAACGTTGATTTCCTTTGCCGTCAACACCGCTCATATTGACGATGTGATCAGTCCGGAGTGGAAGCGGGCTGGAAGTCATCTCTATCTGCTTCCTATGGAAAAGCTCGATGATTATTCATTTGATCTGGCCAAGGTAAAAGAGGCGGCCGAGGCATTTCTTGAAATTAAAAAAGAGGGAATTCTCAGCGCGTCAGTGGTCGAAGGCTCTCTAAGGGAAACCCTTCTTCGCAGCGCTTTTGGAAATGGCATCGGTGCAGAGGTGCGTGGAGTCGGTGAGAGCTACGGTTCTCTTCTCATTGAGAGCGAGCAAGAGTTGAGCCATCCCTTGCTTCTGCACATCGGACGAACAAACGGATCGAGTATCCTCGTCTTTGACGGATCGGTAATTTCTCTAAAAGAGGCGCTGAAGGAGCGCGAAGCGACGCTCTCAGACGTCTATGAGCTGCCGTCTCGAACAGGGGAAGCGCCGGATTCGTTCAAGACAACTCAACCGGAAGATGTCAAGTCGAAGGCGGAAGTGAAGGTGCTGATTCCGGTATTTCCCGGGACGACGGAAGAAGACGATGTCGCTCGGGTGTTCACTCAATCCGGAGCGGAAGTGGAGATCTGGGTGTTTCGAGATCAATCGATGGAGGAGTCGATGGAGGAGCTTAGCCTCCGCTTAGGTAATACCGACATTCTTGCCCTTGTAGGAGGGTACTCATCGGGCCATGAGCCCGACGGCAGTGTTCGCTTTATTGAAAGTGTCTTTCGAAATGAGCGGGTAAAAGACGCATTCCACTCCTTCCAATCCGAGGGGGGAATGACAATAGGAATCGGAAACGGTTTTTCCGCTCTTCTTCGACTCGGCGTCTTCTATGATGGGAAGATCATCAGCCCTGAAGAAGTTACCATGGGTCTTGCCCTCAATAAGAACGGAAGGCATCAGTCGATGTATGTGGACATCGCTCCGCAGACGGACAGGGCTCCATGGATGATGGAAGCGAAAAAGGGAATGGTTTCGCGTGTACCCGTGTCCCATGCGGAGGGACGATTTTATGCATCCGATGAGGATCTGTCTCTACTGGCCCGTCGTGGACAGATTGCCTCCGTGTATCTGGAAAATCCGAATGGATCGGCGCAAAACATCGAAGGATTGATCAGCCCTTGTGGTAGAATTATAGGCAGAGCAACGCATGACGAACGCCTGCAAAACGTCGCGGGAATCAATGTCGGCGCAAGAAGCGCCTTCGATATGTTTGCCTCTGCCGTGAAGTTTTTGAAAGGAAAAAAATGAAAATTGCACTGATTATGGGGAGTCGAAGCGATTTCGATGCGGTGAAGCCCGCTCTGGACATATGCAGAGAATTTGGTGTCTCTGTAGAGACGAGAGTCTTAAGTGCCCATCGCACGACGCAGGAGGCTCTGATATTTGCAAAAGAAGCAAAAGCGAACGGATTTTCCGTCATCCTTGCCGCAGCGGGGAAGGCCGCTCATCTTCCGGGCGTTCTTGCATCGGTCACAGAACTTCCCGTCATTGGGATTCCTGTGCAGACGTCGATGATGGGTGGGTTGGACTCCTTATTGAGCATTGTGCAGATGCCATCGGGTGTTCCGGTGGCGTGTGTGGGAATCAATGCCTCCGCTAATGCGGCGCTCCTTGCGATGAGGATATTGGCTATTGAAGATGAGGCGCTTGCCGCTTCGTATAGAGATTATGTGAAACAACAAGAAGAAAAAGTCAGACAGCAGGATCGGGAAGTCGTCGAATTGACGCGCCTGCATGAATAAGGATAAGAATGGACAAGCTCAGAGAAGAATGCGGGCTGGTGGGAATCTGTTCTCCACATTATCAGCCCTTGGGGACGAAAATTTATGATGCGCTGATGAGCGTTCAGCATAGAGGACAGGAAGCTGCCGGGATTGCCGCGTATCATGAGGGCGTGATGACGTATTTTAAAAATACAGGGTTGGCGTCGGAGGTGTTTCATCAGGAAAACCTGCGCCCCCTCAACGGCTCGATCGGCATTGGCCATGTGCGATATAGCACAACCGGCTCCCAGGAGAGAAAGAATGCTCAGCCTCTTGTGGTCGACTTCAAGGGCGGTTCCATGGCGCTGGTGCATAACGGAAATCTCATCAATGCCGTATCGATTCGCGAAGAACTGATCGATGAAGGTCACAGTTTTACGACGACCATCGACTCGGAAATCATTGTGCGCCTTCTTTCCAAAAATTATAAAAACAATGGCATTGAGGCGTTGATACAGACGCTTAGGCAGATTCAGGGAGGTTTTGCGCTCATACTGATCCTCGACGGAAAAATGTATGGCGTGCGTGATCCGAACGCTCTTCGTCCGCTTGTGATGGGCAGGACGAAAAACGATGAGATTGTCTTTGCCTCGGAGACATGCACCCTCGACCTGCTTGAAGCTGAGTTTATCAGAGATATCGATAAGGGAGAAATCGTGGAGGTGGACGGCTGCGACTATCGAAGCTATTACTACGACGATTCAAAGCGCAGAGCGATGTGCGCCTTTGAATACGTATATTTTTCCAGACCCGACTCCAGGCAGGAGGGGCGAAGCGTTTACGAAGCCAGAGTAAAAATGGGTGAACTTCTTGCCAAAAAAGACAGGGGAGAATACGACTTAGTGGCGCCTGTGCCTGACAGCGGGATCCCTGCCGCGGTGGGCTTTGCCAATGCATCAGGTCTGCCCTATACACACGTACTGATTAAGAACAAATATATCGGAAGGACCTTTATGGATCCTACACAAGAAGAGAGAGAGAGGCTGCTGAGACTGAAACTCGGCATTCTCAAGGAGACGGTGAAGGATAAGCGTGTTCTTTTGGTCGACGACTCGATCGTTCGCGGGACGACGATGAAGCGGCTTGTCGAGCGAATAAAAGGAGCGGGGGCAAAAGAAGTGCATGTGCGCATCTGCTCTCCTCCCATCAAGTATTCTTGTTATTTCGGAATCGATACTCCTTTGAAAAAAGCTCTTATAGGTGCAAATTACGAGATCGAGAGGATCGCCCAACATATCGGAGCCGACTCCCTGATGTATCTTGAGCTCGATGATTTAATCGAAGCGATCGGACTGCCTCAGGATTGTCTCTGTTGTGCCTGTTTTGACGGGAACTATCCCATGGAAGTGCCCAAGGTGCAGAGTCGATACGTCTTTGAAAAATATTAGAACGGAGGTAGACTTTGAAAGTCAGTTATGCGCAGGCCGGCGTCGATGTCCGGCGCGGACAGGAAGCCGTCCAAAAAATGAAGGCGGCCGTAGAGGCTACATACACTCCGGATGTTCTTGCTGAACTTGGGAGCTTTGCCGGGTTTTTTCGTGTGCCTGACGGCTATGACGAGCCGGTGCTCGTCAGCGGTACAGACGGCGTGGGAACGAAAATCCTTCTCGCAAAGGAACTCGGAGATTTTTCAGGGTTAGGACAGGATCTCGTGGCGATGTGTGTAAATGATATCCTCTGCCATGGAGCCAAGCCTCTGTTCTTTCTCGACTATCTTGCCAGTGCGAGGCTCGAACCGGATGTCGTCGTCTCTCTTGTCGAGAGCATTGCGCGCGCCTGTACGCATGCCGGATGCGCCCTTATCGGAGGAGAGAGCGCTGAGATGCCCGGAGTATATGCCCCCGGCGATGTGGATATGGCGGGGTTTTGTGTAGGAATCGTGGAGAGAAGCAAGATCATTGACGGGACGACAATCGAAGCGGGCGACGTGCTCATCGGCCTTGCCTCAAGCGGCGTTCATTCAAATGGCTACTCTTTGATTCGAAAATTGTTTTTGGAACTTTATCCGGATGAGCTTGCATCCTTTGCCGAGGAGCTTTTGCGTCCGACACACTTGTATACAGAGCCGCTTGCGGCGCTGTGGAAGAAGGTCGGCGTCAAGGGAATGGCCCATATCACGGGGGGAGGCTTCTTTGAAAATATTCCGAGGATGCTTCCAAAGGGGCTCAGTTTTGACGTCGATACTCGCACCTGGCCTCGCTCCGCTCTGTATCAGAAGATTGCACAACTGAGTCAATTGGATGAAGAAGAGCTCTTTTCCACCTTCAACATGGGCATTGGCATGGTCATTGCACTATCGCCCGATGAGCTGGAGTCGGCCCATCAAATCTTAAACGAGACGGGATGGGAGGCATATACCATCGGAGTCGTGGTAGAAGGTGAAGAACCATGTCTGCGCTGAAGCGGATCGTCGTATTTGCTTCGGGCAGCGGCAGTACATTTGCTTACCTTTACGATGAAGGCAGGGACGACTTCGAGATATCGGCTCTCTTTTGCAATCGAGTCGAAGCCGGTGTCAGAGAGAAGGCGCGTCAAAGGGGAGTTCCCGTGGTCGACATTAAGGCGGATGGAAAGTGGAAGGAAACACTTCGTCAACTAAAGCCCGATCTTATCTGCCTGGCCGGATATCTCAAAGCCATACCCGAAGACATCGTGGAGGCGTTTCGGGGAAAAATACTCAATGTCCATCCGGCTCTCTTGCCCAAGTTTGGAGGGAAAGGGTTTTATGGACACCATGTACATGAAGCGGTCATTCAAAGCGCGCAGGCCATAAGCGGCGCCACGGTGCATCGAGTCGATGAAGGGATTGATACCGGAAGTATCCTCGCCCAGAGCGTCGTCGAAGTGCGACCCGACATGGATGCCGATTCGCTGGCCGCAGCGGTACAAGCTGTTGAAAAACCGTTGTTTTTAAACACAATTAGGAAAGTATTGGAGGAAGAAGCGTGAGAGCACTTATAAGCGTCTATGATAAGACAGGAATCACAACTCTGGCAAAAGAACTCGTTGAACTCGGCTACGAACTTCTTTCAACGGGAGGAAGCCTGAAGACCTTAAAAGAAGCGGGTTGCCCTGTCACGGCTGTGGAAGAAGTGACAGGTTTTCCCGAGCTTCTAGGCGGCAGAGTGAAAACTCTTCACCCTGCCATTCATGCCGGAATTCTTGCAAGAAAAGACGATCCCGAACACATTCGTCAGATTCGACAACAGGGTATTGAGCCGATCGATCTGGTCGTCTGCAATCTATATCCATTTGAGGAAGGATTGAAGAAAAATCTTCCGTTTCCTGAGATGATTGAGCTCATCGACATCGGTGGGCCGACGATGATCCGAAGCGCTGCAAAAAATTATTCTTCCGTTTTGGTGCTTTCTTCCCAAAAACAGTACGAAGAATTTATCGCACGCTCAAAAGAAAATCGACTCGATGCAGAGTATCGAAAAAGACTTGCGGCGGCAGCGTTTTCACACTGTGCAGGGTATGATGCTCGCATTGCCAACTATTTGAATCAGGAGCTATTTCCTGACGAGTTGCATCTGAGCTTTGTCAGGAAGGAAATACTACGCTATGGAGAGAACCCGCATCAAGAGGCGGCCTTTTACACAGATCCTCTCATGCCCGGATTGCTAAGCGAGGCGGAACTTTTGGGAGGCAAGGCGCTGTCTTATAACAACTTGCGAGATGCCGATGCGGCAATCGGGTTGGCGCTTTCCTTTGAAGAGGGAGTCTGTGTAGCGGTGAAGCACTGCACGCCCTGTGGAGTTGGGCGCGCGGAGACGGCTTTTGAGGCGTATGAGTTGGCGTATAGCTGCGATCCGGTGTCGATTTTTGGAGGCATCGTCGCTTTTAATCAGGAAGTTGATGCCGCAACGGCTGAGAAGATGAACGAGATTTTCCTTGAAATCGTCGCGGCGCCCTCTTTTACACAGGAAGCGCTGGACGTCTTGAAGAAGAAAAAGAATCTCCGCATCCTTCTCCTGAAGGGTACCCCTTCCGATCGGCCGGTGATGACATCCGTCGACGGAGGACTTCTCCTGCAGTCGCCCGACCATGATCTGTATGAGAAACTCGAAGTCGTCAGTGAAAAACAACCGACAAAGGAACAGCTGGAGGGCCTTCTATTTGCCTTCCGGGTCGTTAAATATGCAAAGAGCAATGCCATCGTCGTCTCGGACGGTAAGAAGGCGGCCGGAATCGGCGCAGGAAATGTAAATCGCATCGATGCGACGAAGATTGCCCTTGAAAGAGGACAGGGAGGAACCCTGCTTGCCTCAGACGCTTTCTTCCCGTTTGACGATGTCGTTGAAGAGGCGGCTCGAATGGGAATCGAAGCGATCATTCAGCCGGGTGGCTCCATTCAGGATCAGGCAAGCATAGACGCTTGCAATCGCCACGGCATAGTCCTTGTCTTTACCGGCATGCGCCATTTTAGACACTGATATGCGCGTGCTCATTGTCGGCGCAGGGGGGCGGGAGCATACTCTGGCATTTTGTGTCAGTAAAAGTCCTCATGCGCAAAAGGTTTATGTGTCTCCGGGAAACCCCGGAATGGAAGATGTCACCACCACAGTGACAGGGGAGATGAGTCCGCCTGAGCTGGTCGAACTTGTGAAAAAAGAACACATTGAGCTGGTCGTCATAGGTCCGGAACAGCCCCTCGTGGGCGGTTTGGCCGACATTTTGCGAGATGAAGGAGTGTCGGTCTTCGGACCCGGGAGAGAGGGAGCCAAACTCGAAGGGAGCAAGGCGTTTGCAAAAGAATTTATGGAAGAATTTTCCATCCCCACGGCGAAGGTATCATTTGCTTCCAATCTTGATGAAGCAAGAGACATTGCCCGAGATTGGAATGGTCTTCCTGTACTAAAAGCAGACGGATTGGCAGCGGGAAAGGGCGTCTTTCTTCCGGATTCACTTGAAGAGCTGGAATCCGTTTTGATGGACATCTTTGTCCATCGAAAACTCGGTTCCTCGGGAGAGTGCCTCCTTTTTGAAGAGAGACTCTTTGGGCCGGAAATATCTCTTTTCATGCTCCGCAATGAAACAGGCTTCACGTATTTGGGCTCGGCTCGAGATCATAAGAGAGCGTATGAGGGAGACTTGGGGCCAAATACAGGTGGCATGGGAACGATTTCTCCCGCTGAGGAACTTTCACCTGAAGAAAAGGTTCAGGCGCAACAGATCATGGAGAAGACGCATAATGGTCTCCTTTCCAGAGGCATCGATTATCGAGGCATCATCTTTATCGGAGCGATGCGAACAGAAGACGGGCTGAAAGTTCTCGAGTACAATGTTCGCTTCGGCGACCCGGAGACGCAGAGTTTGCTTCCAAGAGTTGATGACGACATTTTGCTTCTTTTGAAGAAGACGGCAGAGGGAGGGAAGCTTCCGGCGGGAGTGTCCTATCGACATGGAGCCGGTGTCTGTGTATGCATTGCTTCGGAGGGCTATCCATTAAAAGCTGCCTCTGCACAGAAGGTGACACTTCTTCCGCGTGACGAAGGCGTCTTGTTATTCCATGCGGGGACCAAGAAAATCGATGGAGAGCTGATGGCCGTCGGAGGCCGAGTTTTTTCTCTCGTCGCTTTTGCAGATAATGTTGAGCAGGCCCGCTCCAGGGTATATAAAAATATTGACAATATTCAATTTGCAGGCATGTGGTACAGAAAGGACATTTGAATGATACGATGCGAAGGTGAAGCGATGTCTGTCAAAACAGACATTCCCGCTTTTGTTGGCATGGTGGAATTTTTCTGCGCTGTGCCAAAGAAAGGTCATTCTCTGTGAAAGTGAGTTTCCTGCGCCATGCGCAGACGCAGGCAAACAGAGACGGAATCTTGCAAGGGAGGACAGATACCCCAATCAGCGATATCGGAGTTGAGCAGGCGAACGAGGCGGCAAAGAAATGGAAGGACATTTCTGTCGACTGCGTCTATTGTTCGCCGCTTCTTCGTGCCCGTCAGACGGCTGAGATTGTGTTGAAGGGACGAGATGTCCCCGTCATTTTCGATGACCGGCTGTCGGAGCGTTATTTCGGGGAGTTCCAGATGCGCTCGGTCGAGGATCTCCTGGCTGCGGGTTTTGAGTGGGAGCGATCGTACAGCGAGTATGACTACTCTTTATTTGGAATCGAATCGCTCGGCTCCGTCAGAGATCGTGTGAATAGTTTTTTAGAAGATCTGAAAAAAGAGCCATTCAACCACGTGCTGATTATTTCTCATGGAGCGGTGGCTATGCTTTTTCGCCTCTATTTTTTGGGGGGTAAACTTTTGTGGGATGAACAGAAGATAGATAATTGCCACTGGGTCGAATATTGGCTTGAAAGGTGAGGGTGGAATTGAAAAGTATTGCTTTTTATCTGACGCCGAAAAATGAAGTGATCTTTGAGTATGAAGATGCCAGTTTGCGCCAGCTCATCGAAAAGATGGACCACCATGGCTATACGCACATTCCGATTCTGGATGCAGCCGGGAGATATGTCGAATCGGTAAGCGATGGAGATGTGCTTAAAAAACTCCTCTCTCTCGATCCTATTTCTCGAAAAGAGGCTGAAAAGATCAAATTGGAGCAGATTCCAAAGCACCATTCGATGGAACCGGTCCTCATAACGGCTGATTTAGCGGATCTTTTCTCTATGATCATGGTTCAAAATTTTGTGCCGGTGATCGATGATCAGGGAATTTTTATCGGCATCATCACCCGAAAAGACATCCTTTTAAGCCTGGAACACAAGTTGTTTGAAAACGCAGACACGGAAGTACAAGATAAAAAATGAAGACGCTCATTCTCTGGTTGATTCTGCTGCTGCTGCAGTTTGCACTCTGTGCCATTACATATAAATTGTTCGGCCTTATCGGCCTTTTCGGCTGGATAAGTGCCGCCGTCATCACCGCAAATATTCAGGTTCTAAAAAGTGTCGAGCTTTTAGGGCTTGCGGCAACTCTGGGAAATGCAATTTACGGAAGTATCAATCTCTCGACAGATTTGATCAACGAAAAATATGGTAAGAAGATATCGGAAAAGGCGGTCTATATGGGCTTTTTCTCACTTCTGACTTTCACGCTGATCATGCAGCTTGTGCTGAAAATCCCCGCTTCTGTCAATGACTTTGCACAGGGGCCGATGGAGGCGCTCTTTTCTTTTTTGCCTCGGCTCAGCGCAGGTTCTTTGATTGCCTTTCTCGTCAGTCAACTCAGCGATGTCCATCTGTTTGAGCGCATTCGTCGCGCTTTTCCCTCTGAAAGGGCTCTGTGGATTCGAAACAATGGAAGCACATTGATCAGCCAGCTGATCGATTCGGTGCTCTTTGTCCTGATCGCTTTTTGGGGAATCTATCCGTTGGATGTGCTTTGGCAGATTGTGGTGAGCACGTACCTCATCAAGGCGCTGAGCGCGATCCTAGATACGCCTTTTGTCTATTTGATGCGCAGCATGCGTCCGCTCTGGGAATATGGAGCTCAACATGGTAAATGAAGCGATTATCAGGCATTATATGAGACGCCTTCTATTGGCAGTCATTTTGATCGTGAGTGTTCTCGCTTTTTTGTGGATCAACTTTCTCTATACTCGCTTTGCTCTTGAAACACAGACATTTTCAGCTCAGCAGGAAATTCTTTTGCAAGAGTCGGTCGACAATCGGGCGCATCGAGTGAGAATGGAAGGAGAGCGCTCATATTTGCAGGAAGCTCAGGAATTGCAAGACGAGCTCGAAATGGTCTCCGATTCGATGAAAAATTCAATCTTTGATCTGTATTTTACGCTGAACAGCGCTCCGGACTCCATTGAAGTTCGCATGCAGCAACTTCTCTCTCAGTTTGAGCAGGGAAGCGGTTTCTCTTTTTATATTCAAGACGATACCAACGATCAGCATTTTGGCGACAAGCCTCCGAGTTCGTTTACCTTCGAGGCGATCGGGCACTCACAAGATGATCAAATGCTGTATTTTTCTCAGGCGCTTAGGTATCCGCAGGGGAATTTTGTCGTCTACACGCATTTGGATGAAGAAATTCGCCGTAGAATGCTAATTAATCTTCCGAAATATCTCGAGTTGGATCCTTCGATTCTCGTCTTTGACGAGCACGAAGTCAATCTCGCTCCCCATGCGCAAATTTCGACTATTTCCGAGCTTGAGGCCAGAAAAGATGTCATCTATAGTGTGGAAAAATCTGATATTTCCGGATTCTCTTTTGGATATCTCATCAGCCGCGAGGCGTTGGATCTGGCCCTTGCAAGTCGCGAGGCGTTGTTTTCCGGCTTTTTAAAAAATCATCTTCTGGAGCTGGCGGCTTTCTTTTTGATCCTCCTTGTCTCAGGAGGGGTCGTCTTTCACTTTTTCTCCTCATCTCTTCGAAGAGACCAGGAGATGATGAACGATATTTTGCTACGTGCATATGAAGGAAAGACACAGCTTACGCAAGAACCTCTGTTCCGCCATTTCAGCTTGACTCCGACCCTAAACGGTATCTTCTCCGACATGCGCCTAAAAGAAACAGAATGGTCCTCACAAAAAGAGGATTTCGAATTAAAACTGAAGAGGCAGCAGGTGCAACTTCTGAGCTTGGAAAGGCGCATACAGAGTTTGAGCGAGGAGTCGAAGTTTACGGAAGGGGTCATTTTAGAGAAGCGGCGAGAAGAATTTTCTCTCATTGATCTGATTCGCTCAACCCATGAGGCGACCGATCCGCAAGCCCCTATGGAATTGAGGGGAGACCCCTTTCTCCTGGAGAGCGATCCGGATCTTTTGGAGGGAATTCTACGCGATTTCTTTTCTCTTTGCAGAAAGAAAACTCGTCGATATGTAATTGAAATACTGCGTTTTGAAGAGCAATTGCAGATATTCTTCTCTCTTACAGGAACGGATGCCGTCGATGAAAAAGTATTGGAGCATCTCAAACTCCTTGCCAGAAATCTCGAAGGCACGCTCCTGAGAGATATGACGACAGACGAAGGACTGTACTTATCCCTCTTGTTTCCGCTCAGAGGGTAGGCGTTAGAATAGGAAAATCATGAACCTCAACACATTAAATGATCAACAGCGCGAGGCGGTGTTGGCTGAAAGAGGCCCTCTTCTCATATTGGCGGGAGCCGGATCAGGCAAGACGCGCACATTGACAGCTCGAATTGCTCACCTGATCCTTGAAAAGAAGATTCTACCGTGGAAGATCATGGCCATTACATTTACCAATAAAGCGGCTCGAGAAATGAGGCAGAGACTGTCTTCTCTTTTGGGTGAAACGGCGGAGGATTTGTGGATAGGCACATTTCATGCCCTTTCGCTTCGCATACTTCGAAGAGAAGGCCATCGCATCGGCATTCCGTCTACTGTCATGGTCTATGACTCTGCTGATCAGCTGACTCTATTAAAGGAGTGCCTCGACGAGTTGGATATGGATAAAGAGGAGTTTCCTCCAAAAGCGGTGCGCGCCGTTTTTTCGACTCTCAAGAGCCGGCTCGTCCGCCTTGGCGACTATGCGACGCATCTTGACGAAGAGTATCATGAGCTCTTTCGACTATATGAAAAGAAACTTCGCGATTTTTGCGCGCTCGATTTTGACAATATTCTCATCCGGTTGGTCGAGCTCTTTGAACTCCATGACGAGGTCAGAGCGCATTATGCCGCTCGGTTTGAAGAAATTTTGGTTGACGAATATCAGGATACAAATCCTGTGCAATACCATCTCCTGAGTCTTCTTACAAAAGAGAAGAAAAATCTCGTCGTCGTGGGAGATGCGGATCAAAGCATATATGGCTGGCGTGGGGCCGATATCCGAAACATCCTTGAGTTCCAGTCGGATTTTCCGGATGCTCGAGTTATTTTGCTTGAGAGAAACTATCGTAGCACATCGACAATTTTAGAGGCAGCCAATGCCGTGATCGAACACAATGTCGATCGGCCTTCCAAAGAACTATGGACAGATGAAGGCAAGGGCGAGAAGATTCATCTCTTTGAAGCGCATGACGATGCTTCTGAAGCGAGCTATGTCGTTCGCGTCATAGAGGGTTCGCTTCTTCGCGGACAGAGTCTTAGCGATATAGCGATTCTCTATCGAACGCATTCGCTTTCCAGGCGATTTGAAGAGGCGCTGAGAAAGGCGCGTATGCCGTATCAGTTGATCGGGGGCTTGAAGTTCTATGATCGAAGAGAGATCAAAGACATGCTTGCCTATCTGCGCGTCCTGCAAAATCCTGCCGATGAGATTTCCCTCCTTCGCGCCTCAGGGATTCCCAAGCGGGGGATCGGTCCGGGGACGATCGCGAAGTGGCGAAGTTTTGCCTATGAAAATGCCTTGACGATGTATGAGGCGATGAAGACGGGGGTCGACGAAGGGCACTTTAAGGGAGTGGCTGCGGCTTCTCTTTCTTCGCTTCACGGTCTCTTTGAATCGCATCGAGAACTCTTGGAGACGGAGCGGCTGGCGAGTGTGCTTGAGAGCTTGTACGAGAAGAGCGGATACAAGGAGATGTTAAAAAAGAGCCGAAACCTTGAGGATCGCACGAGGATAGAAAACATTGGCGAGCTCATCAGCGATCTTGAGGAGTATGAAGAAAAACAAGGCGGATCTCTCGATGAGTATCTGCAGAATGTCTCCCTGATTTCTGAAGTCGATACGATGGAAGACGGACCGAAAGTTACTTTGATGACGCTTCACAGCGCAAAGGGTTTAGAATACGACCGCGTATTCATCGTGGGGATGGACGAGGACATCTTTCCGTCCTATCTCAGTTTAGAAGACGATGAACTTGAAGAAGAGAGGCGCCTGTGTTATGTAGGTATCACGCGTGCCAAAAGACAACTCCATCTCACTAGGGCCGATCATCGCTTCCGATTTGGGCGCCTCGAGATGATGAAGCCGTCGAGATTTATCGATGAAATTCCCTCCTCCTGTTTATATAAAGAAAGAACGAGGGAAAGTGAGCTGGTTGTCCGTTCGATGGCCATCCCCAAAGCCAAAGAGGATACGGAAGAGTATACACCCGGGGACAAGGTCTATCACAAGGTATTTGGAAAAGGGACCGTCATCAATTATGATGAGGAGAAAAAGACGGTTCAGGTCGCTTTTCCGAAAGAAGGAGTCAAAAAACTGCATGTTCAATTTGCGCCCCTTAGAAAGAGCAAGTCATGACGGATAGGTATCAAGAGCTCCTGGCGGAGATTCATCGCCACAACTACCTCTATCATACTTTGGATCGGCCGGTCATATCGGACAGAGAGTACGATCTTTTAATGGAGGAATTGCTGGCGTGGGAAGCGGCTCATCCCGACCGGATCGACCCCAATTCCCCCAGTCGAAAAGTTGGCGGAGAACTTCTCTCCGGGCTGACTCGCGTTCGCCATGCCGTCGCTCTTCAGAGTCTTGACAATTCATATTCTCCTGAAGACGTGCGCGCATTTGACAGGCGAATTCACTCCGCCGGACTCGATCCGACATATGTGGTTGAGTGCAAGATCGACGGCCTGAGTGTGGCGCTTTCATATAGAGAAGGCCGTTTTTATCAGGGTCTGACAAGAGGCGACGGGTTCGAGGGAGAAGATGTCACCGCCAATCTGCGCACTGTTGTCGATCTTCCTCTCGTTCTTCAGGAGCCGAGGGATATGATCTTGCGGGCGGAAGTATATCTTCCGAAAGCCGGCTTCGCCAAAATTAATGAAGAAAGAGAAATGCAAGGGCTTGCAACGTTTGCCAATCCGAGAAACGCAGCGGCAGGTTCTCTTCGTCAGTTAGACAGCCGCTTAGCAGCGGAGAGAAGGCTCCATATCTTCCTATTTGAAGTGTTAGAGTCGGATCGAGCATATGAGACACATGAGGAAAAACTGAGAGATCTCAAAGCACTCGGTTTTCCTGTGGCAGAGTATAAGATGGCTGAAGACATTGAACAGGCCCTCGAAGCAGTTCAGTTGCTTGGCAAGAAGCGTCACGAGCTTCCCTATGAGATGGACGGAGCGGTCATCAAGGTCAATGAGAGTTTGCTTCGCGAGGAACTCTCAGAGACGAGCAAGGCTCCCCGATGGGCGGTGGCGTTTAAATATGCGGCGCAACAAGAGGAGAGTGAAGTTCTGGGCGTCCGGTGGAGTGTAGGAAGGACGGGAGTCGTCACGCCGACGGCGCTGTTGGATCCGATTGAACTCTCGGGCTCTGTCGTTTCAAGGGCGAGTCTTCATAATGAAGAATATATTCAAGAAAAGGACATACGCCTTCATGATCGGGTACTCGTGGAAAAAGCGGGAGACATTATCCCACAGGTTGTGAGGGTTCTTTTGGAAAAGCGACCTGATCATTCTGAGCGCGTGGAGATTCCCAAACACTGTCCTGCGTGTGGGAGCGTGCTTGTGCGCCTTGAAGAAGAGGCGGCCATCCGCTGTGTAAATGCTCAGTGCCCTGCAAAGCTTCAGCGCTCCTTGGAGCATTTCGTCTCGCGAGAGGCGATGAATATTGAGGGGTTGGGCGAGAAAAACCTGGCTTTTTTGATTGAGCAGGGAATGATCAAAAAGAGCACGGATATATATCATCTCAGTAAGTATGCTGAAGAGCTAAAAGAGATGAAAGGCTGGGGAGAAAAGAGTGTAGAAAAACTCCTGGAGCAGATCGAGGCGTCAAAGGAGCGAGATCTCTCGCGCTTCATAAATGCGCTTGGAATCGAAAATGTAGGAAGAGTGGCGGCATCGGATCTTGCGCGGAATATGGGGACGATGGACCGTCTCAGGCGCGCCGGCGAGGAAGATCTTCTTGCCATTGAGGGATTCGGCCCTCGCACCGCCGACTCCGTCTTGCAGTTTTTACATAATGAAAAAAACGAGGAGCTTCTTGATGAGTTTTCGCGCCTGGGGATTCCGAAGGCCGCGCAGGAAAGAAAAGTCGCTTCGGATATATTTTCGGGCAAGACATTTGTCATCACCGGAACGCTTCCTGCAAAGAGGAGCGAGGTAAGGGATGCACTTGTCTCTCATGGTGCGAAGGTCAGCGGTTCGGTCAGCTCGAAGACGGATTATCTCCTTGCGGGAGAGGAGGCGGGAAGCAAGCTGACTCGTGCACAGCAGCTGGGTATAGAGATACTTGATTGGCAAGATTATCTGAGATTGATCGGGGAGGAAAAATGAAGACTGGCAAACTAAATTCACATCAACTGCATCACTCTGTTTTGAGTGTCCTTAACGAGGGAAATGACCGATCTCAGGCAAAGGTAGGAGAGGATGTCGCTTACTATGAGTGCCGCTCAAACTATCTTGCTTTCAGCACGGATCCGATTACGGGAGCGACAAAAGAAATCGGGTCGCTGTCTGTCATCGTCTCATGCAATGATGTGGCCGCAGGAGGAGCGATTCCCCGCGGACTCCTGATGACCTTGCTTCTTCCTCCGAGCACGACGATGGAGGAGATTGAAGAGATTGCGACGGATGCGTCTAAAACGGCAAGAGAGTTGGGTGTGGAAATCCTCGGAGGCCACACGGAGATCACCAGCGCCGTCACGCGCCCTGTTATCAGTAGCACGGTCTTCGGGACATGCGAGGCGATCCCTCCGGGGGTGAAGCCGGGAGATGCGATCGTTTTAACAAAAAAGGTTGCCATGGAGGCGACAGGGATATTCATCCGTGAAAAAGAAAAAGAGCTTGCCCATTTAAGCCGGGAAGAAAGGCGAGAAGGGCTTGAGCTTGCCGATCAGCTGAGCGTTCTCGAGGAAGCGAAAATCGCCGTAGATTATGGAGTCAATCGAATGCACGATGTCACGGAGGGAGGCCTCTTGGGAGCGCTCCACGAGATGATATTTGATCGCGCCATCGGCTTTCAACTCGATCTTGACAAGGTGCCGGTCTCTCCTGTTACGCAAAAAATAGCAGATCATTTCGGACTTGATGTCTATCAGCTCATTTCTTCCGGAGCGATGATCATATCTTTAGAAGAAGAGCGTGCAGACGGTTTAGTAGAGGCGCTTGGCGCGCGCGGAATTGAAGCGAATGTGATCGGCCGGTTTACAGATGGTACAGATGTCAGGGTATATAAGGGCGGCAAAAAAATAGAGATCGACCTCAAAGAAGTCGATGAGATATACCGTGTGATGGGGTAGGATATGAGGGATATTGAATTTATCTGTGGCTTTACCCAAAACCCGGAAGGGTCCGTGTTGGTACGTTTCGGAAAAACCATTGTCCTGTGCACTGTTAAGGCAGAAGAAGGCGTACCAAATTTTGTTGAAGACGATGCCGGCTGGCTGACGGCGGAATACTCCATGCTTCCCGGTTCGACTTATGTGAGGAAGAAGCGCAGGACGGCGGCGGGGGAGCTGGACGGAAGGACGGTGGAGATCAGTCGCTTGATCGGAAGGTCTCTGAGAAGTTGTGTCGATTTGAGAAAACTGGGGCGGATGACTCTATATATTGACTGTGACGTTTTACAAGCTGACGGCGGCACCAGAACGGCAGCCATCAGCGGTGCGTCGCTTGCTCTTCGCCTTGCCGTGGACAAACTTCTCAACAACGGTTTTTTAGTGGATGATCCTTATACAGGTCTTGTGGGAGCCGTCAGCGTTGGAAGAGTGGACGGGCGCATGGTCTGCGATCTCTCCTATGAGCAGGATGTGCGTGCGGAGATCGACTTCAACGTCATCATGAATCAACAAGGAGAGTTCATAGAGATTCAAGGAACCGGAGAGAAGGGGACATTTAGCGAAGATGAGCTGATGCGCATGATCGATGCTGCTCGCAAAGGGATTGAACAGATTTTCCAAAAACAGGAGGATAGCCTTGAAGCATATCGTCGTAGCTACACACAATCCTGGTAAAATGAAAGAATTTCGTTATATTCTGCGCCATTGGAATGTCGAGCTCATGAGTCTGGAGGATTTGGGACTTGATGAAATCGACATCCTTGAAGACGGGGATACATTTTTAGACAATGCCCGCATCAAAGTAGAGACACTTAGACAATTTACCCGAGATCCGATTTTGAGCGATGATTCCGGACTCTGCATCTCGGCTCTTGACGGTCGTCCCGGAATTCACTCGTCCCGTTTTGGAGGAAGGGCTCCTTATTCGGTAAAACGAAAGCTTCTTGTGCGCGAACTCGAAGACAAGGAAGATCGCTCAGCTCATTTTATTTGTGCCGCCGCTCTCTTGATCGGCGAGAAGCTTTATACTGCGGAGGGGATTGTACGCGGAGAAATCTCGAAAGAAGATATCGGCGACAAGGGCTTTGGCTATGACAGCATTTTTTATTATCCGCCGCTGAAAAAGACATTCGGCCAGATGGAGATGGAAGAGAAGCACTCCCTCTCTCATCGGTATGAAGCCCTCAAAGCATTAGAAGAGATCGTGCGCCGTGAAGATCCTGATTTTCTCGGATAGCCACGGGTCAATCGGTAAAATGGAGGAGTGGATCCGTGAAGAGTGTCCTGATAAACTCATCCATTTGGGGGACTATTATGATGATCTTCCCGGGGCGCTGCGTGTTCCGGGAAACTGTGATCCCTATGCCATAGGCGCAAGGGTTAGAGCGGTTACAATTGAAGGCGTGCGCATCTTCCTGACACATGGTCACCGCCACGGCGTAAAAGCAGGCTTAAGATCTCTGATGCAGGCGGGAAAAGAGGCCGGAGCGCGCATCGTGCTCTTTGGCCACACACATACCCCACATATATCTGAGACAGAAGGCATGATCCTATTAAATCCGGGAAGTGCAAAACACTCAGGGATCTCCTTGGAGATAACCGATGAAATCAATGTAACTTTTATTGGAGAAGGACACGGACAGGAAATGCACCGGTTTTCGCTTGAGTCATTTCATGTAGACATTGGTAGTTGACGAGAAGAGGCTTTTCTTGTAGAATGTAGTTCATGCTCCGGGGTGTAGCGCAGTTTGGTAGCGCATCTGGTTTGGGACCAGAGGGTCGCGGGTTCAAATCCTGCCACCCCGACCACCCCGAAGGACAAATACGGCGGCTATCGTCAAGTGGTTAAGACACAGGATTGTGGCTCCTGCATCGTGGGTTCGAATCCCACTAGCCGCCCCATATTGCGTCCGTAGCTCAGGTGGATAGAGCGATAGCCTCCTAAGCTGTAGGTCAGGGGTTCGAGTCCCTTCGGACGCGCCAACTCTGAGGACATATCCGGTTCGGGTGTCCTTTTTTGTTTTATTGAAATCACTTGAAAGATATTCTCATCCAATTCATCTATAGCTTTGCAGGGGCAACCGGCAGTGTGACGATGCTTTGACAAAAATGTTAGGTTGTTCCTGCGTGAACTGTTATCTTGCAGGTATGAAACTCATCAGAGAAGATTTCCTTTTGTCTGAAAAGGTATTTACAATCTTTCACAAGTATACGGAAATGTATCAAGCCATGCGCATGATTGACAGGAAGTGGTTTGATTATTAGAATGGATGCAGTTGGCAAGGCAAAAAACATGAAGAAAACCCATTAATATTACCACCTTAGTTTTATTGCGTGAAACAAGAAAAACATGAATGGTAAGAACTGAACTT
>JAAYOV010000104.1 GCA_012520095.1 Tissierellia bacterium | reverse complement strand
TCATTTTTTATAGCATCCATTACATCTTTGTAAAGCGGATCATGTCCATATCCATAGACATTAGGAGGGTTCTCGTGAAATTTTTCTTTCACTTTTTCAGGATCATCTAAACCATCGGCAAAATGCCATTCTTCAATAATGTTCACAGATTTTCCACCTAATTTAACCGTGCCTTTTTGTCCAAAAATATAAAGTGTCTCTTCAAGATTTTTAGGATATACATAGGTTGTTCCTTCAATTAATCCTAAACTCCCATTTGCAAATTTTACAATAGCCAAGCCGATATCTTCCGCTTCAATATAACTGTGTTCTTTATTATCAGTAACACCATACACTTCTACAATATCTGAACCCATGATCCAGCGAAGAAGATCAATATTGTGGATGCCCTGATTCATGAGAGCGCCTCCATCTAACTCCCATGTCCCTCTCCAAGGAGCTTGTTCATAATACTCTTTGCTTCTATTCCATCGAATATGCGCTGTTCCATGCAAAAGCTTTCCGAATCTTCCCTGTTCTACGGCCTCCCTTAGTTTTTGAACAGATTTATTAAATCTATTTTGATGACAAGCACAGACTTTGACACCTTTTTCTTTTGATCTTTTAATGATCTCATCAGCCTCATGAAGCGATAATGTAATGGGTTTTTCAATAATCAAGTGGATACCTTGCTCAATACAATCCAGCGCTATTTGTCCACGATTACCGCTTTGGGTTGCAATAGCCACAAGATCGGGTTTGTCGTTAAAGAGCTCTCGATAATCGGAGACGATCTTTACTTTGCCGGATAATCCGAACTCAGCGGCAAGCTCTTCAGCTTTTTGAGGTACAATATCACATAGCGCAACAATATCAAGTCCATTTTTAATAGCAGCCGCAACATGATTGAACGAAATTCTTCCACAACCGATAAGGGCGTATTTCAAAGACATAAGCTCTCCTTATAATAACTCGACATTCGTTTGATTATTCACATGTTTCATTGCGTTTTTCGAGTCGAAAATCAGTTTTGAATGCCGTCCTACAAATTCATAGTCTACATTTGAGTGGGCAGTCGTGATGACCACTATATCTTTACTTTTGAGTATGTCCGCAGTTAACGCCGGGATTCCTTCCATCGTTATGTCATCAGACATAAAATCTTTTACATATGGATCAAAATACTCTACATTTGCTCCCCTGTTAAGGAGTTCTCTGATCACTTTTATCGCAGGACTTTCTCTATAATCATCAATGTCTTGCTTGTAAGCAACCCCTAGGATGAGCACATCAGAGTTTTTGATTGATTTTTCCTCATTATTTAGCGCCAGAGCAATTCTCTCTACGACATATTCTGGCATTTTGTCATTGATCATCATCGACGCTTCGATCATGGAAGTATGAAATCCATATTCCCGAGCCTTCCATGAAAGATAGTACGGATCAAGAGGTATACAGTGCCCTCCTAATCCGGGGCCGGGGTAAAAGGCCTGGAAACCATAGGGCTTCGTCTTTGCTGCATCAATTACTTCCCAGACATTTATATTCATTTTGTTGCACAAAATCGCCAGTTCATTTACGAGTCCAATATTGATATTTCTATAGGTGTTCTCCAAAATCTTCTCCATTTCTGCAACAGCAGGGGAAGAAACTCTATGGATAGGAGCCTCTAAAATACTTTCATATAACGCAGCCGCTACATCTGTGCATTTTTCGGTGATTCCGCCTACCACTTTCGGTGTATTTTTAGTCTTATAAATGAGATTGCCGGGATCGACCCTTTCGGGAGAAAATGCTAAATAAAAATCTTCCCCACACTTTAAACCTGATGATTCAAGAATAGGAAGCAGCAGTTCCTGAGTTGTACCCGGATAGGTCGTTGACTCCAGAACCACAAGCATATCTTTGTGCATATAGGGAACAATGCTTTCAGCAGAGGAACGCACATAACTGATATCGGGCTGCTGATAGATATCCAGCGGTGTCGGCACGCATATACAAACGCAGTCGGCGCTGGCCACCTTGGAAAAATCAGATGTAGCGGAAAGAAGCCCCTTGTTAACCAAAGCACTTAAATCTTCATCGACGACATCCCCGATATAGTTCACCCCTTTGTTCACCATGTCAACTTTCTTCTGTTGTATATCAAACCCTATCGTTCTATATCCGGCCTTCGCTTTTTCTACAGCCAGAGGAAGGCCAACATAGCCTAATCCTATTACACCCAGTACGGCTGTCTTATCTATTAATCTATTCTTTAACATGCGTACACTTCCCTTTGCATTTATTTGCATCTAATTCTCTATAAATAAGACTTCTTGAAATATTTCCAAAAGTTGTTTCGTTAGATGTGTGAAGTCATAAGACTCAGCTTCCCTCCGAGCACGTTCACCGAATAACGAGAGCTCAACTTGATCCATATCTTTAAACTTCAATATAGTATCCGCAAGTTTTCCAGCATTCTCGCCTTCAATGGTTTCTCCTGCACCGGAGTCTTTGACAATATCGTATCTTGTTTCCACATTCGATAGGATTGGAGTCCCCGAAGCAAGATATTCAAATAATTTATTAAGAGACATCCCCAATTTATAATGCATTTGTGTTTTTCGTGTCAAGAGCAGTAATAAATCCGCTTTATCCAAAATCCCGGGAATGAGTTTTTTTTCTACCCTTCCCATAAAATGAACTTGCAAGCCGTCAGCTTCTGATTCTAACTCTTTTCTCTCATTTCCATCACCATACAAAATAAATTCAATTTCTTTTTCGTCTTTCAATAACCTGGCGGCATCGATCAACACTTGCATCCCGTTTACCAAACCAAGCGCCCCTGTATAAACAACTTTAAACTTGTCACTGTTCATCGGTTCATCCAAACATGGATACTCAAGGGTCTCCCTGTCGAACTCCTCTAAGTCAATTCCATTATTAATGTAATACGTTCTGCCTCTTGGAATAATGTTCATTTCCTCAAGATATGAGGCGAAGCCGGGGAACGTAAAGATAAGAGCATCCGCTCTTTCATAAATGAAGCGCTCGACTCTGTACAGCACTTCAGACAATGGATGCTTCCTTCCCACTCTGCCTAGTGCTACAAATGTTTCCGGCCAAAGATCTCGCGTCTCAGCAACATGCTTGGCGCCACTTCGCTTTGCAATTATTGCCGCAGCTAACCAATTAAGCGGATGGGGAGACGAAGAGTAAACGATATCCGGAGGTGATAAACTCTTGGTGTGTTTCAAGACTCCAAAAAAATAGTCTAAAATATTCAAGACTCGGTCTTTTCCGTTGCCCTTATAATTTCTACACTTGATAAAGGTGATCGGAACGCCTTCAATCACCACTTTTTTAAAGGGGCGAGAGTCCTTGCTATGGTTATATGAAGAGTTATGGACGGTAGATGCCAAAAACATCTCCACGTCGTGCCCCATTTTTCTTAATTCCTTAGAAAAGCGAAAATGTCTAAGATAATTCCCTTTCGGGGGCACTTCGCCATAATGATTAATAATCCATATTTTCAAGCATCTTCCTCATTTCATCAATTTCTTTAAAGTCAGAGCCAGAACTTTAATATTGTTCCAAAACCCTAATTGTCGAATATACGCATAATTCAACGCATGCTTTGCAGGCATAATCTCTTCAATATAAACTTTCTCTACATCATCAGCGGCATCTAACAGCTCTGATTCACGGCTGTACTCAATAGAGGCTAAATCCGTAACTCCGGGCCTCAAACGCAAGAGTTGCAGTGCATTTTCATCATAATGATCTACATATCTTTTTACTTCGGGGCGCGGGCCGACAAGAGCCATTTCTCCTTTTAAGACATTGAAAAGTTGAGGCAATTCGTCCAACTTTGTTCTACGGAGCATTCTTCCGACCTTTGTAATCCGCTGATCGTTTGACACCGTCACCAATGTCCCCATTTTATCCGCATCTTGTACCATAGTTCTAAATTTGTGGATCCGAAAGGGCTTTTGGTTGCGACCTATTCTTTCTTGCGAGTATAGAATGGGGCCTTTTGAAGAAACCTTGACGGCAAGTCCTGCCAGAATCAAAAATGGTGACAAGACGACGATCCCCCCAAGGGAGGCGAGCGCATCAAAAGCGCGTATTACCGCTAAAGAATTCTTTTTGTTTTTAAGTATTTCATCCATCTCTGTCGAAGTAATGGGGGCCGTATTCATTCAATAAGCCTCAAAACATGTTCAATGATATAATCTTGATCTTCATCACTCAATAATGTATGAAGAGGAAGAGTCACTTCATTTCGGTAAAAATCATATGCATTCGGATAATCCTCAATATCAAACCCCAGATTGATATAGGCCGTCAATAGGGGTAGTGGTTTATAGTGAACATTTGCACTGATCCCAACTGCGCCTAACTCCTCAATAAGGCGATTTCTCTCCTCTATTGCATAGCCCGGGATTCGAATCATGTACAAATGTCCGGAGGATGTAAACTCATCTCCACTATGTTCAATCGCGTACAATCCGCGATTTTTAAATGCGGCGTCATATCTCTGTATCAATTTTTCTCGCCTTTGAAGCAATCCGCTATAGCGGTCTAACTGAACAAGCCCGATCGCCGCTTGAATATCTGTCATATTGCATTTTCTGCCTGGAAATACAATATCATATTCCCATTGGCCGGGTTGCATCTTTTTGAGCGCGTCTTTCGATTGTCCATGTAAAGCATCCAGCCTTAATTGAGCATAGACTTCATCATCTTCTATTTCCGGAAAACTCTTCCAGGTAAGCGCACCACCCTCAGCTGTCGTAAGATTTTTGACAGCATGAAAAGAAAAAGCTGTCAGATCTCCTGCTCTTCCACTTGGAATTCCTTTATAAACCGCCCCTAATGAGTGTGCTGCATCGGAAACGACGGCTACTCGCCCCAGACTTTCCTGAAATTTTCCATTCGGCACAAATAGATCTTTCTTTTCCTCTAAAACAGAGAAAATAGAGTCATAATCTTCCATCACTCCTGCAACATCAACGGGGATGACAGCTTTTGTCTTTTCGTTAATCAAGGAACGCAATTGATCGCAATCCATCTTGATAGTGCCTTCTGAAACATCGCAGATTCGAACGGTAGCTCCCACATGGGTAATCACCGAAGCAGAGGCTGTATAAGTATAGGCACTCGTTATGACTTCGTCGCCCTCACCAATATTTAAGAGGCGCAGCGCCAATTCAAGCGCAGCCGTAGCGCTTGAAAGTCCTAATGTTCTTTTCGTTCCATAGAACATGCTCAAAGCTTCTTCAAACTCAGCAGTTTTTGGCCCACTCGTAATCCATCCGCTTCGTAGGACATCGGCTACTGCGCTGATCTCTTTTTCCGTGATATCCGGAGGAGAAAAGGCAATTTGTCTCATCACAACCTCCTGAGAACTTCTGCCAATAGCGCATAGGTTCTTTCTGTCGAAGAGATGGAAAGCCTTTCATTGGGAGTGTGAACATCTTTCATATCCGGGCCGAGCGAAATCATATCTGCTTCACCCAGCTTTTCTTGAAGTATGCCGCACTCCAAGCCTGCATGAATAGCTTCCAGTTTTGCATCTTTTCCGGTTAGCTCTTTATACGTTTTCATAAAAAGCTCTCGGATAGGCGAGACCGGCGAGTGCTGCCATCCGGGATAATTCCCTTGAATGATAATGCCTGCGCCTGAGAGAATAGCAAGTTGTTCAAATTGCTTAATCAAAAGTACTTTTCTTGACTCTACACTTGAGCGATGTGCATTTTCAAAGTACACATCCCTCTTTCCCAGTCGCACCACTCCCAGGTTCGTGGATGTTTCTACAAGCCCCTCTACCTCCTGGCTCATTCTTTGAACCCCATCAGGGATGATCTGAAGAAGGGCAACTATTTTTTCCGTCGTACCGGATGAAAGGGCTTCTTCCGGAAGATCCGTCTCCGTGCATTCAATAAGAATATCGGGATCACTGCTGCGGTATTCATGAGAAAAAATGCGCTGCATCTTTTCAACAACATCACAGGGTGATCCGTTCATGGTAATGACAGCTCTGGCTTTTGAGGGGATTGCGTTCATCTTCTCCCCTCCCTCCAACCGGACGATGCGAGCCCCCGCTCCAATTTCTTCTAAAAGCCGCCCCATAAGTCTGTTTGCATTTGCTCTTCCTTTATGAATTTCCATACCGGAGTGACCGCCAAGAAGGCCATTGATCGTTATTTCAAATGCATTTTTCTTTTTATTGCTCTTCCATCGAACCGGCAAAGTCAGGACATTTCTGACCCCGCCGGCACATGAAGTGAGAAAGACACCTTCTTCCTCGGAGTCGAGATTGATGAGCGTGCGTCCGGCGAACAGATTTCCGTTGACTGCCGTTGCGCCTAAAAGCCCTACTTCTTCATCTGTCGTAAGAAGCGCTTCAATCGGAGGATGCTCTAAACTGTCATCATCCAAAATCGCTAAAATCATTGCCACGGCAATGCCGTTATCAGCTCCCAGTGAAGTCCCCTTCGTCACAATCCAGTCACCTTCTACTTCAATAGGAATAGCATCTTTAGAAAAATCGATCTCACATCCCTCTTCCTTTACACAAACCATATCCATATGGCCTTGTAAAATAACAGGGGGATTGTTTTCCTTGCCTCGTGTTCCCGCCTTTTTTATAATGACGTTTAGAGCTTTATCTTGGTGTACGTCAAGCCCTCTTTCTCTGGCAAATGCAACCAACCAATCGCTCACTTCTTTTTCATTTCCGCTGCAGCGGGGAATTTTTGTCAACTCTTCAAAAAACTTCAATGCTTTCATATTTGAATATTTTTCTATCATGCGCTCCTCCTCACCCTATTTAAAAACTTAATTGTCATATCTTTTAATTCTATCAACTCATCCGTTCGCAATAATATTAATGCTATGAAGTATACCATCGCCCCTATTGTAACAGAAGTAAAGGTATATCCATATAAACCCAACTTGCTTTTCAACCCACCTCGAATAACGATAAGTACAACAAGCATGACCAGCGAAGCAATGCAATATTTTACGACCGATGAAGGGAGCATTTTTTCATTGTGGCGATCGTAGTCTTTTTTGCTCATGCACATGAGTATAACTAATCGCACAAAAGCAGATAATGTGGTAGCCAGCGCCAATCCATAAACACCGAGAGGGCGCATAAGGATAATGTTCATGATGATATTAAAACCCACTGAAACTAATGTGGCGTACATCTGTTTTTTCGTTTCTTTCATGGCAAAAAGCACTCTTGAAAACATCTCCGCTGCACTTTGGAATATTACGATTGCTCCATAACAAAGAAGGATATTGCCGGTAACATAAGCATCCTGAAATGTAAACTGATCTCTCATATAGGCGATCTGTGTGATTTCCCGGCTCAAAAACATCAAACCAATTGCCAAAGGAAGAACTAAGAGCAGCATTAAAGAAAGATTCTCTCTCGTTAATGAATACAGCTGTTTATATTCTTTTTTCGATGCATACTCTGCTTGTTTAGGGAATAGTACCGTCAATAATGCGACAACCATTATCGAATAAATGATTCCCTGAAGTCTATCCGCATAATAAAGATAGGAAGTATTGCCTGAAGGAAGCAAGCTTGCAAGAGATCTGTCAATTAATGTGTTGAGTTGATAGGCTGCGGTTGCGATGAGAGTAGGTGGCAACATCTTCAGAAACTGCTTTCCTAAATCATCTTTCATAAAATTTGGCTTTCGGATGATTCGGAATTCATGTTTCATCTGCAACATGGGAATGCAAAGCCACAATAAACAAAGAAATTGCCCTATCGCAGTTGCTACAACTAGAGGGAATACATTGTTGGGATGGCTCAAGAAGATGCCGATAATGATAGAGGCGTTTAAAGGAATAGCTAGCGACGCAGGAAAAAAGAACCTTTCGTTCTTTTGCAAATAGCTCATAAACAACGCCTGCATACTGATGCTAAAAAAATTCAGCGTCAATATCCTTGAATAGGTAATCGCTATCCCTCTCATCTCTAAGGGTATTCCCGGAGCTATCAAATACAACAGTGTAGGGGAAAAAAGATACAGCAATCCTACTCCGGCAATCAAAATAGGCAAAAGAGTACTTAAAAGACGATTAAAAAATGATTCCATCCGGCCCTGCACTTCAGCCTCGGCTAAAACAGGTATTAAAGCGGTGCCTATTCCTGCCGTGACCATTGCTGTGAGCAAAGCCGTCGCACTTATTGAATAATAGTAAATGTCTGTGTAAATATTAGCGCCTATTTGGGCGCTCATAATGACTTCTCTTAAAAAGCCTGTCAGTTTTCCAATTAAAGTAAATATGATGATTATTAGAACATTTAACTTCATGATCTTTTCAACTTTCGAAGAATCAAATCCTTCATCATCGTCAACTCATCTGTTTTCAGTAAGAATAGTATCAAAAAATACACTGTCGCCCCTACCGCTGCGCTGATAAATACCATGGGATAGTCTGACATTCTTCCAAAAGATGTGTATTCTCGCAACAACCTTAGCAAACCATACATCGCTCCACCCGCTAAAAAGTACTTGGGAACGGATTGAGAGAAAACAGGAACATTTTCTTTGTCAAAACGTCCTCTTGCCTTGCGGTAGAAAATCATCATTCCGATAAAGACGGCAATGGAGCTGGCAAGAGCCAAACCATATACTCCCATAAACCTGACCAAAATGATATTTAAGATGACATTGCTTCCAATGATTATAAATGAAGGCCATACTGTTTTTTTCGCTTCTTTTGTGGAATAGAAGAATTTCCCCAGAACATCATTTACACTCCAGCCAAAAAGAGAAAACGCATAATAAAACAAAATCCTACCACCGACGTATGCATCGTCTGCCGTATATTTCCCACGCAGAAACACGACGCTGAATATCTCCTGATGCAGAAACAATATACCCAATATGATAGGCACGATCAGAAGAAGGATCATTGAGAGATTCTTCTGTGTTATCTCGCAGAGCTCTTTCTGTTCTTCTTTCTCGACGAGTTTCGATTGTTGAGTGAACATAATCGTCGTAAAAGACATGATCAAAACTGATTGAAACAACCCATTAATCTTAGAGGCGTCGGATAAGATGGTCAGCTGTCCTTCAGGAAGCATGGAGGCAAGCATTTGGTCGACAACGACATTTAGCTGGCCTACTGATGTCGTTAGAACGACCGGCCCAACGAGCGAAAGGAAAATCGGCAGATATTCATCCTTCAAGTCAATGTCAAACCGAAAGGGAAATTTCTCTTTGATAAACGGAAAAGCTACCATCAAAAGTTGGCTCAGATATCCGATAACGTGTGCGATCACCACCCATATGAGGGTTTCAGAAGAGCCCAGAAGGGTCATGGCAATGATAATAAAATTCATTGGTATGGCAATGGCGGCCACAATATAAAAGCGGTTGCTCTGCTGCAAATATCCCGCAAAGATATACGTCAAGATCTGCATTCCGGTCATGACGCTCATGATGCGAGTATAGTGAGCGGCCAACGCTTGTTTTTCAGGCGAGTATCCCATATGCGTAAAGGAAAGGATAACGCCTGCAAATGCAATGATGAATAAAACGACAATGATGCTGACGACAAGACCCAGGGATAAAAGTCTGTTAAATGTGCGATCTTTATGGCCATTGATCTCCGCAGAGGAGAGAACCGGGATCATAGAGGTGTTAATTCCCGTGACAATGATGGAGATAAACAAACCGGGAATCATAAAGGCTGCATGGAATACATCGCTGAGATATCCTGCACCAAAAGTAGAGGCTATGGTGATCGTACGTAAAAATCCCGTAACCTTACTGAGGAGCAGTATGATCATCATTACGAAAACCGTTCGTTTCAAGCCTCTCTCCCACTCATGCGTATGGACACACGATTGATCATACTCTGCCCCATGGAAAAGCTGATTTTATAAAGAAAGTCCACCTCTCCCAATCCGTCCACCATGCGATGATTCATCTCTATCGTCTCAACCTGTGTCATAAAAGATAATCCGGCACTCTGATATAACACAGAATCAATGTTGCCCCTTTCAAAATGCATGACATAATTGAGATCTCCCGTCAATGTCCGTCTGACGAAGTTGTCTCCTATTTCCAGCACGCTCTTTACTTGTACAGGTGCATCGTACATCTGCGACTCATCATATTTATAGGTGTAAATATCACCTTTTTCTGTCATATCCCCTTCTGTATAGAAGGTCAATGAGGTCTCTTCTTTCCCCCCTACATCAAATGTGCTGTCGATAACCAGCCACACTTTTTTACTGCTCACCCTATCTCCTTAAAGCCAATTCTATAAGTGTGTCTAAGATCTCTGAATAACTCATTCCCATTGCCTGCCAGAGCTTAGCATACATGCTGATCGTTGTAAAACCCGGCATGGTATTGATTTCATTGAGAAATATCTCTTCTCCTCTGACAAAAAAATCTATTCGGCTCAGCGTATCAAGCCCAAAGAGTTCAGCCGCTTGAGCGCTAATATCCTGAATTCTTTGAACGATATCAGGATCCAAGTCTGCCGGTATCAGCGTCTTGGACGCTGCCGAGTAGTATTTCGCCTCATAATCATAAAATTCATGTGCAGGGAGAATCTCCCCTACACCCGAAACTTTTCCATTGAGGACAGAGCATTCCACCTCTCGGCCATCAATAAACTCTTCAATTAACGCCTTGTCATCATACAGGAAGGCCAGTTGTAGCGCGCCAAGGAGTTCCGTTCGGTTTTTTACTTTACTTGTTCCGATGCTTGATCCCATAGATGACGGTTTGACAAAGGCCGGAAAGTCAATATCTTCCGGAACGCCGTTTCCTTTATAAACGGTAACTGTAGAGACGACGGGAATTCCCGCCTCCCGCATCACTTTTCGGCCCATCTCTTTATCCATAAGAATAGCCGAGTTCAAAATTCCACATCCGACATATCGAACGCCAAGAGTTTCAAAAAACCCTTGAATCCTTCCGTCTTCACCATAGGGTCCGTGAAGAATAGGAAAGACGACATCGGTATCCATCTGAAGCTCTCGCATAATTTCACTAGGGATCATCTCTTCTTGATCAAAAGACGAAAATCTCTTGATCCCCTCGAGACTTTCTTGTTTCTTCCAATGTCCGGTAGAATCGATGCCATAGATCCGCACATCATACTTCTCATAGTTTAAAGCGGCAAGGATCTCTCTTGCGCCCATAAGGGAAACTTCTCGCTCTGCACTTCTTCCTCCACAAACGAGAGCCAACTTAATCTTTTTCATATATCTTCTCCTGAGCGAAAGAGACCGCTCCAAGCACAAAAAGGTTCTATTGCCTGTAGAGCATTCTTCGCATCATCTTTATTTGAAAACAGAGCAAACAGGGCGCTTCCGCTTCCACTCATCAGGGGCTTGCCACCTAATTCCAATAATTTATTATTTATTTCTGCAAGCTCCGGAAGCAAGCGAAAAGCTGGCGCCTCTAAGCTATTATACAGTGAATCGGCGATGAGCGAGATGTCATTGTCGTAAAATCCTCTTAAAATGGTCTCTGACCCCACTTTTATTCGATAATCTTCAGGAGAGAGCTCCTGATACACAGTAGGGGTTGACAGAGAGGCTTGCGGTTTCACAAGGAGAATCCACCCCAAATCCACAGATGGAAGCGAAGCAATCTCTGTTCCTATACCGGTTGCAAAAGAACTTTGCCCTTCGAGGAAAAAGGGCACATCCGCCCCCAATCTCTTTGCTAATTGAATCAGCTCTTCTTTGCTTCCCTTTCCATATATCATTTGCAAAGCTTTCAGTGTTGCAGCTGCATCACTACTTCCCCCGCCAAGCCCTGCGCCGGGGGGGATAATCTTATTCAATACGATTCTTGCCATACCGGTACTATACTTATGCGAATAAAGACGTGCTGCCTTCAACACCAGGTTTTCTCCATTATTGGGGATTTCTATTCCTCTAACTTCCAGACTCAGGCTGTCGGCAGGCTCAATCTCCAGGTAATCTTCTAAAGTTATTTTATGAAGAATAGTGCGGAGTTCATGATAACCATCCGGACGCTTTCCATCAACAGCAAGAAACAGATTGATCTTCGCAGGAGCATTAATAATCATTTACATACTCTTTCGGTTGAAAGCTCGGAACCAATTCCATCATATATTCATACAACGCTCTTCGATTGTTTGACCGCACAATCTTCATCAACTCCTCAAGTCGAACATCCACTACTTGAAGAGAGAAGTATTCAGGCGGTTCAATGAAGATTTTTTTGTGGCGGGTCTCTTTTGCTCTCGTTTTATCCAGCAGCAATTCCTCATATAACTTTTCGCCCGGGCGTAGGCCTGTATATGTGATCATAATATCTTTGTCAGCGTGAAAACCGGATAACCGGATAAGGTCTCTCGCCAAATCCGCTATCTTTACAGGCTCTCCCATATCGAGGACAAATATTTCCCCACCTTTAGCATAACTACCTGCCTGAAGCACTAATTGAGCCGCCTCGGGAATAGTCATAAAGTAGCGAGTGATGTCCTTGTGGGTCACCGTCACCGGACCGCCCTCAGCAATTTGCTTCTGAAACAGAGGAATGACCGAGCCACTTGAGCCAAGAACATTTCCAAATCGAACGGCGCCGTATTCCGTTGTAGACACTCCGTTGAACGCCTGGATAATCATCTCACCGAGGCGCTTTGTCGCCCCCATAATATTTGTGGGATTGACAGCTTTATCCGTACTGATGAAGATGAATTTCTCCACCTCATTCTCATGAGCAGCTTTGGCGACATTATATGTCCCGAAGACGTTATTGAGTACTGCCGCTTGAGGATTTGTCTCCATCAGCGGAACATGTTTATGAGCCGCTGCATGAAAAACTATTTCCGGCTTGAGTTTTTCCATTTGAAGACTCATGCGCTCACCGCTTCGAACGGAGTCAATAACAATACGAATAGGAGCATGGGGCCAATTGCGCTTGATATCCATTTCGAGATCATATAGATTGTTTTCATAAATATCTAAGAGAATGAGTTCTCCGGGATAAAATTCAAGGATTTGACGCACAAGCTCTGAACCAATGCTGCCTCCCGCACCGGTAATTAATATTCTCTTTCCGGAGAGGAAATTTTTTAAAGAGCTTGTATCTAAAATGACGGGATCTCTGCCAAGCAAATCCGTAATATCTACATGCCTAAGCTCCGAAATAGACACTTTTTCTTCAATGAGCTCAAAGATGCCCGGAATTGTCTTCACTTCAGCTTTTGACTGGCTGGCGTGCTTGATATATTCACGCTTGTCCGGCAGAGGCAAGGAGGGGATGGCAAAAATAATCTCGTCTATGCCATATTTATGTACATTTAGCCTGATGTCTTGCCTTCCACCGACCACCCGAAGCCCATTTACTGTCCTTCCCCATTTCGATCTATCATCGTCAATAAAACAGACAGGATCGTATGCTTGTCCCTTCATCCTTCGGAGTTCTTTTAGGACCATCACACCCGCTTCTCCCGCTCCGAGAATCATGACTCTTTTCCTTTTTCCCCCCAAACGCAAAAATCTGATTTCTTGATATATCCTAGGGGATAGCCGCGGAACAGACAATAAAAAAACATCCAAAATCAACACAAGCGGAAATATGCTTCTGGGAATCCCCAGCTTCATAGCTAATAAAACAGCCGTGATCAATGCATTTGAAATGAAAGTGGCAAAAAGAATCCTCAGGTACTCTCTTGCACCCGCATATCTCCATAGAATTCGGTAGATATCGAACAGCAGCAAAAATGCCAATTTTACAATAATCGCGATTTCGAAATACACTAAATAATGCTTTAATGCTTGGGCCGGTATCTTACCCTCAAAGCGTATCAACAATGCAAACCAATATGAAAATAGAAGCAATGTGTGATCAACTGCTAATTGAATTAAAATATTTAAACGACGCATGTATACCTCT
>JAAYOV010000103.1 GCA_012520095.1 Tissierellia bacterium | reverse complement strand
TGGATGGGAGAGGAAAAGGACAGGGACTCCGACCGAAAGTATATTGAGCGATTGGTTTCGATCTTCCGTGATTCTCTCTCCGATCAAGTTCGGCATGTGCAGAGCGTTTCGGATCTTGAAAATAATGCTGATGACGGGATCCTCAGCGTGATATTAAGTCTTGAAGACTGTCGAATCGTTGAAAGCGTGGACGACATGGAGTGGCTGTATTCCAAAGGAGTGCGTATATTCGGCCTGATATGGAATTATATCAATTCTCTGGGATTTCCCAACAGCACCGACAGGGACGTCATGCAAAGAGGTTTGACGCCGCTGGGAAAGGAAGCAGTGGAATATCTCAATTTCAAAGGCGGGTTGATCGATGTCTCGCATTTAAGCGACGGGGGATTTTGGGATGTAAAACAGATTTCGAAAAAACCGTTCGTCGCCACGCATTCCAATGCCCGCAGTATTACTGACCACCCCAGGAATCTCACGGATGAGATGATCCGCGCTCTGGCTGAAAGCGGAGGCGTTGCCGGCCTCAACTTCTGCCTCTCCTTTTTAGGAGAAGATAGAGAAAGAAATCACCTGGAAGATCATCTCAGGCACCTCAACCACCTCAAAAAGGTAGGCGGGGAAGATATTGTGGCGATCGGGAGCGATTTTGACGGCGTTGGAGGTAAGTTGGTGATTGACGAGCCGGGCAAGATGGTGCTTCTTTTTGAGGCGCTTGAAAAAGACGGCTGGAGTCAAAGGCAGATCGAAAAACTGGCTTATGGGAATATCCTGCGAGTTCTGCGGGAGGTCTGGTAGGAGGTCTCTGTGAAGTATATTCTGGCATTGGATCAGGGGACGACAAGTTCCCGCGCAATTCTCTATAATGAACAGGCGGAAGAAATAGGTTCTGCTCAAAAAGAATTTCCCCAGCACTATCCGCAGCAGGGTTGGGTTGAGCAAGAGCCCGGAGATATCTGGCGCTCTCAGATTTCGGTTGCCAGAGATGTCCTGGAGCAAAAGAGAATGTCGGCAAAAGATATCGCGGGCATCGGAATTACCAATCAGCGAGAGACGACCATCCTCTGGGACAAGCAGACCGGAGAGCCAGTGCATCGAGCCATTGTGTGGCAGTGCAGAAGAAGCGCCGCTATCTGCGAGGATCTCAAAGATCGCGGGTTTGCAGAGTGGCTTCATGAAAAGACGGGGCTTGTCATCGACGCATACTTTTCCATGAGCAAAATATTGTGGCTCTTTCAGGAGATCCCCGGACTTCGTCAGAGAGCGCAAAGAGGAGAAGTTCTCTTTGGAACGGTTGACTCCTGGCTCATCTGGCAACTGACGCGCGGCGAGCGCCATGTCACCGATGTCACCAATGCGTCACGTACCATGCTCTACAATATAAAAGAGAAAAAATGGGATGAAGAGATTCTGGAAGAATTGGGCATTCCCCGGGCAATGCTTCCGGAAGTTCTTCCCTGCAGCACTTTGTTCGGCTACACGCATCCGGAAGTACTTGGAGGAGTGCAGGTGCCGATCTATGGCGTTGCCGGAGATCAGCAGGCGGCGCTTTTCGGTCAGCAGTGCGTTCACAAGGGCATGGTAAAAAACACCTATGGGACGGGATGCTTTCTCCTGATGAATACGGGGGAAGAGCCGGTCTTTTCAACGAGAGGACTTGTGACGACCCTTGCCTGGCAGCTTCCGGGGGAGACGATGTATGCCCTGGAAGGAAGCGTCTTTGTCGCCGGAGCTTCGATTCAGTGGCTTCGCGATGAGTTGCGCCTCGTCTACGATGCGCCACAAAGTGAGTATTATGCCAATATGGTGGAAGACACAAACGGCGTCGTCGTCGTGCCTGCGTTTACGGGGCTCGGTGCTCCTTACTGGGACATGTATGCACGCGGCGCAATCTTCGGGCTGACCCGAGGAACGAAGCGGGAGCATATTGTACGGGCGACGCTGGAGTCGATAGCTTATCAGTTAAAAGACATTCTTCATCTCATGGAAGAAGAGTCCGGCATTTCCATCACTGAGCTGCGGGTCGACGGAGGCGCCAGCGAAAACAACTTTTTAATGCAGTTTCAGGCCGACATCTTGAATCTTGCTGTGCGCAGGAGCTTTCGAAAAGAGACGACCGCGTTAGGCGCGGCATATCTTGCGGGGCTTGGCGCAGGCATTTGGGACCGGACATTTCTTGAAGAGCGACAGGGGAGCGGATATCTCTTTATTCCTAAAAAGGATGAAGAGTGGATAGAAAGTCACTATGCGCTCTGGCAAAAAGCGGTCAAAAGATGTCTGGGATGGGACGAGCAATAATTCAAGATAGCCTATTCATTTAGAAAATATGCGAGGCGGGATCGGCTCCTGCTCTCGCTTCAGATAGAGAGGAAATCGCCATGAAAATAGTAATTGTGGGCGGAGGAAAGGTAGGAGAACTTTTAAGCGTTGATTTTTCTCAAGCAGGTCACGACGTTTTATTAATTGACACTTCTTCGCGAGTGCTTGAGCAGGTGATGGATCATGCTGATATTTCAGGGCTTGTTGGAAACGGAACGAGCTACGATGTGATGATGGAAGCAGGTGTCGCACAGGCAGATTTTTTCATCAGTGTCACGCGCATCGATGAAGTGAATATGATAGCCGCTATTATGGCAAAGAAACTCGGAGCGAAGTATACGATTGCCCGCGTGCGAACGCCGGAAAACTATCGCTCGTTTTCCTTCTTTGAAGAAAATCTGGGAATTACAATGATGATCAATCCCGAGCTTGAAGCGGCAAAAAAAATTGCGGCGGAATTGGAGTTTCCTTTTGCGGTAAATGTAGACAGCTTTGCCAACAATCTCGTCAACGTCGTCAGCATGCCGGTGGAAGAGGACAGCAGACTGGTCGGCATGAGTCTCATCGATTTTCGAAAACGATTCCACTCGCTCCTTGTATGCATTATTGAAAGAGACCGACAGGCGCTCATTCCTCGAGGCCCCGACATCATCCATGCCGGAGATATCATCACGGTGACGGGGACGAAGCGCGATCTTGAAAAACTCTATGACGCGCTAGGTGAAAGGCACGAGCGTATCAAAAGCTGTATAATCATAGGCGCCGGCCGTATCACGCACTATCTCCTGGAAATGCTTCAAGGAACGGGTGTGCAGGTCAAGGTCATAGAAAAGGAAGAGGAAGAGGCGAATAAGCTGAGTTTTGCGTACCCTGTTTTCACCGTCATCCACGCCGACGGAAGTGATAAAAAAGTACTTGATGAAGAGGGAGTCTCTCGGTATGCAGCCATGGTTTCTCTTACCGGGATCGATGAGGAAAATGTCATCATTTCGCTGTATGCAAGCACTCAAGGGGTGGAGAAGACCATTACGAAAGTCAACAGGACGCAGATCCTTGCCAGTTTAGGGGAGATGGGACTCCAGTCGATCGTCACCCCGAAAGAGCTGATCGCCGATCGGATTATCCGCTTCGTTCGAGGTGTTGAGAATTCGAAAGGCTCCAATGTAGAAACGCTTCATCGTTTGGCCGACGGAAAAGTGGAATCTCTGCAGTTTATTGTACGCGAAGGCTCCAAAACGGTCGATATTCCCATTAAGAGATTGTCGCTAAAACCCAATGTCACTATTGCCTACATCATTCGAAAGGGAAGACCGATTTTTCCCGGGGGAGATGATGAGATACGACTCTTCGATCGGGTGATTGTGGTGACGACGCAGCTGGGATTTGACGATATTGACGACATTTTAGCCTGAGGATGGATATGAACTATCGATTTATTCGCTTTATTTTAGCAAGACTGTTGCAGATTGAGGCAGGGCTTTTGCTCTTTCCGCTTCTGGTGGCGTTTCTCTATCAGGAGCCTTCTGCAAATATATATGCCATCCTCTTTACCATCGCATGTATTCTCGTGTTCAGTCTTTTACTCGGATTTCGAAGCTCGGCCAAGACGGATATTTATGATCGAGAAGGTCTCGTAATCGTGGCGCTTTCGTGGCTTCTGCTTTCGGTGTTCGGAGCCCTTCCATTTGTGTTGAGTGGGCAGATCCCCTCTTTTGTCGACGCGATGTTTGAAACGGTCAGCGGCTTTACGACGACCGGCTCCACGATTTTAAAGGATGTAGAGGCACTTAGTCACTCCATGCTCTTTTGGAGGAGCTTTACACACCTGATCGGTGGAATGGGTATTTTGGTATTTGCGCTTGCCATCCTTCCAAAGATGGGAGGCAGCGTGCGCATTATGAGGGCGGAAGTGCCGGGGCCGGAATTCGGCAAGATCGTAGCTCGCACGAGTTTATCTGCTCGCATTCTCTACATCATGTACTTGAGCATGACGGCGGTGCTTATCCTACTTTTAGTTCTGGGAGGGATGAATCTCTTTGATGCGGTCATTCACGCGTTCGGCGCGGCGGGCACAGGGGGTTTCAGTAACTATAATGCCAGCGTCGGGCATTTTAACAGCGCGTATATTGAAGTCGTTTTGGCGATTGCGATGA
>JAAYOV010000014.1 GCA_012520095.1 Tissierellia bacterium | reverse complement strand
GGATCATAGTCATAGATACGTGCAGCATGCGAGTAATCGGAGGGTTTCACCGTCCCGGTTTCTGTTGATTCCAATACTGAGTCAATACCTGTTTTCTGTTTGACGGGAGCACTTTCAGGAGCCGGGATATATACCGGTTTTTCGACATAGACAATCTGACTTTGTACATCTATTGAAGCCTTCAGTTCTTCAATAGCAACTTCTTCTTCTGTTGGCGGCTCTTGTTCAGGGATTTCACCTTTGGTAACTTCTGGACGAGGTTCAAGATCAACCGTTTTACAGGAGACCATAAGCGTCACAATAGAAGTGACAATAACAAGACCCATGATTATGCCGGACAATTTTCTCATTTACCATACTCCTTGTAGATTTCAGTAATGTTATAGTCGTTGATGTATATACCTAAGGGATTAAGCTTCTCCGCTTTCTTCGGTGGTGTTTTCCGAACTGTTGTAACAAGAGCCCGATATCGTCTTGTACCCGATTCCCGTCCAGTCTGGCTTTCGATGTAATCGACTTGATAAGTACTTCCTGACACTCGAATCGTTGATTCAATCGTAACGATTCTTTTCTTGACACCAATAAATTTGAATGGATTATCTTCTCTTATTTCCGGTGTCATTTTGCTTTCTGCGGCCGGAGTTATCATATTGTACAGAGAGGTAATATTCTGTGTTAAAACTTCTCCATCATTTGGTAACGTCCTCAAGTTCTGTATGAATGTCTCTACCTGATACACATAGGCGCTCTCTGGGATATTCATTGTTTCATACGAGTAGCTTGATACATCCCCAACGTATTTTGCTTCCCCCCAAGGGAGTACTGTAATGACTACGGGTATCTTTTTTGGAAGGTTTACCGCATACCCGATAAAGCAGGTAAGAACGATGATAACAAGCGCTTCTACTGTGGCGACTATGAGCCATTCTTTCTTTCCCTTGCTTTCTTTCGCAATCAGATCGCAATAAAGCTTTTCATTTCGCTTCATCGGATTTTCAATGGGGATGTCTTGATACACCGTCTTCTTATGATGACTTGCCATTTTCCCCTCCAGTGCTCGACAGTTTTCCGCTTTGCTTCATAAAATCATTTCTCCTTTTGGATTGATGTATGGTTTGTCCGATTAGACTGTTTAAATCTCTTTTTTCCGATCGTGCTTGATTTCTCATTACTCATATGCTATATTTGTATAGCAATAGGAGGTATTATGCTTGCACTTCGTTTACCCCAGGAAATTGAGGAGCGTCTCACTGCTCTTGCAAAAAAGACAGGCCGTACAAAAACCTTTTACGCTACCCAAGCAATCCTTGAAAAGATTGAGGACTTGGAAGACTACTACGCAGGCGAAGCTGCTTATCGGGAATATGTTGCGGAAGGCCGTAATTCTCGCCCTATAGACGAAGTGTGGAAAGACCTTGGCCTGGACAGTTGAAATAACCAGCAAAGCGGAAAAGAGCCTCAAGAAAATTGATCCGCAATGGCAAAAGGCTATATTCAACTTCGTTGAGAATGAGCTTCGTACAACCGACAATCCACGTCGTAAAGGAAAGTCTTTAACAGGAGATCTCACAGGTCTTTGGCGTTATCGTGTCGGAAAGTATCAAATAATCTGTCATATTGATGACGATTATCTTGTAATTCTTGTTTTGGATATCGGTCATCGTAATGAGATATACCGATAGGATAGTATCTGATTTCTTAAAATTCGGTGATATACTTATTCATATGATGGAGTTGAGTATGAAAGCGAAAAAAACTTTCCTTGTTGTAATTCTCTGCGTAGTGGGATTTTCCAGCTTTGCCGGTGAGTTCTTTGGTTCACTTTTCATGATGGGCAGAATAAACAATAATCAAATTCAAAGCTTTCCCCTAGACGTACAAACAGGCCTCTCCTTAACACGAAATAACAAAGCTGATTTCGTCCTGCCTGCAGGC
>JAAYOV010000102.1 GCA_012520095.1 Tissierellia bacterium | reverse complement strand
TAGTCAAAAAGGATCTCGTCATCGGTCACCGTTTCTCTGAAATGGATGTTCTTCATTATGCCTGAAAGAAGTTCCGTCAGTTCTATATCATGCGTGGCGCTGATGACAAGACCGCCCTTTTTCTCAAACCACTCCAGAAGAGAATGTGATGCGGCAATCCTCTCCACCGTATTGGTCCCCTTGAGAATTTCATCAATAAAAAGATAGACAACATTTCCTTCCCTGCAGGCTTCAATCATGCGCTTAAGGCTTTTGATTTCCGCCACAAAATAAGAATCTCCCTTATAAATATTGTCCCGGATTGCCATCGATGTAATAATCTGTCCTCGCTTCATGGCAAACGAGCCGGCAAAAGCGCGATGGAGATTTTGCGAAGTGATGGCGCTGATCGCAATCGCTTTTACATATGTCGATTTGCCCGACGCATTCGAACCCGACACCAAAGTGCTGATCGAGAAGTCGACGGAATTCGGGACGGCATTTTTTACGAGCGGATGGACGATATCTTTTGCTATGATGGAGTGCTCTTCATGAAAGACGGGTTTCACCATAGAATAGCGCTGCTCCATCGAAGCGATGACAAGAGCGATCTCCACATTCCCGAGAGTTTCCCAGAAATGGTGCAACGCCCCGGGATTTTTTATGAGATGGCTCAAAATCCGATTATACATATTGAAATCAAGAAGCAACGTGTAATTAAAGTACTCAAGCACAACGGAGAGCGGATCTCCCGCTCCAAGTTGAAGCGGCACTTTCGAGACAATCGCCTTCAGTGGAGCAATGGCATCTCTCAGTTTCACAGCATCATCGGGAGATGCCTTTGAAAGCAGAGACAAGATCTTTCTGCCCCTCGTAATGGCGCCGGATATATAGCGGACAGCTTCTATGCCGTACTCCGTCTGCGCCCGATATTTCATTCGCGTGCAGATATTCCAGGCGATGCCGATACTTACGATCAACAATCCGAACAGCAAATGATACGGAGCCACCGCCAAACCCGCCAGAGGCAGATAACTCTGCCAAGGGCGATAACCTACAGGTTTTTGCGATTCAGGATCGAAGAGGAACTCCTCCGCATAATGATAATCCACTTTTCCTATATCATGCAGACAATAGGCAACTTCCGTGCGCAGATCCTCCTTCTCAAGAAACACCTGAATCAGTTGCTCAAGATCAGAAGATGTCAAGCGATGAAGCCGGGCATAGAGCACCTCGCTTCCAACAGAGCTCCAAGTGGTATTGATCGCTTCAAAAAAGAAATCCATTTCCAAATCATACCAGGTTGTCTCATCGATCGCCCTGTATTCAGGAAAACGGGCAGCACATGTCTGCCAGTATTTTCTCACACTCTCAAGCTTGTCCGTATTTCGTCCGACAGGCTCTTTTCCGAACTGTTCTCTGATATATTTGCGAAGTTTTCTCTTTCGTCTCCACAGACTTGCAATTATACTGAGTGAAGTTGCCGCGATCAATAAGACGACAATGTACTTTGCGGGCAGCATAGAAACTCCTTAGAAATTGACTGCCTATTGTGGATAGTCGCCCCCTTCAATGGAATAAAACTCTTCAAGGGTAGCCAGTCCGCTTTCCTTAAATCGGATTGCCTCATCGACTCCGATATATCGCCAGTGCCAAGACTCATAACTGTATCCCGTCACCTCTTCTGACCCCTTCGGATAGCGAAGAATCCAACCATACAAATGTGCGTATTGTTGCAACCATCGAAATTGCTCTGTCTGATCGAATCCGCCGGCGCTCCCAATTCGCGCGCCTCCTCCGACAATGTCCATCACCAGTCCCGTCTGATGTTCTGAATATCCGGGGCGCGCAGAGAAAGTATCCGCCTCTTCTTTGCCATAATTGGCGACATATCGATCATAGAGGATCGTCTGTAGATCATAACTTCGAAAACCGCTTTGTGCTGTGAGGGGACAGCCGTCACGGGTGGCCGCTTCGTTCATTTTGTTGAAAGCGTCGGCGGCCTCTTCTCTCAGATATTCACCCTGAGTTCCCACAGACACCAAGTCTTCGGGATAGTAATCGATGGGATCCATCGGATGTTTCTTATTTACGACTCTTGTAATCAAGGACGCCTCTCGAACTTCGGGAATCACCGTCACATAGGCGGATTCTCCAATTATTTCCCGCTTGTCGTCCATGTAATAAGGACGTACTTTGTACATATATTCTCCTTCGCCCGAATCATCCATTCTCAGCGACTGCGATTTCGTTCTGTCGATCTCTTCCTCATCTCGATAAATAATGTATCCGTCCACTCCTTCTTGCGCTCTCCATTCCAAGATCGTTTTTTCGCCCACGATCGATATCGACAATTCCTCTACAGCAGGCAGTCTGGTTCCTCGCGCCCCTTCGGATGCAGCTGAACTCTGAAAAAACATTCCGTCTTGAAGATGAGATAGTGTCAAGTTACTGTAGGAAAAATTTTTTTAAATCTCCCCATATTTTATGAAAAGTGCATAGTTGCTTGTTTCACCAATTTTTTATAAGCTATTTGTTTTTGGGGTCACTAAATTAAGCTAT
>JAAYOV010000116.1 GCA_012520095.1 Tissierellia bacterium | reverse complement strand
GAATCGTACGAAAGCAACCTCGTTCTTGCTTACAACAACGCGGAAGTTGCTGCCGGCATTGCCAAAGCGTACTCGGCGCTGATTTAATGTGACGGAAGGCGAATTCTGCGAAAGTAACCTCGTCCTTGCCTATAACAACGCAAAAGTTGCTGCCGGCATCGCCAAAGCGTACTCGGCGCTGATTTAATGTGACGGAAGGCGAATCGTACGAAAGCAACCTCGTCCTTGCCTATAACAACGCGAAAGTTGCGGCCGGTATTGCCAAAGCTTATACAGAGCTGATTTGAGGCGATGTTCCGTTTCATTAATTGGAATACTGCAGATATGAGTTCTAGGCAAGTATTGCTGTTGGATTTCAAGCATCGACTTCTAGTTAGCGGTGCAGTTAAACTATAGACATGAGTGTCAAATAGCATTACCGTTGGCTTTCAAGAAGGGACTCATAATAAGTAGCACAGTTGGATTTTTGGTACGAAAACCTAAACAACTATTACCGCTAGATTCCCGGTACGAGTTCCTAGCTTAACCTTGATGATTGCCGGCTTCTCATCTGGATTACCGCTAGATTCCCGGTACGGGTTCCTCGTAATTCTTACAGATGGATTCTAAGCACGGGCTCCAAGTAAGTCCTACAACTGGAATCCAAGTATGAACTCCAAGTAAGTATTACCGTTAAATTCCAGACAGAAGGAGCGGGACAAGATCGCTGTGTGCCATATTGGAGTGGCGGAGGGGGCGGAAAGAGATAGTGATGTTCCGTCCTTGATGTAGAAGGAGTGGGTCAAAAACGTGTTATGTCGCCTTTGAGACGCAGGAGGAGCAGAAAATGAATCAAGAAAAAAATGAGCAGGGTTGTGTTCTTGAATTAGAATGCAATGTTTGGAAGGCACACATTAAAGCAGTCGACGGAGGCGTTGTTTTTATGCCCGCGGATGTTATTGTGAATGCGGCGAATACGACGCTTCTTGGCGGAGGCGGTGTCGACGGCGCCATCCACCAGGCGGCGGGACCTGAACTACTTGAGGCATGCCGCAAACTCAATGGCTGCAAAACCGGTGAAGCCAAAATCACGGAAGCATACAACTTGACAAATGCCAAATATATCATCCACACGGTCGGTCCCGTGTATAGCGGCGCACCGACCGACCCGATCTTGCTGGGATCCTGTTATCAGAAATCGCTCGATCTCGCGTTAGCGCACGGTTGTGAGAGGATCGCTTTTCCAAGCATATCAACGGGCGTTTATGGATACCCGCTTGAAGAAGCGGCCGTTGTTGCGCTCTCTGCCACACTGGAATGGCTTGAACGCCATCCCGATGCCGAACTGACCATCTCATATTGTTGTTACAAACCGGCAGAGCGCGAAGCCTACGAAAAAGCGTTTAGGCAGTGCAATTTAATATCTTAAACTGTACTTGGCCATTTTTAAAGATTATTTAGAAAAACAGTTTTCCAAGCAGAACATGGTCAATTTTTTAGATAATTTAGAAATACTGTCCTACCCTCACAATTTGCGCGGTCAGTTTTTTGATTAATATAGAAAACAAACCTATTTATCTCGATTTGTGGTCAATTTCTCAAATCTATTAGAAATAAACACCCTTCTTTCCTAGAGGTGTGTTTATATTTTTAAATAAAATCGAAAAATTGGCCACAGCAGGTGTTGTGCGCGAGGAAATCAGCGAAAGTGGCCGCACCTCTGAGAGGAGATCGTTTCAGATGAATGTGATCGTTTGAATATTATCGTCAAAAGTGATCGTCCTAAGCTATCTAAGTCATCGCTCTAAGCCATCTAAGTCATCTAAGTGATCGTGCTAAGTCATCGCCGTTGTTGCCGTTGCAGGTACGATGTCGTTTTCGTTGACATGCTTAATTGGGGCGATGTATCATGAACGAAAGCTGAATAGTACGCGGATTTGTGCGACGAAGCACCGGCGCTTACAGCGTTGAGGAAACCGGATGAGATTTCCGGACTATCCCAGTAACCGTGAAGCGGACGAACG
>JAAYOV010000101.1 GCA_012520095.1 Tissierellia bacterium | reverse complement strand
GATCCGCGCAGTTCAAGAGCTTGCAGATATCGAGCTTCGTCGTAGGGCGTGTGGGTCTGCCAGCAGCGATGGATCACCCGAATCCATTTGAACGCGAGCGAGCGGATGGCGGCATTGTGACCTTTTTGATATGGTTTTGAATGTACGAAAGAAAACAGATTTACCACTTGCATTCATGACATATATCAATCCTGTGTTTACTTATGGTGTTGAGCGATTCTTAAAGCGTTGTGCGGAATGTGATATTTGCTGTGTAATTATCCCGGATATGCCGTTTGAGGAAAAAGAGGAAGTTGCTGAATTGTTTCGTCAATATGACATCAAATTGATCTCCTTAATCGCCCCCACTTCAAAGCAAAGGATACAAACGATAGCGAAAGAGGCGGAAGGGTTCTTATATTGTGTTTCTTCTATGGGCGTTACGGGAATGCGTTCTGAGATTTCTTCAAATGTTGAAGAAATGATAGCACAGGTAAAGTCGGTTAATAATATTCCGTGTGCCATCGGATTCGGAATATCTACCCCTCAACAAGCTGCTGCTATGGCAAAAATTGCAGACGGAGTCATTATCGGCAGTGCGATTGTAAACATTGTTGCACAGCATGGAGAGAACTGTATCCGACCCGTTACAGAATTCGTTCAAAGTGTGAAGGAAGCAATTTTACAAGTGTAGCTTTATTTGGTTACTAAAACACATAAAGTACATTTCAATTATTAGTACTATAAGTTGAAATTCAGATATCAGATAATTTATAATATAAATTGACAAAATAATGTCAAGATGTTATACTGGATATGTGAACCGAAAGGATTACTGACGGTAAACGTTTCATTCGTACTGAACCCAAAGGTATTCTGAGGGAAAAGGCAAGGATTCATGATGTATTTAATGAAGCTATGCCTTTGGCATGGCTTTTTTTGTTTGGAGGGTGTATGGAACATAGAGTTGCTTTAATTGGCATTATCGTATCCGACATGGCATCTGTAGGACGAATGAATGATTTGTTACATGAATACAGCGCTTATATTATCGGACGTATGGGGCTTCCCTACCCTAAGGAAGAAATCTCTATTATCAGTATTGCGATGGATGCACCCGCAGACGTTATAAGTGCCTTATCCGGAAAGCTGGGAGCGCTGAAGAGTGTCAGCACCAAAACCATTTTGGCAAAAAAGAAGTGAGGCGATGATGCTGAAGTTAATTGATAAACTAAAACAAAACCGAATCTTGACAAAAGACGAATTTATTACCTTGCTTGATCAACATACGGAGAAAGATGCAGAATACTTATTCTCGATCGCACGAGCCATTCGTGAAGAGGTGTATGGCAAAGATGTATATCTTCGTGGTTTAATTGAATTCACCAACTACTGTAAGAACGATTGCTATTACTGTGGTATTCGTAGAAGTAACAAAAACGCCGATCGATACCGCTTAACACCGGAACAGATTCTGGAATGCTGTGACACGGGTTATGGGTTGGGTTTTCGTACGTTTGTACTACAAGGTGGTGAAGACCCTTATTACACGGACGATATGATCTGTCACATTGTACGAAGCATAAAGGAAAAACACCCTGATTGTGCCATAACACTTTCCATCGGTGAAAAAGAATATAAAAGCTATAAAGCTTTTCGTGATGCCGGAGCGGACCGGTATTTGCTACGACATGAAACAGCAGATGAAGAGCATTATAAGAAACTTCACCCTTCCTCTCTTTCACTGGAAAACAGAAAACGCTGTCTTCGTGATTTAAAGTCGTTAGGGTATCAAGTAGGAACAGGTTTTATGGTAGGGTCTCCTTATCAAACTACTGCAGCTCTTGTTGAAGATTTACTGTTTATTCACGAACTGCAACCTGAGATGGTCGGAATCGGTCCGTTTATTCCGCATAAGGATACTCCATTCGGGGATGAAAAGGCAGGTACGCTGGAACGTACCGTATTTTTAATCGGGATTCTACGTCTTATGCTGCCGAATGCGCTGTTACCTTCCACAACAGCACTTGGAAGTATTCATCCTAAAGGAAGAGAAAAAGGTATTTTAGCAGGCGCAAATGTCGTTATGCCCAATCTCTCTCCAGTCAATGTACGCAGTAAATATTTGCTATATGATAATAAAATTTGTACGGGCGATGAAGCAGCTGAATGTAGAATGTGTATTGAACGACGCATAAACAGCATCGGTTATGTTGTTGCTCAAACGCGAGGAGATTATAAATCGGTATTATAAAACCGGACTTTTGAAAGGAGCCGTCATGTATAACCCCAATTCTCTAAAAGCAGAAGAATTTATCTCGCATGAGGAAATCTTAGATACCTTAGCGTATGCGGATAAGAATAAAAATAATATCCCTTTAATTGATGCTATTCTAGCTAAAGCAGCTGAGAAAAAAGGACTTTCTCATAGAGAAGCTTCTGTTTTGCTTGCGTGTGAGGACAAAGAAAAAATTCAAGAATTGTATGCTCTTGCGAAAAAAATAAAAGACGATTTTTACGGAAACCGAATTGTTTTATTTGCGCCGCTATATTTATCGAACTATTGTGTGAACGGTTGCGTTTATTGCCCGTATCATGCAAAAAATAATTGATAAGAAATCGCTTTTCAGGGGCACGGGCACCCGCCCGCCTGCCTGTGCGTGTCCGCACGCAGACAGGCTAGAACCGGTCTGAATGAGCGCTTTCATGGTGGAAATGTAGTAGGATCG
>JAAYOV010000100.1 GCA_012520095.1 Tissierellia bacterium | reverse complement strand
TTTTTTAGATTTTTTGCAACATTCCTTGAGTTCAAGCCCGCACTCTCGTTTTACTTGTGCAATGTAAAGAGTCGATACCTTGAACCCATCATTTTCAAAAACACAGCTTTGAATTTGTTCATAGGTAGCCTTGTTCTGCAATGGTCAAATCAGTTCATCCATATCAATTTTCACTTCGATATGCCTGTAGACATCAAGTTTGGACAGCAGAACGCATGTCTCCACATGGCCGGTATTCGGATACAGATCGACCATGAAACTCTTCTCTATCTTATATTTTTCTTTGAGAGTTTCCATATCCCTCACCTGTGTCTTCGGATTGCAGGAGATATACAACATCTTCGGAGGGGCAATATTCAATAAGATTTTTGTTACTTTCGGGTGAAGCCCGGATCGCGGAGGATTGATAACAACGAGATCCGGTGCGGGAAGTTCAGCTTCTATGGCGTCTTTTACATCTCCTACAAAGTACTCACAATTTTCAATTTGATTATCTATTGCGCTTTGCCTTGCTGCAACAATTGCCTCTTCCACCAACTCAATCCCGACGACCTTCCTGAACTTCTTAGAAGCGATCTGTCCGATCGTCCCGGCGCCACAGTATAAATCCCAAAGCACATCTCCACTGTCCATCAGATCAAGTACCTTTGAAAAGAGAATCTGTGCGCCTGCACTGTTTGTCTGGAAAAATGATTCCGGGTAGATACGAAAGCGCAGGCCACACAGTTCTTCTTCGACATAATTTTTCCCTGATAAAAACAATACGTCCTCATAGCCTACGAAGTTGCCAATTGTGTCTTTTTTTCCTACGATAAATCCTTTTATCGTTCCAACGAGTTCCAGCTGCTGAAAACGTCTTTCCAATTCAGATGCATCGACGCCGCCTTGAGAGCTGACAATGAGGACAATATGTATTTCACCCGTAAACTCAGTACGGCGCAGGAGCAAGAATCGCAGGAGACCTTCATGGGAATAGATATCATAAAACGGCAGTTCTTTTTCCGACGCAAATTCGACAACGACGTCTCGGATTTTCCTCAAGTCGGGATGGATCAATAGGCACTCCGATGTGTCGATGACATTTCTGCGCATCCCCCTTTGATGGAATCCCAAGTGAAGCGGTCCACCTTTCATCTGATTTCCAAAGGTAAAATCCACTTTGTTTCTATATTCATATTTTTGATCGGCCCCAAATATCCCCATATAGCCCGAGATCTCCATCTCTTTATCGTGATAGAGCTGCAATACTTCAAGCTCCTTGAGCTTTCTCTGTTCTTCCAGAGACAGGTGCTGGCTTATGCAGCCTCCGCAAAGACGAAAATGCTTGCATAATCGTTGGCCTGAATAGGGAGTCTCCAGAACACGTTGAAGTGTACCATAGGCAACTCCCTGCTTTTTCTTAGCTCCTCTTGCCACAACCTTCTCGCCCGGAAAGGCATTCGGCACTCTATGAACTCCCCGCTCGCTGCGGCCGACCCCCACAGCACTGAACTCCGTTCGGTCTATAATAACTTCATATTCTTTAGCGATGATTCTGTTCCTTTCTCTCTCTTGCATATAAGATCCATCTTAATTATACTGGATTTCAGGAGGAACTCTATGCGAAAATTCCTTGGCATCGCGTTGATCATTCTTGGTATCATCGTCCTTGGCCTCTATTTCGGAGCCGGCCATCTCATGCGTAAAATGACAGATATCAGCTTTTTAGATGACCTGGACGCTACTGATTTAGAGGCAAACAATCAAGTTGCCATTATCAATGACTATGAATCCGTAAGCAATGTCACCGTCATGGATGCCTATATCAAATTGAACGAAGTCTCTACTGAGTATGTCATTGGACAAATTGTCATACCCGAAGTCAATATCAATCTTCCCGTCTCCAGAGGAACCAACTATAACAACCTGCTTCTGGGAGCCACGACCATGCGATCGGATCAAGTCATGGGGGAAGGACACTATCCGCTGGCAGGCCACAACATGTCTCGTAAAAACCTGCTCTTTCACGGTATAGATTCCTTGCCCGACGGAACCGATATTTATCTGACCAACAAAGTCGATGTCTATCGCTATAAGGTCATCGACCGGATAGAAATCGCCGAGACTGATTTCAGCTGGCTTGAAAATGATATCGCAGATCACTACGACAAACCGACCATGTGTATTCTCACCTGCACACTTCCCTATCGCTCGAAAGTGCGTGTGATCGTCTTGGCCACGCTTGAAGAAGTCACTCCCTATGAAGGAGGAATTAAGATCGAAAACTGATCCGTATTCCCGGAAAAACCTCTCCCTTTTTCAAATCACGTATTCATTCAACAGATAAAAGGCGCGATGAGCCAAGTCATGAATTTATCGCGCCTTCTATTATTCATTTTCACACTCAAAGTGAGCACATTGTTATCTATCTTCCGCGATCCTTGCAGCGCGATATGAAATGCTCAAAGAGCTTTCCCGACTCCGGCTGGTCGCATTCGTATTCCGGGTGAAATTGCAATCCGATGACATCGCCGTCAAGACTCTCTATCGCCTCTACTTGCCCGTCAGCGCTGAAAGAAGTTGCTTTAAAACCCTCTGCAACACGTCGAACTCCTTGATGATGAAAGCTGTTGACGATCATCTGCTCCCCGAACAACTCTCGCATGGCACCCGAACGATTAAATATCCTGTGGAAATTGACATGAAGCGGATCTTCAAAAGAGCGATGACGTACGTACGGATCTCTGTCCTCCGGAATGTCCTGATAGATATCTCCGCCTCCGGCAATATTGATGAGCTGCATTCCGCGGCAGACCCCCATCATCGGAAGCCCCCTTTTTCTTGCGGCTTTATACAGCCTCATCTCAAAGTCATCCCTTCTCCAGTCAATATAGCTGCTTTTTGGATGGGGATCTTCCCCGAAGCGAAAACCCGCTACATCATTTCCACCCACAAATATGATCCCGTCGACGGCTTCGAGGATAGGCTCGACCGGATCTTTTGCATCGAAGGTCGCAATGATAAGAGGAAGTGCTCCATAGCGCTCAATAAGCTCGATGAAAAATGCATTTGTCTGATCATATACACTGCGTTCTTCTCGAAACGGCCAACATAGCACCCCTATGACTTTCATTTTTCTCTCCTCGCCACATCGACAAAGTATTCGATCAGTTCTCGAAACTCTTCCTGCTCTGTCAGCCGCTCAGGATGAAATTGCACCCCCATGAGCCAACCGCCTTCTTTCCCTTCAAAAGCTTCAATAATCCCATCCGGGGCGACAGCGCTTGCTCTTAGAGTCCGGGCAAGTTCTTTGATCGCTTGATGGTGAATGGAATTTACCATCACTTCATCTTTTTTCAGTATTTGAAACAGCTCACTGCTGCGATTGACTTGGATTAGATGCTCCATATCCTGTTCAGAAGTCGATTGATGGTGAATGCTTGTCTTCACCTGAGTCGGAATGTCTTGATAGAGGGTCCCCCCCTCAGCAACATTGATGAGTTGAAAACCCCTGCATATACCGAAGACAGGCATCTTCCTCTTTCTTGCCGCTCGATATAAGAGGAGATCGAACTGATCCCTCTTTTTGTCATACTGATACGAAGGCTTCAGAAGGTGTTCTCCATAAAGATGCGGTGAAATGTCCACTCCTCCGCTTAAAAGCAGTCCATCCACTTGATCAAGCAGGCGATCGACAAGGGCGTGGTTATGGACAATAGGCAAAATAAGCGGGAGAGCGCCGCTTGCCAACAGACTTTTTGAATATCTGATATCCAAATGAAAAAGTTCCGCTCGCGGTGAGCTGGAAGTACCGCAGCTGACGCCGATTCGCACGTTCATTTTTCCTCCAATACTTCAAGCAATCCGATCCATTTTCCGTGTTCATCCCTTAGGGAAACATAGCGTATCGTCAAATCTCCTACGTCGGCCATTTGTGTATGCCAGCCCTCTTCGAGAGCCTTCTCGGCATACATCAGGCCGGAATCATTGACTTCATCGCTCATAGGGAACTTGCCCATCCGAAGAAGCCGCCTTCCGTCAGCCCCTCTGAGGCTGATCGGAATATCAAGCACATACATTGCCGCCTGCAATTGTTCTATAGTAAGATCGTCCGAGAAGAAAGTGCCCTCTTCTTTGAAGTATTCCGGAATGTCGTCAAAGAGAAAACCCATGTCAAGAAGTTCATAATAAATCGACTGCCATATATGCGGCTCTACATACGCTCTCAAATCCTCAAACAGCCTCGTCTCTTCTCGAGAGATTCCCTGACGAATTCGTAGAAACAGATGTTCAAGAAAGAGACTTTTCTCTATCGTGCTCTTGCCGAGCACAAAACTTTCTTCGCTGATTTCTCGAATCATCTCAAGAATTTCTTCTTGTTCAGAGCGTATGAGATGTTGCATATAAAGTTGTTCGGCAACCGGCTCTGCGTATGAAAATAGGTGCTGCACTTTTTCATAGTGATTCTTCAGGAGATTCAACTCTTCCAAATGGACAAGAAAATCCTTCCATATTCGGTTTTCCACTACTTGCTGCATCCGCACTTCCCAGGCGTCCAACTTTCTCTCCCACAGGCGGTTTTCCCTCTCCATAAGAAACAGGGGATGTGCCGACTCATTGCGAGTCAGCTGCCCGTCTTGTTGATCCTGTTCTATTTTTTCCAAAAACTCTTCAAAAATACCTTTCTTGCTGTTCATGCTCACCTCATTGTGTTCCAGTGTAGCACGAAAATAAACAATTCAATAGTGTTCTTACGTACGGGGTATAATAGTATATTGTCACACATGAGAGAAAGGTTTGTCATGTCATCATTTATCCGCACACAAAACCTCTATAAAATCTATTCCATGGGCGATGAGAGAATTCACGCCCTTCACGATGTAAACCTCAATATTGCAAGAGGCGAGCGCATATGCGTGCTCGGAACATCCGGCTCAGGCAAATCGACATTGCTCAATATGCTTGCCGGTCTCGAACCGCCGACAAGCGGCTCCATAGAAATCGGGAAGATCCGTCTAGACCTTCTCACAGAAGATCAGCTGACGACGTTTCGCTCTTTAAACATCGGATTCGTCTTTCAATCCTATAATCTCATTCCTACATTGAACGCTCTTGAAAACGTCAGTTTAGGTCTGATATTTAAGGGGATTCCCCGTCAGAAGCGAAATGAAATGGCGGCAAAAATCCTCTCTGATGTCGGTCTGGGAGATCGCCTCAATCACAAGCCGAATCAGCTTTCAGGAGGGCAACAGCAGCGAGTCAGCATTGCCAGAGCTTTTGTGGGAAATCCAAAAATCGTCTTTGCCGATGAACCGACCGGAAATCTTGACAGCAAGACGTCGGAAGATGTCCTGCGGGTCATTGTGGAATTGAGTATCAAACATCGCCAAACACTTCTCATCGTCACCCACGATGAGCAGATCGCTCTTAACTGTCAAAGAACATATCGCATGAAAGATGGCCAAATCGACGAGATCATCATCAATGAAAGAGAGAAATCATGAAACGCATCATCACCTGCCTTCTTCTGTTCACTTTTCTTCTTGTGTCGCCTATGCCCCATGCCATGGGATCCGGGCTGAAAAACCACCCTAAGCTCATCCTCTCCGACTACACCCTGTCGCAAAAACATCCTGTGGCAGGAGAAGAATTCGCCCTGACAATGAGTTTCTATAACACCAACGAAGAGTACAGTGCCCGTAATATCAAGATCACACTCTCAAGCAGCGCTCTCGATTCAAATCCCGGCAGTTACGGCATCTTCACCCCTATAGGAAGTTCAAACACATTTTATTTTGACATCATTGAGGCGCAGGAAAGCGCGGAGAAAACCGTTCGTTTTTCCATTTCTCCCAGCGCTCCGTCAAATACCTATTCCCTCTTCATAGAGATTCAATATGAAAACTATCAAGGGGTTCAACTTGAGGCAAGAGAGACGATAGGAATCCCGGTCATGCAGACACCTCGTATAATGATAGATGATCCCGATGTGCCATCTGAAATAAAAATGGACGAGGGCCTCAATCTCTCTGTCGGCATTTACAACACCGGGCGCGATGATCTGAAAAATGTGATGATCGAAGCGACTGGAAATTTTACCGCCGATCCTTCCCGCTACTTTATAGGGGATTTTTCCAGTGGAAAATCAGATATCTTCTCTTCCCTTTTAAAAAGTGAAGGAACAGGCGATTTAAACGGTGTCGTCAAAGTCACCTTTGAAGATTCTACAGGAATAGAACACAAGTTGGAAAAGCCATTCCGAAGCTATGTCCTGCCTGCTGAAGCTGATGAATCACCTGATGCCGCTTCCAAGCCGGTGAACCGGTATCACATGTTGAGTGCTTTACTTCTTGTAATTCTCATTGTCAGTGTCTTTCTGCGCATGAGAAGAGAAAAAAGAGCTCGGAAAATGCATGATGAGTTGAAGATCGATGAGTAGCCGAGATCTTTTGAGCATGAGTCTGAGAAATCTTTGGAGAAGAAAGTTACGGACATTTCTGACACTTTTAGGAGTCATGATAGGCGCAACATCGATCGTCATCATGCTCTCCTTAGGTCTGGCTATCCAAGAACAACAGGAGTCCATGCTCGAGCGCATGGGTTCATTGAGCACAATTACAGTCACTTCTCCTGATATCTCCTCTTCCCAAAGTGTCAGAAAAGTCTATCTTGATGACAAGGCCGTCTCTGAGCTTGCCTCTATTTCCGGAGTTCAGGCGGTTGCTCCCATCATTTCAGGAGAACTTACGATTCTCTCCTATGGCAATTATCGTTCTTTTTTAACCGTTCAAGGGATCAAACCTAATTATTTCCGTGATTTCGAAATAGATATTACAGAAGGCCGCGAGCTCAGACATAGCAATAAGAACTGCATTCAGGTCATCATCCCGTCAAATGTGCGCGAATTTCTCTACTCTCCCACGCGCGCACTGGATGCCACTAAAGACAAGAGCTTTGACCCGCTCCGCTCCCGCATGATTCTAGGAAGCAGGCGCAATCCGGATCTCACGTTCACCGCACAGGTCGTCGGTGTCTATGCCTCAAGCGGCTTTAATATGGATGTTTTCATTCTCGAAGAAGATATGAATTATCTGCTTGAGAAGTTGGGAACTTCAAGAGCCGATGGTAGCGCAAGAGCGAACATTTACACTCAGCTGCAGGTGAAAGTCGATGATGTCGCCCATGTCCAAACGGTTCGAGATGCTATCACTGAAAAAGGATATCAGACACGATCTCTTCAGGATTTTGCAGAAGAAATGAACCAAGGAACGCTCATCATACAAGCTGTACTTGGAGGAATCGGTTCCATCTCGCTGATTGTAGCTGCTATCGGCATCGCGAACACGATGGTGATGAGCATCTATGAGAGAACAA
>JAAYOV010000099.1 GCA_012520095.1 Tissierellia bacterium | reverse complement strand
CAATATCGAGGTCCAGGGGCTAATGTCTCAGCATACAACAGTGAGTGTACGCTGCGCGCATACGATATGCTAAACGGGCAGCTTATTACCCAGCTCACTGGTACTCGTTCATATGATGTAACTATATTAACCAGCCAAAAATCCGGCAAGATATGGTGTGCTGCGCCTGATATGACGCAAGCCGAAGGCGCCGACGCGTTTGTAAACATGATATTCTCGCACATCCCCGGCACGCCTACAATGTAAATCATTATACTGTTAAAAGTAGAATGAAAATTGGAAGAATTAGCATGGATAACGAATCCCAATATTGAAATCAATCAAAAGAAATAGTTGGAGGTATAAAAAAATTGCGAAAAAAAGCTTATAAGGTTGAAATTATTTTATGCTGTCTCTTATTGTTATTAGCCACCATGAATGTAAACGCATCGGAAGGCACCTATGTTTCCGATTCAGGTGAACAATTCGAGTATGTCGTAGTAAATGGATATGCTCGCTTAACTGCATATTGGGTTTTGCCAGGCAGAGATACACCGGCAGAAATTCGTGTGCCAAAAGAATTGGGCGGATATCCCCTGAAAGAAATCGGATTGGCTGCCTTTGACAATTGGAATACAATCGAATATCAAGGAGAAACTTATAACCCCTATGACAAAGACAAAGTGCAGCGCATATTTATTCCCGAAGGCGTAACTACACTCAAAGACGGCGCTTTCGCCTGCTGCCATGATATTTCTGAGATTTCTCTGCCGTCCACTTTAGATACGATAGAAAAAGGATTCGCTTTCCAGCATGTAACCGCTGAAATTGTTCTGGCTGAAGAAAATCAAAACCATATCGTAAACAATGGTTTCCTGATTGACAAAAGAACTGATACTCTGCTTTATTGTGCTCCCTCTGCAAAGGATCAACCTTTACCCATGGTCAAGCGCATAGAAGCCCATGCACTGGACAACTACGGATACTTCCACCCTATCCTCACCTTTCCTGAAACCGTAGAATACATAGGTGGATTTAACGCCTATGACCTTGTTGATCTTGAGGCAATTGTTGTGCCTGAAAGCGTTGTTGAATTGTCCGATTATGCGTTTTTTTGCAATTCAGCGACCAATGTCACGCTAAACGAAGGGCTAAAACGCATCGGCGCTTATGCCTTTGCTTAAACCGATATCGACTCTATTGTGGTTCCTTCCACGGTTGAATGGATTGGATTTGACGCTTTTTCTTGTATGGAAGAAGAAAACATCACCGTACTCAATCCAAACTGCGCTTGGGAAACAGAAGAAGAATACAATCTTCGCCACGAGAATAAATAAAGCAAAGCTCTTTGAACACAGTCTTCCAAATTCTAAAGGTATTAGTCAGTCAACAGTACCTTATAATCCAAAGAAACGGTTTTTGTGAAAAAAATTTTCGCCGCTGACATTCATAAGCTTATGAATGCCTGCTGCGACTACCATAAAAAGAACGAGGTAAAATAGCTTCTTTCTTTTTTCTTTTTAGAAGCGACCCATTATCAAAACAACCCCGGATAATCAGCAATCATTTTGTTTATACTTTCCGTTGTTGTTTCAAAGTGAATGCCACAACCTCGTAACTTAGTGCAATCCATACGCAGATTTCTAAGCGGTTGCGCATCCGTTAATTGAATAAGAGCAGGAATTCTGTTCTCCATACCCATGGCCACCATAAACACACAGGCAGTTGCGTACATGTTCTTTTCGTTTTCGCTGCCGTAATTATATACCCCGCCAGTCAGATTGAAAGTTTTAGAAATGTTTTCCGCAACAGAACGCACATAAGTAATACCGCGAAAATCATTCACCGAGTATATCCCTGCCTCGCCTGTTAATGCAGACTTAATAAGAGCCAGGATAAAGTTGTAATTTGTTTTTGTTTGATAAACCGGAAAATCATACATCCATGAAAGCCGCAGCGATACAGCATCGGGGCAGATATCCAGAATCCGCTTTTCAGCCACAAGCTTGTGTCTGCCATATACATTCGTAGGCGCAAGCCCCTCTTCTTTTTCAGAATACGGCTCAATCCCTGTACATCCACAGTAAACCTGATCGGAACTGCAGGAAATCAATTTGCACTGATTGGCAACAGCCAGCTTTG
>JAAYOV010000098.1 GCA_012520095.1 Tissierellia bacterium | reverse complement strand
GCAGAAGAAATGAACCAAGGAACGCTCATCATACAAGCTGTACTTGGAGGAATCGGTTCCATCTCGCTGATTGTAGCTGCTATCGGCATCGCGAACACGATGGTGATGAGCATCTATGAGAGAACAAGGGAAATCGGGATAATGAAAGTCATCGGTGCTTCTGTCAGAGATATCAGGCTAATTTTCCTGACAGAGGCAAGCCTCATCGGACTCCTCGGAGGTGTCTTAGGCATATCCTTGAGCATCGGAATTTCTCAACTGTTGAATTTTATTTTCAGCCAAACGGAAGCAGGGGTTCGACTTGGCGATGACGCTGTTATTTCCATCATTCCTCCCTGGCTCATCTTGCTTTCTCTGATATTCAGTTCTCTCATTGGACTTATGGCCGGCTATTACCCGGCAAAGCGAGCCACAAAGCTCTCAGCTATTGAGGCAATCAAAACAGAGTGAGATCATGACTATTTCCCCTAAAAGGATTATTTGATTTGTTTCTCTCTTTACTAAAACTTGCCTATAGTATGCTGAATCCGTTTTATCGTCGACGTACCTCCTTTCAAATGTCAATGTAGCATTTCAAAAACTTTGGGTAAGAATGAATAAGTACAGACGGAGGCGAATATGACAAGTATCTTGGTGCTGAACCGAAATGAAATTGACTCTCTACTTACCCTGCCCGAGGCGATCGAAAGTGTGGAGTCCGCTTATATTGCGAAAGAAAATCAGACCGGAACCCTATTTCCCTTCATCTCTCACGAGTTTCCTTCCGGGCTTGGAGAAGTCGACATCAAGTCGGGGCATCTGCGAATCAATAGGGTCTACGGCCTGAAGCTGATTTCCCGTTTTCCTGCAAACCGAGATTATTCGCTGCCTGCTACATTTGCCACATCCTTAATATTCGATGATCGCACAGGCGAGCCCCTTGCGCTCTTAAACGCTTCGGGCCTGACCTATATGCGAACAGGTGCCGCAGCAGCCGTCTCCATGAAATATCTTGCCAGAGAAGACTCCAAGACTCTATTAGTTGTCGGAATGGGAGAGCTGGCACCGTATCTTGCGGCTGCAGCCCTTTTTGTCATGCCGCAGCTTGAAACATTGTATCTCTATAATCCTCACGGTCTTGAAAAAGCAAAGCAGAAAGAACCTGAGTTCCTCACTACATTAGAGAGGCTCCTCTCTTCCCGCAAGGGAAAACAATTCCACATATCTATATGCGAAGACCTCGCAAAAGCTTCTTTAGCCAGTGATATCATCGTCACCGCAACCCCTTCAAAAATACCTCTATTGCAGATGGATTGGATCAAACCCGGCACCCACATATGCGCCATCGGCTCAGATATGAAGGGAAAGCAAGAACTTGACTCTTTCATCCTCACCCGATCCACCGTCTATGTCGATGACAAGAAACAGGCCGCAGAAATCGGGGAAGTGGAGATTCCCCTCATGTATGGATTGATGCGCTTCGACGATCTTAAGGAGATGGGAGAGCTTCTAATAACAGGATCACCGGGGCGCAATTCAGAAGAGGAAATCACTGTCTTTGATGCCACCGGCATCGCTTTGCAGGATCTGTCAATTGCAAGGCGAATTTACGATCTGGCCATCCGTGCGAAGAAGGGCACGATGATCAAACTATAGGAATTTTCTTATCTATTTCGCTATCTTCTTCAAAAAAAGCGGTTCATCCGCTTTTTTATTGTCCATGCTGTTTTCTCTGCTGAGCACCTTCTGAGTCGCCGGGATCTTTATCCTGTATGCGTTTTCGGACGTCTCGCATTTGCATTTTACGCATTTCTTCAATTGTCAGCTCTTCGCCTGCTTCTGTCAGCTCCAAATACAAAGAGTATTTTCCCAAAGACATTTCGTGACGATGCGCTTCCCTGACATTTTCCATAAAGCCTGCATGACACTCGAAACTCATGTCTCCCAAAACGCCATCTCCTTGAGCCAAAGTCTCCATCAAGCGCCGTTGTCTCTGTGGCGAATTAGAGGCTACCGTCAATCTAACATGCATGTCTTCGGGATCTTCTCCTTGCAAAAATGTCTTATTTATCACTGTGCAAACGGCATCATCATATTTTTTATGCCTCAGTGACAAACTCTCCAGTATCTCTTCGCCACCGGAGCCGAAACTGTTCCAGCTGATCACTCGCTCAAAACGATTGATGCTGAGCTCTACAGACGATTCCATATCGATGCTGATGACATCGGTCGGTGTATAGTAAACTCGATATCCTCCGAAACTCACGACAGCCAGAAATAACAAGGTCGCTAGGACGGCGTGTCTGCGAACGGTTCCGGCAACCGGCCTGCGTCTCGAAGTAACAGCTGCCAGAGTTTTTCTCTTTAGCGACTCGCTTGCCCGAATCGGTTCGAAGGCGTTTTGTATTCTATTCTTCATAGCCCTCATCTCCCAATGTCTTTCTTAAACTGTCTCTCCCTCTTGCAAGGAGGGTGTAGATCGTATTGACGTTCTTGTTCAGTAATTGCGCAATCTCCGTCGCAGCGTATCCCTCATAGTAATGCAGATAAATGATATCTCTGTATTTTTTCGGGAGTTCAAGAACTGCCTCGAGCACTTCTCGGCGCTCGTCATCCATATCTTTTTGAAAAGGCTCGATAGCCTCCTCAATTCCAACGGTGTTCTTGCGGAAAAAACTCTTCAGCAAATCTTTACATGCATTGATGCTGACACGGATAAACCACGCTTTCTCATGTTCTTCACTCTCAAAGACTTGCGAGGAAAAGACATACTTCATAAACACTTCCTGAAATATGTCCTCCGTGTCAGCTTCACTCTTCAGATGTACCATGCATATGCGCCGCACCATATCTGCGTGGCGCTCCATTGCAGCAAAGAGCTGCTGATCACTGCGCATAAACGCTCCTGTTTACCGGTTGTTTTTTCGTCCTGTTCCATCATTGGGACAATTCAGGCGATCGGATCTGCCCATGCCGTTTCCGCTTCGAAACTGCTGTCCCGTACCGTCTTGAGGACCCTCTCCGTCATAGAGGCATTCTCCGTTTTGCAGACATTCTTCCGGGCGCTCCCACTGAGAGCCGAGTCTCTTGCTTCCGCCGGATTTGTGCTGAAAACCGCTTCCATCTTGAGGACCCTCTCCGTCATAAACGCACTCTTCATTGCGAATATATGCTTTTTGACTTAGGCGAGCTCGGCTTCCTGCGCCCGCGGCAAAGACAGACGTTGCGCTTGTCAAGACAAGCGTCAGCAACAGTATGAATGCAATCTTTTTTTTCATGATGTATGTACCCCTTTCCAAGGATCCTTGACCCTTTCACTATGAATACGAACGAGGAAGCACAATCCTTTCAAAAAATCTTCATTCGATGACTTCGCCGTCTTAACTTGCCCGTTATTTGTACATTTCTTATTCTCCGCACAATTTCTTCAAGAAAGCCGTGATTCCCGCGCCTAACTCATAGGAAGGAGAAAGTGTTTTCAACGTCTTTTCTATAGCACAAACAGTCGCTGCCAGTTCATGTTCATCGACATTGCCCATATGACCCAGGCGAAACATTTTTCCTGCATATGCGCCCAAACCTCCTGCCACCTGAACCCCTTGTCTTTCCAGCTCTTCTCGAAACGCTCCGTCCTCTATCCCCTCCGGATACAATGCATTGGACAGTGTGACAGCTCGACAAGACTCTCCCGCAAGAAGAGAAAATCCCATCGCCTCAAGCGCGGCGCGCATAGCCGTTGCATTTCTTCGATGTCTTTCGTAGCGATTGTCGAGTCCTTCTTCTTTAATGACTTCCACTGCTTTTTTCATCGCCCAAATCATATTTATAGCCGGAGTGGCAAAATACTTCCCGGTGTCCGCCATGACCGGTGCCCATTTTTGATAATCGGCATAATACTCCATGACCTCTCCGATAGATTTTCTGCGTTCAATCGATTTGCGGTCTGCCCATAGAAGAGCCAAGCCCGGCGCCACTCCGAATGCTTTTTGAGAGCCGCTAAAAAGCACGTTGATATGGTCTTTTTTCATATCGACCGGCTCACCTGCGACAGAACAGACCCCATCGACGATATAGATGATGTCCGAATACCCCTGAAGCACTTCACCAATCTCCCGAACGGGAGCGACAGCTCCGGTAGATGTGTCGACATGCGTCACCGTTACAGCGGCATATTTCTTCTTCTTAAGCTGATCTGCGACTTCTTGCGCCCCCACCACCTCTCCCCAGGGGGCAGAGAGCACATCAAAGTCATATCCCTTTTTCTCTGCAATTTCTACAAATCGATCACCAAAAAACCCGTTTGAGACAATTAAAAGAGAATCTTCTCTCTTGAGTGTGTTGACAAGCGCCATCTCCATAGCAAAACTTCCGCTGGCGGCAATGACAAATGCCATCCCGTCACAGCTCCACATGTTTTTCAAATCTTCAAGCAAACACTGAAAATCTGAGACAAATCCACGATCTCCAAACGCTACCGTCTCACGACCCATTTCATCCTGGATGGACCTCAAGACAGGCGTCGGCCCCGGTATCATAAGCAGCTTTCGATTTTTCATGACACTACGTCCTTTCTTCCATTAAAACCTAAACTCTTCCTGTGTTTCGTGTCGCTTGTTACATATTATAGCGGAAATGGAATGCATTTGTATTATTAGAAGACGCCCGGCAAGAACTGAAAAATAAAAACAGCAGAGAAATCCCCGCTGTTAGAAGTTTTGTAGATAGAAAAACACTTGACAATTAAGAATTCTTCATTTCCTCGATCGCCTGAGAGTGTGCGATCAGCTTGAGAAACGTATCCTCTGAAATATCATGCTCTATTTTACAGGCTTCCTGCGTTGCTGTGACAGGGTCAACTCCGATCTGACGCAGAAAGCGAGCGATCGCCATGTGTTTTTGATATACGCGCTCAGCAATTTCTCGACCTTTCGGCAGAAGATGAATTCCTCCGTCAGAATCGAATTCAACCAGGTTCTGTTCTCTGAGCTTTTTCATCGCCACCGACACACTCGCTTTGGAAAAACTCATCTTATTGGCGACATCAACCGAGCGAACTTGTTCAAGTTCCTCACTGAGCATCAGTATGGTCTCCAGATAATCTTCAGCTGATTCATATAATTTCATATACACCTCATCGATATTATATCACGCAAAACTCCTTGACACCAATCAGCTCTTGAAGTAAAATGTTTTTCGCACATACTGGGGATTGGCCAAGCGGTTAAGGCACTCGGCTCTGACCCGAGAATTCGTCGGTTCGATCCCGACATCCCCTGCCAAATGATGAAAAGAGTTGATGAGAAGCGATCTCTCCCAACTCTTTTCTTTTTTTGCATCGCGCTCTTCTATGACAATGATCAGAATCGAATACGGACTTTCACACTTCTTCCTTCCGGAGCTTGTCTTTCTTTTTTTTCTTCTTGCGCTGAATACGGCAGATTACTTTCGTTTTCGTTGTAAACATCACTTTGATTTTAAAAGTGTCGGGAACCCTGTCATAAAGCCCGGAAGCTGTCTTTGTGCCGTTTGCCTTGGTATATACGCTGTTGGCAATATAGCCTACTGTCCCTAGAGGGTATAGACTGACGCGAATCGCTTCGTCATCGAAGGGATTGTGTGGCTCTTTCTCACAGCGGAGAACACTCCCAATGGCAAAAGGCTGAATTCCGGTATAGTGCCAGAAGCCGGTCACTGTGACAAATGAATCTTTCATGTCTTCCTCCTCTATCTTTGCATCTTCAGTATAGACGAGGATGTGTACTGTTAAAGGGACTTTAGTAGTTATTTCGAGCCGTATCCAACATGTTTTTCATGGCATCAACGGCTTCTTGCGGTCTGACAATTTTTGCCTGTTTTCCAAAGGCTGCAATCCATCCCAAGAAAAAGGGGCTGAGCGCCACTTTCACGCGCGCCTCAAACGAATTCTCCCCTGCCGGAAAGAAGTGGATATTTAACCCGAATCGATCAAGAACTACGCCGGCAAGCTCATTGGCAAATTCCAGCGTTACAGAGATCTCTTCTCCGGAGAACATAGAAAAATATTTCTGCGTATAATTTGCAATATCTATATTCTCAATGATCTCCAAGCCGAGGCGAGTTGACTCTTCCACGCGGATGTCGCTCATTTTGTCAACGCGATAATGTTTTATCATCTCCGCCTCGTGATCGTAGGCAATGAGATAATAGTTTTCATTGCTCCAGCTCAAAACGGCAGGACTGATATCATAGCGAGTCCCGCCGCGCCGCAGTATTCGTTTTTTCTTCACATCATACGCAAAGTAGTAAAAGGAGATTCGCTTATTCTGCGAGATGGCTTCATGGATGCGATCGACATTATGGTAAATGCTCTCATTCATGCTTTTTATGCGATCTCTCACATACACCTGTCGCTTGAACAGACGCTGCCTCTGTCCATCTCCAAACGCAGATAACTTCTCGATCAGTTCCATCGTCTTCTTTTGCGTAATAAACTTCGAAGCTTCTACCGCATCAATGAGAAGCTTCAACTCAGCCGTCTCAAAAGGACGGTTATTCAGATAGTATCCTCTCGGATGCTTTTTTTGATAGACGATGTCCATCCCAAAATCACGCAGCGCATCTATGTCATCATAGATGCTCTTGCGCTCAGCAGAAATACCCCGATTTTCTAAGTAGCTTAGGATCATCTCCATACTCAAAGGCGATTGTCGATCACCGCGTCTTTCCAAAAGCTCCTTTACGTAGAGAATTTTCTGCTTCTGTCCGGCTGACTTTGCCACCGTTGGCTCCTTTCTTCTCTTCAGCTAAAAAAGCCACCCTTTCGGTGGCTGCCGGCTTCATTTTTTTGCAGGAACGACATCGCGCACTTTGATTCCTCTGTCTTCCAAACGTCTGACGATTTCATCCAAATTTCCTCCCTTTACACGTAAAGAGAGTTCTTGGACGCCCAAGGTCTCCGTGTCATACTTGGCAATATTGGTGATGTTGACGTCCAGACGCTCAAGGACACTGGTGATGCGTCGGAGCATCCCCACAAACTCCTGTGTGTAGATGACGATTTTTGTATCATGAAGGCCGTATACTTTGGTAATCAGCTCAAATAATGCCTTCTGCGTCAAAATGCCTAGAAAGACTCCTGCAAAATTTACGATTGGAATGAATCGCATATTGGAAAGGAAAAAAGCTTCCGCCGCTTCTTCGACATATGTCGTATCGGCTATGGGCTCAACGGAGGTATCGACAAAATCCTCAATGATGTTCGCGCGGAGAAAATCGGCAAACACAGGTTCTCCGCTCTCGACAAATTTTCTGTACAGATAAAAGCTGGAGATATATCCGACAAATTTTCCCTCCTCCACAACCGGCAAGGAAAGAAAGCCCAATTCATTGATCTTATTCAGGGCTTCTTCCAGAGTTTGAGAAGGTCGCAAGACAGTGAGATCTCTTTCCGGTGTCATAATCGCACGAACCAACATATTTAACTCCTTAAATAGATGATATTACTCTCATGATACCAAGAAATGATAAAAAATAAACTCATTCGGAATAATTTGTTGATATTCACTCTCTCAGGACAATAAGGATAAATATCTCACTTGCCTCTAAACGTCACCGCTCATCCCATCCATCTTCTTTGATTGCTTTAAGCGCATCTTCCAGTAGGTCCCGGCTGACCGCTGCAATTAGCACATCTGCGCCGCCACGGCCTTTTCCCGGATAGATCTTGGCCGCTCCGCCAAGCTCTTCCAGCAGGAAAACACCGCCCGCATAGTCCCAGATGCGCACCTTGTCACTGACCATGAGATGCCGTTTTCCGGTGAGAAGCATGCTTAAGCTCTTGACAATCGACCCACTGTATCGGACAGCCTGCACCTCTGAGAGAAGTTTGCCCAAGTGATTTGCCTTTGTCCCGTTTTCGAATATCGCTTGATGCATGGCAACGGGCTTCAGAGCCGGAAGCGGCATGTCATTTTTGGTTACTCCCTTTCCTCTTTCTCCTAAGAAGATCTCGGATCGCTTGGGATCGCTAAGACCGGCAAGCACCGGTATATTCCCATTGTAGAGAGCCAGAGAGATGAAGTAATTTTCTCTTTCATATAAGAGATTCCTGGTCCCGTCAATGGGGTCGAGAATCCAATTAAATCCCTTTGACAGGCTCCCATTCGGCAGTTCTTCGCTGATAATTGTCTCAGAAGGATACCGGCTTCTAATCGCCTGGACAATCTTTTCTTGAATATACAGGTCCACTTCGCTAACCCAGTCCTGTTTTCCCTTGTCCCAGCTCCTCATCGGACGGCTGCCACGCATGAGCGCCTCTTTCGAAGCCTCTTCCAGAAGCCCTCTGACAAAGTGCATTCTTTCAGATAAATTGTCGTGAGTCAGCCAATGAGAGAGACACTCCCCTATGCGACGCTGAATATAGCTGTAGTTGCCATGGGTATCGGAGCCTCCTGCAAGTTCGAGATCGTACTTTTGCGCAAGCTCAGCCGCTCTTAGCCGATCCTGTGCAGAGTGGACGGGATGATCCATCTCAATGGCGGCAAGCCCCAATTCCTTCAAAACAGGTACTAAATCCCATAATTCTCCGAGCGCCGGATGAGCAAGCGCCACTTGACCTCCGTCGGCAAGTATCGCATACATCCCTTCTTCAAAGTGAGGCGAGTCATCTTCTTCCAGAAGCACGCCCCGGCGTCCGAACAGCTCAAAAAACAGCGATGAAAACATATGCTCGGTATAACCTGCATCCATCAGCATCAGTAAGATGTGTTGTTTTTGGAGAACACCTCCGGGTGTCATATACTCCAAGAGTTTCGAGCACTCAAAGCGATAACCCATTTCCTTCAAGATGGAAAGCTGACGGCTGTTTTGTCTGCGACGCCTCAGCGTCATATCCTCACAAAACTTCCTGATATGTGGAGCAGCAGGAGAAAATCCATACCCTAAAAGATGGACGCTTCTTCCAGTCAGAGGATCCCGGCAACTGAGCTCTACTCCTGTCAATGTATCGATTCTATAGCGATCTCTTGCTTCTCTTACTTCCTCCCACGGAGGAAGCGCATCGTGATCAGTGATCGCAATTCGAGTCATTCCTTCTTTCTTAGCCTCACAAAAAATCTCATCAATGCTCTGCGAGCCGTCAGAATACACGGAATGAATATGTAGATCTGTTTTGTTCATTTTCACACCTCAATAGAGAGATACCCATTATTCACTTGAGCGCTCCAGTTTCTTTTTGTGAAGCCTTCAAGTTCAAACTCTCGAAAGCAACCGGCCGCAGCACTCGGCAAATGGCCTCGACAGACAAAAAAACTATCCGGAAAACAATACGGATAGCTCGACATTGACACTCAGCAGGGAGATATTCTTTCAGCTTTCAACGCGTAGAAATCGCAGTACGACCTCATGAAAGTCTTTGGCTTCTTCATAGGCAGCATGACCGAATTCAGGATAGATATACAAAGTGCTTTTTCGGATCATTTCCGCCATCTCTAATGAAGCGTCGGGCCCAACCGTCATGTCTTTTGCTCCTCCTATGATCAGCGTCGGAGCTTGAATCTTTCCAAGCTCTTCATAGGCATCGTGATAGAGAGCGGCTTTTGCTTGGCTCAAAAATCGCTCCGGGTTCTTCGACTTTGCCGCCTTGAGAGTCAGAGGAAGAAGCCATTTCTTTTTCTTCCACGCCTCTGAAGAATAGTATCGAAGCGTACTGTCGATCATCAGGGTTTCAAAATCTCCTTTTTCCGCGAGTTCAATCCAGTAACTGAGATTCCCAACGACGAGTGGATTGGGGGTGGCGATGGAGACGACGAGAATCAGCTTGTCAACTCTCTCAGGAAAGTCGACTGCCAAATACTGGGCGATCATGCCTCCCATAGAAACACCCATAATCGATGCTTTTTTGATATTCAGCTGATCCATCGCTTCCTTCATTTCCGCCGCCATATCTTTCGTCGTGATATTGTCTTCAAGCGGTTCTTTTCGGCTGAACACCCAAACTTTATATTCTTTTACATACTTTCGGTACATCCATGCAAGAGGAAGCGACTTTCCTTTTACCGTGGCCAATCCGTCCCCGAGACCCGGAAAAAGGATCAAATCTCTCTTCCCCTTCCCAAATGTCACATAGTGCATTCGGCTGTTTCCTATGCGTACACTTCCTTCGCCGGCTCCAAATAACATGGCGACCTCCGTCAGTCCATCACTTCAACTCCAACTCGACAGGACAGTGATCACTTCCCATGACCTCCATCAATACGCGGGCATCTTTCATCTTCTCTTTCATCCCTTCCGATACGAGGAAGTAATCAATGCGCCACCCGGCATTTCGACTTCTGGCTCTGGTAATCGGACTCCACCAGGAATAGACATCCACGGCATCCGGATAAAAGTAGCGAAATGTATCGATGTAGCCGCTCTCAAGAAGCTGCGTGAATTTTTCTCTCTCCTCATCGGTAAATCCGGCACTTCTGCGATTTGACTGAGGATTTTTCAGGTCGATCTCCTGATGGGCGACATTTAAGTCCCCACAGACGATAACATGTTTTTCCTTCTCCAATTCGGCTAAAAAGTCCCTCAATTCATCTTCAAAATACATTCTCTCATCTAAGCGTTCGAGACCGCTTTTCGAGTTGGGCGTGTAGATGTTGACGAGGAAGAAGTCGTCAAACTCCAATGTCAACACTCTGCCTTCTACATCGAACACTTCGATGCCGATCCCCTTTCGCACGCTGATAGGTTTCGTCTTTGAAAGGGTCATCGTCCCTGAATATCCCTTCCTCTGCGCACTATTCCAAAACACATGATATCCTTCAAAGGTATCTTCCACTTGCTCAGGCATCGCCTTGATTTCCTGCAGACAGACAATATGCGGGTCTTCCCGGGACAGGTAGTCAAAAAAGCCCTTTCGAATCACTGCGCGCAGTCCATTGACATTCCAAGAATGTAATTTCACGGTTGTTTCCTTTCTATGAATAGCGACTATTTGTAACTGAGAGAATACAGTTTTTTCGGTTCTAAAACGATCTCCAACAGTATCTCCGCCAGATTTTGCTCATGATTGACATATAAGGTGCGATCAGCGATGTTCTTGACGCCTTTAGGAGCATTATCCATGGCAAGCCCCGTCCCTGCATAGCGAAGCATTCCTGCATCATTAAAGCTGTCACCCACGGCTAAGATCTCCCGCCTTCGAACCCCCAAGTAGGCGGCAAGACTTTTAAGAGCCTCGCCCTTGTCCACTCCTATCGGCGGCACCTCCATAATGTATGGTTTGGAGAGAATTGGGTGCAGAGGAAGCTTCTGTGCCCGGAGCCATTCATAAAAGCCCCGAAGCTTGAGAGGATCACCCATGGAGTGGAACTTATGCAGATGCATGCCGGTGAGCATTTCGTCCATGTTATCAACAATTTTTAACGGCATTTCCATGAATTCCGCATCTTTTCTTACAATGATGCTGTCCGTGTTTGAATAAATCGCTCCTTCATGAAAGAAATGAAAGCTCACGTCTCTATTTTCCGCCTCTTTGTAAACCGGTAGCAGGATCTCGCCATCAATATATGCTTCATAAAAAATATTGCCTTCTTCATCGATTGAATGAGCCCCATTGCTGCCTATGAGATATTTGATCGTTCCCTTCGGAAATATTTGCAGAAACGGGAGCATGGCGGAAATAGGCCTTCCCGACGCAAAGACGACAGTGGCTATCTTTGCCAGTTCTTTCAGCGCTTCTTGATTTTTCTCATGAATTCGATGCTGATCATTGAGAAGTGTAAAGTCTAAATCAATCGCTATTATTCGATAATTCAATAAATCATTCCTCCTTCGCCGGCAATATCAACGTAACTCAGCGAAGCCCTCGCCGAAGACTTCCTGAACCGTTGTGACACTCAACAGAGCATCCGGATCGATTCGATGGACGTGCTGTTTGAGTTGAATATACTGACTTTTATTTAAAATGGTATGAAGTACATATTTATCTTGGCGCTCATATGCGCCTTCAGCATGATAGAGCGTAGCCCCTCGCTCAAGGGTTTCGTCGACAAATTGATAGATCTCATCATTTTTCTCACTCATGATGACAACAAGGAATCGTCTCTTAAAGCCCATGATGAGATTGTCAATGATGAAGCCGTTCATCAGAACGCCGAGAAGAGCATACAGTCCCAAACGCACGCCGAAGACCATGGATGCCATGATCACGACGAATACATCGATCACCATGAGAGCTTTTCCGATGTCCAGTGTCGTATATTTTGTGACGATTTTTGCGAGGATGTCCGTTCCTCCGGTGGAAGCATCTTGGTGAAAGACGATCGCCATACCGACCGAGCTGATGAGCGTCCCAAAGAAAAGATTGATAAAAAGATCATCTGTGGGCGCACTTTGCATGGGAAATATCCTGGCAAAAATATCGAGAAAAGCAGACAATGTCAGTGAAGAGAAGATGGTGTACCCGCCAAACTGCTTTCCGATCAAAAGAAACCCCAGAATAAAGAGGAAAATATTGCCGATGAGCATGATGCTTCCCACTGACAGCGACGGAAACAGATGGTTAAGAACCAATGAAAACCCCGTCAATCCTCCAGAGGCAAGTTTTGAAGGGATGATAAAAACTCCCAGTCCTGCAGTCATGATAAGAAGCCCCAATAGTATGAATGCAATGCGCTTATAATTGTTAAACATATTTTACTCCTAAATCCGGAAGAGCTCATGTGAGCGCGCCCCCATGACCATCTCCTTAATAGACAAGGTCAAGGAGAGCGAAAGAACTCTCCACTGTATATAACTTCAATATCCGTGTGACAGATATGTGTGTACGGAAGCCTGAAAGATGGGATGCAACCGAGGTCTCTTCTTTCCTGTAAGGGCTCAAACACCCCTTCTTTTCTCTCATTTTTTGCGTTTTTGAGACAATGCACGCAAATATCATCAGTGACAGCATACTATCTATACCCTATAAAGACACTTTTGTATATACCCGAAAAAAATATCTTCCTAAAAGGCCAAATAACATGGTATGCTATATTGGTATCATAAAAACAGAGTATAAACTACTTGACTAGGAGGTTAATTATGTCAAGAGATTTCCTTGAAGCCCAACTGCGGGAAAATAAAGGAAAAAGCAGCAATGCCGCTCTTCGCAGAGAGGCGCGCATTCCCGCCGTTGTCTATGGAGGCAAAGAGGAGCCGACGCTTCTGAGCCTGAGCGAAACACAGACACAACGTTTTCTCAACTCCCATCATGTAGGTTCGGCGTTGGACCTGGTGATCGACGGGGAGAAGACTTTCGTACTGTTAAAGGATATGCAGAGTCACCCTGTCACACAAAAAGTTCTCCATATGGACTTTCAGCGATTGATGGCTGATGAGAAAATTAAAGTCAGCATTCCTATTTTTCTCACAGGACTCGATCAAGTTCAAGGCGATGCCATCGTTCAAGAGCTCTTAAACGAGCTTGAAATTGAAACGTTGCCTCGCTATTTGATCGATTCTCTGAATCTCGATGTCTCCTCTGTACAAGTTGGCGAGAGCTTGAGCGTGGCAGATCTCCCCATTTTCACCGATGAAAACTACACAGTGATCACTCCGCATGACTCGCTCATCTACAATGTCATCGAGCCCACTGCCTTTGAAGAGGAAGAAGCCGAAGAAGCCGACGGTGTCGAGACTGTCGAAGCGACAGGAGAGGAATCTGAAGGAGAAGAATAAGAAATTCACCTTCGCTTCACAGACAACAAGACCCTCTCGTCCATCTGTATCGATGGACGGAAGGGTCTCTTTTGTTTATCTTATTATGTTTAAGCTAAACCACCTTATACTTAGTTTTTCTTGCTCTTCATGACCTGCGCCATCAGGAGTCCGCACCCGAGCTGCAGGGTAACGAGCTTCTTTATCGGAATCACCTGATAGTCGAGCTCCGACTCAAGCTTCCGAGCCCTCTCTTCAAAAAGGCTTTTTGCCAAAGAATAATCCTGATTTTCGTCCAATCCGTCTTTTTCAAAGGCGCGCACCAGCATGGCGTATGTCAAAAGTTGATACATATCAGAGACGAGCAGGTTGTCAAAAACCTCTGATTCTTTAGCAAGCGCATCGTATTTCTGGTTTCGAAGGACGTCTTCGCGCTCCGCCTGAATATGTTCAGGTTTCGTAAAATCAACGACAGCGGAGACGAATACATTGTCGGGAGAGAAAAACGGTACGTTTCTTTCGACGATCTCTCTGAGCTCTCGATAAGACGCCTCGCTCTTATTAAGTCGAATGAGCGCCACTTCCCTTCGCGTCATCTCCGACTCGCTCAAATCGTCGATCCGCGGAGAATAAAAATAAGGAAGCTCTGTAAGCATCGTAAACGTTCCGTAACGCCGGCCGGCATAATCGTCGCTTGCCGTACCTCCCAGCACATCTGCGATATTCTCGACACCGTTTGCCTCGAGGTAATCATACGTCTCCCAAATCCCTTCCGCTTTATAAACAGCGGGAGCCAGTTCTTTCAGATAGGGAGATTCGGGCTCTCCGAGGTGAAGAGGAATCTCCTCGGACTCGACGAGCTCTCGCATCGGTCGATAGAGCTCCGGCACATCTTCTGTGACATACCAATACACTCCTCCAAAACCCGCATTGTGAAGCGAATAGATGATATGCGGCCTGATCTCATCGATAAGCCTCATCATCGCCTCTGTCTCAGGCAGAGAGTCGTGAAAGCTCAATTCCTTGTATTCCACCGGAAATGTCCAATCGACCTGCTCTTTTGAAGCGGGACGATAATAGTTCCTCGCATAGTGGCTCACGGTAAACGGGCCTTTCAGCCAGCCTTCGTTTCTTGCCAAGCCGTCTGCGTCCCACGCTTTTACGATATACCAGGTATATCCCAGCTCTCGTATAAACTCCGGTTCTTCCAATGCCCGACGACAAAAGTATTCCAGCATCATCGTCCCGATCGGTTCGTTGGGGTGCGGGCAGCCGAACATCAGAGCGTTTTTGTCTCCGTTTCCCAGTTTCAGGCAGAGCAGCTCTCTCCCTTCTCGTGTGTGCCCGATGGTAAAGAGCTCTGTCTCATCAGGATACTCTTCATGAAGTTTTCGCGTCGAGGCATCGAGCTCCTCAACGGAGAGAAATTCCCGATAATCGGGAATGTCTCTCAAAAATTCCGCTATAGTCACCTTAAATCATTCCAGATGAGGATGCCGCTCTTGAGACGGGTGGGAACATTCAAATCACCCTTCCATGCAACAATGGCTTTCACTGTGTACATGGGAATAATGACACACTCGTCGACGAGCATTCTCTGAGCAACTTCAAATCCTTCCGTCCTCTTGTCATAGTCGAGCACGTGCGACGTGGAGTATACGGCGTCAAAGTAAGCATCCTGGGCCTTCAGGTTATTGGGATTGGTAAAGAGCCAGGAGAGAAGAAGGACCGGATCCTCTGTTCCGAACTGCTCCATTCCGATCTGATATTCCCCGCGCTCTATCTTCTCGTAGCGATAATTGGGATCGATCAGCTCCAGCGTCAGGTCGATGCCTACTTCTTTGAACTGAAGCTGAAGCGCCTGCGCCGTTCGCTCATCGGTAGGCTGTGCCGCTCCGAGGAATTGAAGCGTCAACTTCTGGCCGTCTTTATCGAGGAAACCGTCATTGTCGGTGTCGACCCATCCGGCATCGGCGAGGAGCTGTTTAGCCTGCTCTACATCATTTGCATACGTCTCTCTGTAATAATTGTCGAAGTTTTCAGAGTAGTTCAGTACATTTTCCGTGACCACACTGTACGCTTCAATGACGGCGTCTTTATTGGCGTCGACCACATCGGCGCGATCGATGATCAGCCCGATCGCTTTGCGGATATTTATATCGCTCAGGATCGGATCACTTTGATTGAGCTCAATGTAATGAATATTGGGGACCATGACGCTGTTTTCCAGGATGAAATCGCCTGTCGCCTGCGCGCTCGAATCGATGCTGAGGCCGGAAGCGTATTGAATATCACCCACATTAAAGGCGTTAATCAGACTGAACTCCTCTTTGAAGAAGCGAACGGTGATCTTTTCAAACGCCCCGGGACCTTTGTTCTCTGCACGAGGATTATGTGTAATATAATGAGGGTTTCGTTTGAGGACGACATGAGAGCCCTCCACATATTCATCTAGGCTATACATGCCGTAGGGCATGCAGTCCCATAAAAGCTCGTCATTTGTCTTAAGCGTATCATCTTTATGCATGACCGTGACAAAGGAGCTCGTAAGGGTGTTTGCAATATTGCATGTATATTCTTCAAGATACAAAAAGACATCGCGGTCTTTTACTTCCATCTTCACGATGGGCTGTAAATCCGTGCCGAACGGTCCCGACGTCTTGCCTCTTTCAAGAGATGCGACCACATCTTCGGGTGTGAGGTCTCTTCCGTCGGCATATTTCATTCCTTCGGGGAAATGTAAGCGGATCGTCTTTCCGTCTTCGCTCATCTCCACTTCAGATGCCATATTGGGAATCAGTGTTCCATCGTCATCGATGAGGACGATCGGATCAGCGACAAGTCTCTGCGTCGAAGAAGATCCGTCAAGTTGGCTCGTATCCAGGCCCCACCATTCGCCGAACTCTCCCAGTACGATTTCCTTCTCTTCGGCCTCCTCGACAGGGGCGCTTTCCTGTCCGCCGCCTCCACATGAGACGAGTAGCAGCACCGCTGCCAAGAGAAGGCTAAGTAGTTTTTTTTGTTTCATTTTTTTCTCCCTTCTATTTTTGTAAAAAACATGCGACAAAGTGATCATCCTGTACCTCCTCTAGAGGCGGTCTCGCCTGAGAGCATATGTCGCTCTCATGGGGACATCGTCCGACGAGATTGCAACTGGTCGGATTATAAATATACTTCGCTTCGCCTATTTCCTGAATATCCCTGTTCTCCCGATCTCTCGGATCAAGCACGGGAGAACTCTCCAGAAGCATGCGAGTGTACGGATGGCGCGGATTTTCATCGATCTCTTTCATAGAGGCGATCTCTACCACTCTTCCCATATACATCACCACCACTCGGTCGCACACATAGCGTATGACATTGAGATCATGCGTGATGATGATATAGCTCATTTTCATCTCCTCTTGAAGATCGAGAAGAAGGTTTAATATCTGCGCCTGAACGGAAATGTCGAGCGCGGAAGTCGGCTCATCGAGGATCATCACATCCGGCTCCAGCACAAGAGCACGCGCGATGGCGATGCGCTGTTGCTGTCCGCCTGAGAGCTCGTGAGGAAAACTTTGGAGATAACGCGCATCCAGCTTTACCTTTTCCATGGCCTCAACGGCCTTTTTGTTTGCCTCCTTCTGAGACACACCTTTTAAGATCAGTGGGCGCATGATCGAGTTCTTCACTCGCTGCCGAGGATTTAAATTGGCGGCAGGATCCTGAAAGACAATGGCAAAGTGATTTCTCAATTCCCTTCGCTTCTGCCTGCTTGCACTTTGAATATCATCGCCATGGATCTCAATTCTCCCCTCATCGATGCCTGTGAGGGCAAGGATGCAGCGGGCAACTGTCGTCTTGCCGCTCCCGCTTTCTCCGACGATCCCGAGAATCTCATTTTCACGCAGATGAAAGCTCACTTCGTCGAGGGCAAAGATTTTTTTACGTCCCTGAAGAAAAAAACCCGATCCAACGCGAAAGCTCTTTGTAACATTGTCTATATCAATAACCACGCAGTACCTCCTCATTATGACACTGAACAAAATGTCCGGGTCTGATCTCGAGAAGCGAAGGCGTATCGACAAAACACCTCTTTTGAGCCAGCGCACAGCGATTCGAAAAGCGGCAGCCCTTAAATTCTCCTATGATCCTCGGCACCGTCCCATCGAGTGTAGCAAGCCTGCCCTCTTCTTTCGTCATCCTCGGAAGAGATGCCATCAAGGCCTTCGAATAGGGATGAACCGGATGGTGGAAAATTTCAACAACATCGGCAAGCTCCACCAGCTCGCCTGCATACATAATCCCCACTCTATCGGCGAGTTCAGCGACGATTCCGAAATTATGGGTGATGAGAAGAATCGCTGAGCCGTAATCATCGCGCAGCTCTTTTAAAAGCTTCAATATCTGCGCCTCCACTGTCACGTCGAGTGCCGTCGTAGGTTCATCGGCAATAAGGAGCTGCGGATTTCTCGAAAGCATCATCGCAATCATCACTCGCTGGCGCATCCCTCCGGACAATTCATGCGGATAGGAATGAATGCGTTCCGGAGCATCGGGGATTCTGACATCTTCATAGAGCTTCAAAAGCTTTTCCATGACGACATGTTTGTCTTTTTCATCCAGGAGAATCGCTTCCGCTACTTGATTTCCCGATGTATAGACCGGATTCAGGGAATCGAGAGGGTTTTGAAAAATCATCCCGATATGCTTTCCCCTAATCTTCTCAATGCGGCCGTCTTCAAGCGTCAGCAGATCTTCCCCTTCAAAGAGAATTTCCCCACTCGTCTGTTCATTCCCCTGAAGAAGCCGCATGATAGAAAAGGCTACCGTCGTCTTTCCACATCCGCTCTCCCCTACAAGCGCAAATATCTCTCCTCGGTTGATGCTGAGATTTAAAGAATTGACGGCAGAGAGCTTTCCATCTTTTACGAGATAGTCTATCGACAGATCTTTCAGTTCAAGCAATGTATTCATCTCACCTCACCTCGCTCTCAGGCGCGGATCCAGGAGGTCTCGCAATCCCTCGCCAAGAAGGTTAAAAGCAAACACCGTATAAACGAGTGCAATGCCGGGGAAGACGGCAAGCCATGGAGCATTGAGAAGATAGAGAATGCTCGAGGAAAGAGCCAATCCCCAGTCAGGCGAAGGCGGTTGCGCCCCCAAGCCAAGAAAGCTGAGCGCTGTCGTGCTCATGATGGTATTTGGAATCGACAGCGATACCAGTACGATGATCGAAGGAATCGTATTGGGCAAAATATAGCGAAACAGAATCGAAGGGTGACTTTCATTGTAGGCAAGCGCCGTCTCGACAAAAGCCATGTTTTTCAAAGACGATGTCTTCGCCCGAACTACGCGCGCATACTGCGCCCAACTTACGACAGATATAGCGATGATCGTGTTGTCTAGTCCTTTTCCTATGATGGAAATAACCGCCATACTCATGATGATCGGGGGGAGCGACCAAGTGAGGTCAGCTAAAAAACTCACTATCTGATCGGTCACGCGCCCGAAGTATCCGCTGATAAGGCCGAGGGTCACGCCGATAAGAACTTGAATGGAAACACCCAGAATCGCCACTCGCAGCGCAATCCTGCTTCCATAGAGAACTCGGCTGAATACATCTCGGCCAAATTCATCGGTGCCGAACCAATGATCCGAGCTCGGTGGCTCCAGGCGTACGTCTCGATTGGCCTCATCGTAGTCAAACGGCGCGATGACATGAGCAAATATCGCCACGAGAACAAGAAACCCTACCATGATAGTCCCCATTCGCAGATATCGATTTTTCTTATAAATATATAGGATCTCGTTCAACTTTCTCCCTCACTTAATGAAACGCGAATTCGCGGATCCAGTGCGGCAATCAATAGATCGGCGAGAATATTGCTGAGTACTGTCAAGATGGAAATGATCAGTACGCAGCCTTGCACGACAAACATGTCCTGATTGATAATGGCCTGTGTCATCAGACCGCCCATTCCCGGTATCACAAAGATGTTTTCAATGATCACGGCTCCGCTGATAATCCAGGGAAGGCTTAAAAAGAACATAACCAAAATCAAAATGATGGAGTTGTAGAGAACATGCTTGACGAGAACCGTCCTTTTATCGAGTCCCTTCGCATAGGCGGTAAAGACGAATCTTTCATTCAACACATCGAGCACCTCGGATTTGGCCATGCGAAGCATCCCCGCAATGCCCCCAAGCGCAATCGAGAGCACGGGAAGAATATAGTGCTTGGCACTGCTAAATCCGCTCAAAGGGAGAATGCGCAGATGCACTCCGAATACCATGATCAACATCACCGCAATCCAAAAAGATGGAAGTGCCGCAAATAAAAGAGATGTGGTGATGACAGCTCGATCAAAGAAAGAGTCCTTTTTATATGCAGCCAGAAGTCCCAGAGGAACGCCGATTAAAAACTCCACGAGAAGAGCTGTTCCCGTCAGCTTCAGCGTAACCGGGATGCGATGCTTAAAAGTCGCTGCAACGGATGTCTTTGACCGTATGGAAACACCGAAGTCTCCTCGCAAAATATTCTTAACCCATCGAAGGTACTGCTGGTGAAGAGGCAGATCCAGTCCGTACTGGCGCTTCATCTCCGCCTTGACTTCCGGCGGCACCTTTCGATCGGTAATCAACTCAACGGGATCTCCCGGCATCAAATGTAACATTGAAAAAACGAGAATACTGACTACAATAACCAGTAGTATTCCCTGCAACAACCTGCGGGCCGTGTAGGTTAGCATATTTCCCCTCACATATTATTCGTTTCAAAATGTTATCAAATATTAATAATCAAGTCAACTTTTTTACGTGACGCATCAAGTCTCATTATATAAACTATGACGAAGTAAAAGATCACTATCTATCTGATGAGAAGATTCCATCGACGAAGCTTGCGGCATCAAAGGGGGCCATGTCATCAATCTGCTCTCCCGTCGCAACGAACAAAACGGGAACGCCGAGCTTCTGTTTGATGCTGAAAACGAAACCGCCTTTCGCTGTGCCGTCGAGCTTGGTGAGGATGATGCCATCCATATCTGCGTATTCTTTAAACAGAACCGCCTGGTTGAGAGCATTTTGTCCCGTTGTGGAGTCGAGCACGAGAAGGGTTCGCACTTCCTCCCTCGGGTATTCTCTTGTAATAATCCGAGTGATCTTCTCAAGTTCTCTCATGAGATTTTTCTTGTTGTGAAGCCTTCCGGCGGAATCACAGAGAAGAACATCGATTCCCCGGCTCTTCTGGGCTGCAATGGCATCAAAGATCACACTTGCCGGATCACTGCCCTCCTGCTGTTTAATCAGATCGACCCCCGCTCGATCAGCCCATATCTGGAGCTGCTCGATGGCAGCTGCGCGGAACGTGTCTCCTGCAGCCATGAGAACGCTTTTGCCTTCACTTTTAAGAAGCTTTGCCAGTTTTCCGATAGAAGTAGTCTTCCCCGCCCCGTTGACACCGATGATCAGGAGGACTTTCGGCGGATTGTCCCAATTGAACTGCTCTTCATCAGGCACTTGGATCATCTTTTGAAGGATCTCCTTGAGCGTGGGCACAACTTCTTTCGGACGGCGAATGAGGCGATTATAGATGAGATGTTCGAGCTGCGTCATCACCTCCTCCGTCGTCTCCGCACCCATATCCGCCATAATCAATATCTCTTCGAGTTCCTCAAGAAAATCTTCATCGATCTCTTCATATGTGCCCAAGAGGTCATCGAGCGATTCAATGAAGCTCTCACTCGTCTTCTTCAAGCTTCTTTTTATTTTGTCAAACAGCCCTGCCATAGTTTTCTCCTTCTTCTAAATTGATCGAAACAAGAGATGAGATTCCCTTTTCCTCCATGGATACACCGTACAGCGCTTTGGCGTATTCCATCGTCCCCTTGCGATGTGTAATCAATATAAACTGACTGTCCTCGCTGAAAGTCTTTAAAAACTCTCCAAACCTCTGGATATTGACATCATCGAGCGCTGCTTCCACTTCGTCGAGAATGTAAAACGGAGACGGCTTCGCTCGAAGGACGGCAAACAGTAGCGCTATCGCCGTCATTGCCTTTTCTCCTCCACTTAGAAGATTCATATGAACCAGCTTTTTCCCCGGCGGCGAAGCATAAATGAGAATGTCGCTCTCCAATACATCTTTGTCTTCTTCCAAGCGGATATCTCCCTCTCCCCCTCGGAAGAGCTCTCTGAATATATCTTGGAAATATCCTCTGATTTCCTCAAACGTCTTTTTGAAATCTCCCCTCATCCGGCGCTCAAGAGTTGCAAGGGTGCGATGGAGATCTTCTCTCGCCTTTTGAAGATCATCCAACTGCGCACGAAGGAATTTTTCTCTCTCAGACACCTGTTCATATTCCTCGATAGCATCGAGATTGACGGGTTCAAGCGCCAGCATGGACTGACGGATATTTCTGAGTTCGCTTCGACTCGTCTGCACCTCTCGAGCGCTGAAGCGCTCCCGAAGCTGACGAATGCTGAGTTGATACATTTCCCAGATACTCTCGGATACGCTCTTTCTCCTCTCGTCTACACGAACATATTTGACATCCAAAGCAGAGATTTCCGCTAGAAGCGTCTTTTGGCGCTCGTCGAGATCCTTTTTCTCTATTTCTCGTCTCTCTCTCTCCTCTCGGAGCGTGGAAATCTGCTTGCGAAGCTCAATCACATATGCATCGATCTCTTCGATAGAAAGCAGGATTTCGCTATGCTGCTCCCTCAGCTGATCAATCTCTTCCTGAAGATTGTGAAGCATAATACGGAGATCTTGCATCTGACTACGCTCGCTCTCCCGCCTCTGCATTGCCTGATCAAACGCTCGCTGTTTTTCCTCTAAATTCGTCTTTGCCGCCCGAAGAATCTCTTCCGAACGCGCAAGGACCAACTCGCTGCGATGAACTTCTTCCGCCAACGCACCCGCATCTTCTTCCAAGAGGCGGTTGTCCGGCAGCTCTTGCAAGAGAACAGAATCGATTTGCCCACAGAGATCTTCCCTTTGAACACTTTTGTCTTCCAGTTGTTTAATAAGTTCACTGCGGCGCATCATGTCGGCTTCGATTTTTTTTCCCAATTGCTGCACCCGCTGATCATTGAGCTCCCCTATATGCCGAAGGTCTCGGAGCTCATTATCGCTGCTCTCGATGGCCTTTAGGAGTGCCTCTCGCTTCTCTACTTCTTCTTCAAACTGCCGGTGTAGATGTCTGCACTCGGCAATGAGATGCTCCTCTCTGTCTTTATCTTCACCGAGGTCTTTCTCCAATTCGAAGATTTCTTCGAGGATTTCCTCCCGTCTTACTCGAAAACTTAGCAGCGGAGGTTGTGCAGAGGAAAGCCGTAAAAACGGTCCGTTTAAAAACGCCCCGTCTTTTGTTACGATCATCTCTCCCGGTGAAACTTCCGCCTCATCAAACGAATCGACCACTTTGACTCCTGCAAGGAGAGTTGAAAGTAGCGAAACATACGGCGGATCGATTTCCACATGAGAAAGCAGGTCTTCTTCTTGCAAACTCGCATCAGGTATGCCGGCACGTTCATAGAGAAGATAACTCCCCTTGCCATTTGACCCTTCCAGAGCTTCGCTCAAATCGCGGCGCAATAGTGCCTGCATCCTGGCGCCAAGCACCGTTTCAACGGCCGTTTCATACCCTCTTTTCACTCGAAGATGATGAATAAAAAGCTCTCCCGAGTCGGGCGTCTCCTCTAAATGAGAAGCTTCCACTCCTTCTAAAAGCTCCCTTTCTTTCTGAAGGTCGCGCATTTGATTATTCTTATCGATCTTCTGCGCCTGAACGAGTCGAAGAGATTCTTCTGCATCGCGCTTTTCTTGTTCAGTGAACGCAAGGGAGTGATCTCTTTTCGCCAAAAGACGCCTGAGTTCTTTTCCTTCCTTTTCCTTTTCATAGACTAGCGCCGAGTGATCTTCTGTTTTTTTCTTCAGCTCCAGCCTATCAAATCCGGCTTCATCGAGATCTCTGTCCAAATTTTTCTTTTGCTCCAAAAGAAGGTGCTCCGTGGCTTTGAGAGCTTCCAACCGCTCTCTCGCCTTTCGGAGTTCTTCCTCGCGCTCTTCTTGTGTTCGATGCGAACCCGAAAGCTGCGCTTTTTTTTCTTGAAGAGCATAATTGAGTTCTTCCAGGCTCTGAGTCAAATCCAAGTATTTTCTTTCCTTTTCCTCTACTTCTTTACCTAGGCCTGTCAATTCTTCCGAAAACGAACATCGAAGCGACTCTCCTTCCTCAACAGAGGTGGCAAGTGCTCGCTCTCTGGCAGCCGTCTGAGTCTTTCGCTCTTCTTTCAGGCGCAATTGCAAAAAGATGCCGTCGCGCTCTTCCATGAGCGTTCGCTGTCTCTGACGAAGAGCGTCATGCTCTTCTTCGCGTTCGCGAAGCTCTTTCTCCGCAGCTTCATACTTTTCTTCGCTCTGATCCCATTCCGCGCGAAGGATCTCTTCCAGCTTCTGCTTTGTTTGCAACTCAGCTTGCCATTGAGACGCTTCTTTGTCATAGCGCTCATAGTCGCCAAGGGCATAATAGAGCTCCGCTTCTTCCATGCGCTCTTTAAGCTCTAAATAGCGAGCCGCTTTTTGCGAAGCTTCTTTCAGAGGCTCGATTCTGCTTTCCACCTCCAAATAGATGTCGCTTATTCGCTCCACGTTGGACTCGACGCGTTCGAGTCTCCTCGACGCTTCCAGCTTCTTCGCCGTCAAAAGCGATGTCCCGGATGCCTCTTCAAAGACTTTTCTTCGATTGAATCCACTCTGACTGAGGATGTCTTCAATATCTCCCTGGCTGATAAGAGAATAGCCGCTCACTCCGATGCCTGTGTCCATGAGAAGCTCTCTGACATCTCGAAGGCGTACATCTTTGCCGTCAATTGAATAGATGCTCTCTCCGCTTCGATGTAAAATGCGGCGAATACACAGTTCCTCTCCCACTCCTTCAATTCGCGTATCGGCTCCCTCAAACAGCAGAGAAACTTCTGCATAATTCTGGCGGGCTTTATGCTCGGTGCCGTTGAAAATGACATCTTCCATTTTTTTTGCGCGCAGCGCTCCGGTTGCCTGCTCGCCAAGCACCCATCGCACAGCATCGATGATATTGCTCTTGCCGCAGCCGTTGGGCCCTACAATCGCGCTGATTCCGGGTGGAAATTCGATTCTTGTGCGCTGGGCAAATGATTTAAAACCTTTGAGTTCAATGGCTTTGAGTCTCACAAATTCTCCTTGTAAAGAGGAACATGTCTCCCCTGATATTCAAAACAATAGCGCGGCAGTGTCTCTTCAGACTTCACGCACAGGCGTCTGCCATATTTTTCCATAAAATACTGACGATTCTGACCCCCATGCCCGTATGCTGTCGAAACGTCAAAAGGAGACACTTTTAGATGGATGTCTCCACTTCCGGCAAGCCGCTCCTCCAGACGATTTCTGTACATCCGCGAGAGAACGAGGCTCTTGAGCGCAGGATGATATGGGCCGGCGGCAATATTGCTTTCAAAGTCCGGATTTTCACTGTACAGTCCCAAGCGGATGACGGGAATGTTTTCACGCAGGAAAATACTCATGATCACATCGGCAAGCTCCAGAGTCTCCTCGATCTCCCAGGGAATGTATTCGCCTCGATTCATCATCTGCTCAAGGATCGTCCCCTTTAGGACAAGCGTAGGATAAATGCGAACAAACTGAGGCCTAAGAGCGGCAATTTTATCAGCCGTATAGACACTTCTTTCATAGTCGTCGCCGGGAAGCCCCGTCATCATCTGAATCCCCAACCGGTATCCTCGCCGCTTGACGATGCTGGTCGATTTTAAAATATCGACCAGATCATGACCTCGTTTTGAGGCCGTCAACACCCGTTCATCTGCACTTTGAACACCCAGTTCTATCGTTGTCACAGGATATTCTTCTAAAAAATTGATGATTTCATGATCAATAGCATCGGGGCGAGTGGAAAAGCGGATGCCTCGAATCGCCCCCTTGCCGACGTATTCGGCTGCCAGTGAAAGATACTTTTTCTGCACTTCTCTTGGAAGCACGGTAAAGCTCCCTCCAAAAAAGGCAATCTCCATTGAGTCTGCCTTCTTTGACGCCTCAAGATATGCCTCCACCTTCCGGCGGAACTCTTCTTCTGCGGGAAGCTTTTCATTTGCGATAAGATTCTGATCACAGTATACACATCGCTGCGTGCATCCCATATGGGGAAGAAAAAACGGGATATTAATATGACTCATTCAAGGGCCTTCCTTGCCGCTTCCTTTTCCGCATTCCGGCGGCTACTGCCTTCTCCCTGAGAAACCGGTTTATTGTCGATATATAAAGTCACCTTGAAGTGGCGCTGATGGTCCGGTCCTGTGACGGAGTCCACCTTGTAGCTCAAGCGCCGTTTCCCTTGGTTCTGAAGTTTTTCTTGAAGAATGCTCTTATAGTCCAACAGGCTCTCTCCTTCGAGCACGCCCGTCAGGTGGGATCGGAAATTGCGCAGAATAAACTTCTTCGTAAAAGCCATTCCCCGATCAAGGTAGATGGCCGCTATAAAAGCCTCGACCGCGTCGGCAAGCGTAGACGGACGCTCTCTGGCTCCTACCTTTTCCTCGCCTTTTCCCAACCGGAGCATGGGGGCGATCTCGATTTTTCCCGCTAATTTCTGAAGCCCTTCTTCGCTGACGATGCGAGAACGAAGCTTTGTCAGATCTCCTTCTCGATACGTATCGCCCATCTCTTCATAGAGATACTCGCTGATGACAAACTCTAAAATAGCATCGCCGAAAAATTCCAAGCGTTCATTGTGTTGCCAGGCAATATCGGGATGCTCATTTTTATATGAACTGTGGGTGAGAGCTTCCTCATACAGTTCAATATTTCGCCATTTAATTTTCAGGCGCTTAAGATACGATTGAATTGACAAAATACTTCCTTACTGTCCGCTGTTGAGTTCTTCAGCAATTTTTTCCACAATAGAAGAATCGATGTATTTTTTTAGATAACGAAGAGCATTACTGAACGCTCGAGCATCGCTGCTGCCGTGCGCTTTAACGACACAGCCTTTCAGCCCCAAAAGCGGCGCCCCTCCATATTCACGATAATCCATTCTGCTTAAGACTTTTTTCAGCTCTCCTTTGATCATCAGCCCCCCTAGCTTACTCAGGGTCGTGCCCATGATCGCCTCTTTCACTTCCGAAAGAATAAAAGAAGCCATGCCTTCTGTCAGTTTCAGGATGACATTCCCGGTAAAGCCGTCGCTCACATAGACATCGGCGGCTCCATGCGGGATTTCTCTCCCTTCGACGCTGCCTATAAAATGAATGTTGGCTTCTTCCATGAGGGGATAAGCCTCTCTTACAAGCTCATTGCCTTTGCCCTGTTCTTCTCCGATATTGACGATTCCCACGCGAGGATTGTCAATCCCGATCACTTCTTGAGCATAAAAGGAGCTCATCAGAGCAAAATCGCGCAGATGAATTGGCGTACAGTCCGCATTGGCTCCTGCATCACACAGAACGCTCATCCCTCTGCGAGTCGGATATACGCTCGTGATACACGGTCTTGCAACTCCTTTAATTCTTCCTGCAATCAGGGTCCCCCCTGCAAGAAGAGCTCCGGTGTTGCCCGCGCTTAAAAAGCCGGAGATCTTTCCCGCTTTTAAATCCCGCATACCTCGCACAAGAGGTGAGTCTTTTTTATTCCGCACAGCTTCTACCGGTGCATCATCGCCCAGGACGATCTGCGTACAGGGCACAATCACCACCGGCGCATCTCCTACGAGCGGACGAAGCTGCCTTTCATCTCCATAGAGCCAGAGTGTGTCTCCTATCTCTTCAAGAACACTCAGGGCACCCTTTACAATTTCTTCCGGAGCGTGATCTCCGCCCATTGCATCGATTCCGATCGGCATGATTTCCTCCTTCTATATCCTGTTCAGTTTAGCACAAAATGGAGGTTCAGTGGAATACACTCCTCATCTCCTCGAAAGAACAAAAAAAGAATGCCCGAAGGTTCTACCCTTCTTTAGACATTCTTCTTTCCATCACAACCTGAGTTGTTCTTAATTGAGATCAGGCTTCTGAGGGTGTTTCTTCCACCTTTCCTTTTACCGGATCGGATTTTCCGACGCGGAAGACGGCAATACCCAAATATGCCATGGCGATAGAAACTAACGGATTTACAAGGTTGAGGAAAGCGTACGGGAGGTAGCTAAAGGTCGGCACCCCCAGTGTCGCCGCCTGATAAGCTCCGCAGCCGTTCCACGGAAACAACGGCGACCATAGTGTCCCTCCATCCTCAAGCGTCCGGGAGAGATAATACCGCTCCAGCCCCATTTCATCATACTTCTTGTACAACATCCTTCCGGGGATGATAAGGGCAAGATACTGATCTGTCAACACAAAATCCGACGCAATGCCTGTGACGATGGTCGTCGCAACAAGGCTTCCGGTGTTTTTGACAAATCGGTTGATCACTCGCTGCAAGATCACCTCGGTAAAGCCGGACTCCTCCAGAATCCCCCCAAAACATAGGGCAAAGATGATCAGCGAGATCGTCCACATCATCCCGTTGACGCCTCCTCTGTTCAATAGACGATCCACCAATTCCAGCCCTGTACTCGTTTCAAACCCGTCAAGATATACGTTCAGGATAGTCGTAAGATTGGAGCCCTGGAAAATTGCTGCAAAGACGCCTCCGATGGCAGATGCACCGATTAGTGAGGGAATAGCAGGAACTTTCATCGCCGCCGTAATTAGGACGATAAGTGGAGGAATGAAGAGCCAAGGAGTGATGTTGAATTCCGCAGCCAGAGCCGTTTGAATGCTCTCGACCATGCCTAAATCTACCGAAGCGGCACTATGGCCCATACCTACAATCGTGTAAAGAACAAGTGCGATCAACATGCTCGGTCCCGTCGTAAAGAGCATGCTCTTCACGTGCATGTAGAGATCCGTTTCGGCAGTTGCCGCTGCGACATTGGTGCTGTCCGACAGCGGAGAGAGTTTGTCCCCGAAATAGGCTCCGGAAATGACCATTCCGGCAGTCAATGCAGGATTGATTCCAAGCCCTGCTCCAATGCCCATGAGTGCAATGCCGATCGTACCGCTGGATGTCCAAGAAGAACCTGTAGCCAGCGAAACGATGGAGCACAGGATCGCGCCCGTCGGTAGAAAAAATCTGGGGGAAATGAGATCAAGCCCGTAATAAATCATGGTGGGCACTGTGCCGCTGAGCATCCAAGAACCGATCAGCATACCTACGATCATGACGATGATGAGTGCTTCCACGGCCCGGAACACACTGTTGATCATCCCTTCACGTATCCTGCTCCAGCTAATCCCCACCTTAAGAGCCATAAACGCTGCCAATATCGTCGAGATCACAATGGGCATGTGTGGATCCAACCCAAGTACTACCATGGAATAGACGATGATGACCGCCATGCCTATGACCGGCACCAGCGCTTCCCACAAGCGTATTTCTCTTTGCATGCAAGAACCTCCTTAACATTTATTTACCTATAACTACGCAAAAACGATGCCGTCATTTCCAAGCAAACGCCAGTAAGTTTTTACTATTTCAGGAAGTTTTTTTCCCGGAAGGTGAAATATCGGGAAATTTATTTCCTCTGCTGTCGTCTTTCCAACCATCCTCTCAGATTATATTCCAAAAGTTTATTGTTTAATTGTCTTCTCGTGATGCCCAACGCCTGCGCCGTTTGATCGAGGTCATAGCGCTGATTCACCAATTGCGTCGCGATATACTTCTTCTCAAATGCGCTTCGCGCCTCTCGCAGTCCTGAGCTAAGCGGCTGCGTCTGAAAGGGGACGTGGAGGAGAACATCGTCTCTTGTGATCTGCTGATGATCACTGAGCACCACCAGGCGCTCTACGATATTTCGCAACTCCCGGACATTTCCCGGATAGGGATAGCGGCATAGCAGCTCCATCGCATCCGGCTCGATCATATCGACAGATTTGTTCATTTTCTGAGCAGCACTATGTAGAAAAAAGCGAACAAGTGAAGGAATGTCCTCCATCCGCTCTCTCAGCGCCGGTACCCGAAGCACAATACCGCTGAGTCGATAAAAGAGATCCTCCCTGACTCCCCGGATCTTTCCATCAACTTCTTTGCTGTTCGTGGCTGAAATCAACCGGAAATCCACTTTCTTTGCTTCACTGCTTCCGATGCGAGATACTGTCTTGTCCTCGAGTACGCGCAAGAGCTTGACCTGAACTGACTCTTCCATTTCTCCGAGCTCATCTAAAAACAGCGTCCCGCCGTTTGCCGTCTCAAATTTACCGATATGGCGCGCAACGGCCCCGGTAAAAGAGCCTTTCTCATGACCGAAGAGTTCCGACTCCAACAGCCCCTTTGAATACATTTGACAATGTACCGGAACAAAAGGGCCCTCTTTTTGCTTACTCAAGTTGTGGATATGTCGGGCGATGACCTCTTTGCCCACTCCGGATTCGCCGAGAATGAGAACAGAAAGAGATGACGACGCGATGCGATGGACAACCTCCATCAACTGACGAAATGCCGGATTTTCACTTTCCAGAAACACTTTGCCGGAGCGGAGTTCCCGATTCTCTCTGCGCAGGCGCTTCATCTCGAGAATGCGCTCAATATCCCTCAACAAAGTGCTCGGATTCTCACTCTTGATGTAATACGAATAAGCGCCTTTTTTCATCGCCTCAACCGCACTCTCGACTGTAGCAAAGGCGCTCAGGACTATGACCTCGACGTCGGGCTTCATCGCTTTGGCCCGGCTGAGCAGATCGATGCCGTATTCGCTTCCAAGAAGCAGATCCGTTAGGATGATCTCGACCTCCTCCGTTGCTAGAATCCCCATTGCTTCTTCAATGTCCGCCGCCTGCCAGACACGATAGCCTTCGCTCTCAAGGAGCATTTCCATGCTCTGTCGATACTCTTTTAAATCATCCACAACCAAAACCGGATACGTATCCACCTATTGCCTCTTTTCTATCTTTAGGATAAAGCGCGTTCCCTCACCGTCAACGGACTCGACCCGCAGATCTCCTCCGAGATTCTTTGCTTCATTATAGGCGACATATAGCCCGAGCCCCGTTCCTGAGTTTTCAGGTTTTGAAGTGTAAAATGGGTGGAAGATATATTCTATGGAATCGGCAGGTATCCCCACCCCATTGTCATGAATCATAAAAGAGTACCCCCTCTCATCAGAAGCACAATTTATCTTCAGGATTCTCTTCCTGTCTACTTTCTCCAAGGCATCGATGCTGTTGTCGAGGAGATTGAGAAAAATCGTTTTAAGAGACTCGACATAAAATGGCCATTGACGTATCTGTGAACAGTGAAAATCCACTTCAATTCCAAGCGACTTGATCGGACTCTCATAGAGAAGCAATAGACTGTCAATGAGATCGACTACATCAGTAGAACGCATTTCATCGTGATTGACGCGGGAGATATCGAGCATATGAGAGATTAACGAATTGATTCGGTTCATCGACTCTTCCATCAAATCTATAATGGAGCCCTGCTCTTTCTTCTTTAGCAAAAATAATCCGTTTCGTATTATTCCCAAGGGGTTTCGGATCTCATGAGCAAACCCCGCCGACAGTTGTCCGATGGCAATCATTTTTGACTCCTGGCGGAGTCTTTCTTCCAGAAGTTCTCTCTCACCTATATCCTCAATGATGAATAAGTTTCTCCACTGCTGTTCTTGAAAGAACAGGCGCTTTGTGACGCTGAACTTCTTTCCTCTATGCTCTACTTTTCCGGTGGATTCTTCTTCCTCCCAGGCAGATGACAAAAGCGCGCGAAGGGGCTCAAAACTCCGATAGTGTGCACCCAAGTAAACTGCCTTTGGCTGATCCAGAAGTCGACTCGTAGTGGTATTGGACTCCACGATCAGACCGTCTTCATCGCAGATGATAAGAGCCGTCCCCAAGTGATCCATGATTTGTCTAAGGTTGCTCTGCATACTGAGGAGATCTGCCGTTGTCTCTTCAACACGTTGCTTCAGCGAATAGTTCCAAAGATAGGAGGCGATGGAAATGATAATAATGCCGATTACGCCTGCCACGATCAAATCGACAGGCGGCTTTTCTCCTTGGATGGACTGAGAGAGGCCGAACCACTTCTGTTGCGCCTTGTCGAGGATTTCTTTCCTCTTCAGCTGCAATATTCCTTTATTCAGAATCGAGAGCAGGAGCGGATTTCCCTTTTTAATACCAAATACAACATCCTTCTCATAAAGAGTTTCCAAGCGATACTTCCCTCCTGATACCTCGTCAAACTCCTTCCAGAAAGAATAAATGACCGCTTCATCTCCGATACCGATCTGCGCCCCTCCTTCCAGAAGAGTCTCAAAGACAGCATGCGTGCTGTTGACGGTGATGAGTTCCGGTGGATCCAGATCGGTTCCGGCATAGAGTCCTGCGACAAATTCATTGGCCAGATCGCCTTTTGGCACGACAATCTTCTTTCCCGCCAGATTGGTTCGAAAACTTCCCTCTATGCCGGAGGGATAGATCAAAAGCGTCTTCAGCTTGTACATAGGAAGAGTCAGGTCAAACTCGGCCGCGCGCGATGCGCTCGGAAACATATCGACAGCGTCTACTTTTCCGGCTCGCAGCGCTTCGACAAGATCATAAAAAGGGTACATGGAAATTTCTATTGAGCTCTCGAGTTCAATGGAGAGAGCATTCATATAGTCGACGATCAGCCCGTCATAGCTTCCCTTCTCCTCATCAAAATAAGAAATCGGTGGAGCCGTTATATCTGAGGCAAGACGAATAGGGTGATCTTCCAGGTACCGCCTCTCCTCGGCGCTCAAACTCCCGGAATAACGGAGATAGTCGTACCAGGAAATGCCGTTGCTCCAGCTTGCAAATACCGTTACAGCGATCAGAAGAAAAAACGAGAAAATAAGGAGCGATATGAAAATTTTGCGGAAATTCTTATTCGAAAACATGCCGACTCCCTTCACATCTCACTTACTTATCAGTTTAGCCCCTAAACACCCCCTTGAGAAGAGAGTTCGAAAATATTCTTTGCACGAAAAAAGAGCCTGATTGTTCAGACTCTTCTTTATCGTGTTTCTATTCTTCCATTGAGATAATTTCTTTGCCTTTGTATTCACCGCAATTGGGACACACGCGATGAATCACCATCGGTTCATGGCATGAAGGGCACTCTACGATGGCCGGTGCGGTCATTTTAAT
>JAAYOV010000118.1 GCA_012520095.1 Tissierellia bacterium | reverse complement strand
TTGGCGAATATGGCAGCAATGCCGTTTGCCATGCTGTAGGCGGTCATTCCCTTACTCTTGTCACGCGCGGAAGTATAATCGGACATCAGCGCCATCAGCGTTGAGTTGGTCATTTGGTTGGTCACGCCGACCAATGAGCGCGCCAGTAGCGCGAAAACAACCACGATTGTCACCGAGGCCGTCGCAGGAACCAGCGCAGGCGCGAGCAGATAAATGACATTGCCGAGCAGTATGAATGCAAAACCCGCGGCAATGACCTTTTTGCGGCCAATGCGGTCACTTAGTGCGCCCGTGTACCCGGCAAAGAACAGCATCATGATCTGCGCAACATTCGTCATCAGGGTGCTCGTGCGTCCGAGTGAAGCGACCGGCAGCCCGACGACTTCGGTTAGGTAGGGCGATATGAGCACGGAGTTGGCGGACCCGAACATTGCCGAGAGCATGATCGTAAAAAACAGCAGCTTGAAGTCAAGCTTGCGCAAAGCACCGGAGATCGACAGGCCGAATATGGAATAGCGCTTGTTTTCGCGTCGGATAGCGGCGTACTGCTTCTTCTCGCGTGGTTCAGCGCGCCCCGACTCAATACGTAGCTCTGTTACCTTATCCGCTGTTACGACAGTTTCAACAGCGCGCTTGTCCTTCTTACCGGTGCGCACATAATACGTGCCCGCGGGAAGATTAGAAAAGATCGCCACGCCGTTTTCGTCTGTTGCTAGCGTATCGCGCACACCCGGCACGTCAAAGCTGAACAGATACAGCTTACGGAACGCGACAGGCTCGCCGTCCTTGCCCGTTACATGTACGCGTAGCGACGGTACGACCGGATCGTCGAGCGAAACCGCGTTGGGTGCGCCGTATTGCTCAAGGAATTTGCAGGTCTGTCCCACGGTATAGTACGCCGTGTCCTCTGTAAACACATTGACAACCACGCTGACTGTTGCGGTGCCGTGGCGGCAGAGCGTATTGTTGTCTCCCTCCTCCTTGCCGCTGTGGTCGCAAGCAATTTCAAAGCAGCGCTCGGGCGTAAATTCTTCCGTCTCGGCAATCAGACTCTCGAGACGCTCGCGGCGGCGCATGGAAGAGATATTGGGCGTTTCGTTGCGTTCAATGCTGTTTAGCGAGGCAAAATCTTCCTCAAAATGGTTGGTAAAGGCTATGTAGGAGACGCCGTCCTTGAGCGGCTTCGGTTCTGACACGCACATATCTCGGCTGCGGAGTTGCAAATCCACAACGCGGTTCTCCCTGAAGCTGCCGATGAGGAAGCGCACGCCCTGATGCGCGAACGTGCCGCCTGCATCGAGATGTGCGCGGAACATGTCAATAGCCCCGTCAACGGTCTCACACTTTGCCAACACTTCGCGCGCCATGATGAGGCCTGGCAGGCCGACCGTCGCGCCGCGGTTCGGGCGGCCCACGTTATAGGTTACGCATAGCTTTTGGTCGTTGATGCCCAGCCCTACGCCAACGTTGCCCGGCGAGAAGAATGAGAGGAACGCGTGTTCGCCGGTGTCAGGCATATAGTGCATCAAAGCTCCGCCCTCAGCCTGCGGAGGCGCGTCGGTGATGTGCGCCATAACAAGCTTTTCGGGCATGAGGAAGGCGTATGCCGAGCAGGACGCGGGCTCATT
>JAAYOV010000097.1 GCA_012520095.1 Tissierellia bacterium | reverse complement strand
TTTTTTAATGAATTTCAGCTGGGAGGGCAATGTCAGGGAATTGCGCAATTGTATCGAATATATGGTGCATGTCGGGGGTGAAATCCTCGAACCGAAGGATCTGCCTGAGTATTTATACACCGCATACTCAGACGCCATCACGACATCAAAAGATAGAGAACATCCCGTACTAAACAACAAAGAAAAAGAAGTCACTGCCGCCGCCTTACAATTCATAGAAGAGCATTCACCCGGCAGAAGAAAACTCACGTCTCTACTTCAAGCAAGCGGCTTTACCATTTCTGAATACTCTGTCCGCTCTATGCTAAACGATTTAAAAGAAGACGGATATATCGCTTTCGGTTCAGGCCGAGCCGGTTGTCTCATTACTCAAAAAGGAGAGGGGTTCCTTAATTATCTCTCCTCCTAAATGATGAAAGTCTTTGTCCTAAAAATCATAAAAATATGGTGTGAATCACAAGAAATCACACCATATTTTCATTCTTAACTTTTGCAATGTCATACCGCTCTTCTTACCAGGCGGCTATCGCTCCGTCAGCCCTTTTCTCCGTCGCCCCGACCAAAACTCCATCATCGTTTACCCAGATGATCTGGCCTCGGCCCATGCTGATGTGGTCGGTGACAACTGAAATCTGGTGACCGTTTCTCGCCAACCCTTCCGTTATGGCATACGGGAAGTCTCTTTCCACTTCCACTTTTTTACCGCCCACCCATTGCCATCTCGGGGCATCAAGTGCCTGTTGAGGATTCATATGCAGATCGACGGTATTTACGACCACCTGGAAGTGTCCCTGAGGTTGCATAAAACCACCCATGACCCCGAAAGGTCCGACCGGTTTATCGCCTTTAGCAAGGAACGCCGGGATAATCGTATGATAGGGTTTTTTCTTAGGCGCAATATAATTATCCTTTTCAGGATTCAGGCTGAAGTTATTGCCTCTATTGTGGAGTCCTATGCCGGTTCCGGGTACCACCAGTCCCGAGCCGAAGCCCATATAGTTGCTCTGGATGAAAGAGACCATATTCCCCTCAGAGTCGGCAGTACACAGATAAATGGTGCCTGCCGCCGTCGGATCACCTACCTTGGGCGTCAGTGCTTTTTCTTGAATCAGATCAAATCTCTGTTTCGCATATTTTTTGCTGAGAAGCTGCTCGGATGTGACGGACATAAAGCGCGGATCGGTCACATAATTCTGCGTGTCGACAAACGCCAGCTTCATGGCCTCAATCTGATGATGATAGCTTTCCAGGTTGAGATTATCCGCTTTTGCATAGTTCTCAAAGATATTCAAAGCCATCAGCGCGGTGATGCCATGTCCATTCGGGGGAATCTCATAAACGGTATATCCTTTGTAATCGGTAGCAATCGGCTTCACCCATTCCGGATAGAATGCCGCCAGATCGGATTTTCTCAGATATCCGCCTGTTTCACGAGAAAACGCATCGATCTTATCAGCAAGCGCTCCTCTGTAGAAGGATTCCGCCTTCGTTTCGGCAATTTCTTTCAGCGTTGCGGCGTGATCTTTCAGATAGACAATCTCTCCGGCAACGGGTGCCTTGCCTTCAGGGGTAAAGGTTTCAAACCAATGCTTGAAGTAATCGTCTTTAAAAATCTTCGTAAAATCGGTGAACGCACGTTCCCATAAAATGGCCGTGGTCGGTGCAACAGGGTAGCCGTTTTCTGCATAATCGATAGCGGCCTCGAAGAGGTCCTCAAACGGCAATTTCCCATACTTTCTCGACATCTCCGCCCAGGCAGAAACACATCCGGGAACCGTTACCGGCACCCAACCTCTTGCCGGCATGGTGTCTCCATACTTTTCTTTAATTTCATCCGGAACGATAGCCTCGGGGGCAGGACCGCTTGCATTGAGCCCTTTGAGTTCCCCGTCCGTCCAGATCAAAGCGAACGCATCGCCTCCGATACCGTTTCCTGTAGGCTCAAGCACCGTCATAGCTATTGCGGTGGCAACGGCGGCATCAATGGCATTTCCGCCTTTTTTCAGGATATCGAGTCCTGCCTGCGCTGCAAGCGGCTGACTGGTACATACCATCCCCTTTTTTCCATAGACGACATTTCTCTTCGAAGGAAAAGGATATTCAAGTGGATTGAACTTCACGCTCATCAATTTCTCCTTTCGTTAAATAAAGCTTGCAAATACTCCGGCGATCAGGATAGAAATGGTCGTCACCGATACAAAACCGGAGACAACAAATGCCGGAGTCAGTTTCTTAACGACATACTCTCTCTCCTCAGGAGTCTGGGCGGCAGCCGTCGCCACCTCATTGACTATCAGAAGTGTTGCAGGAAAACCTAAAAGCTGTGACATGGCTATGCCGATCGCCAAGTTTCTGGAACCCACAAGTTTCCATGTTGGCAGAAAATACATAATACCGAAAATAGCCACAATGACAACGCCGAAAATGATAACCGTCTGCACTGCCATCTGAGACAGATCACTGACGGAAATCTTTGCAAGAGAAGGGATCAAGGAAGCAAAGCTTGCAACCATAAAAAGTCCGCTTGATTTCCCTTGGTCAAGAATTCCGGGAGGAACTAATCCGAGCTGATTGAACGTCATTCCCGCCAAAAGCGACCAGATGGAAATGGAAACGCCGGTAGCTTTTGCAATCAAGTCACAGAAAAAGAGAGCAAAAGCGGTGATCCCCAGCGTCATGTATGTAGTATAGTATTTCTGATGCTTTTTATAGAAAGGCTCCTTTTTTCCTTTGCCTTCGCCCTTCACCACTGCTTCTTCAAGTTCAAGAGTACCTGCCGCTTTTTTCTCCCTATATTCTTTTACAAGGATGTTTGCTTCACTTAGACCACATCTGGAAGCGGGAATCGTTCCGACAAATTTCTGAACGGCAAAAATCACCGTTCCCAGAGCTGCCGCCGAAGCAAATCCTTTATCCATAGCCGCTTGCGTCATAATCTGCGTAGCCGCCAATCCGCCGTTGATAATCGGAATAGAAACTATGGCTTCTTCTCTGCCGATAAACGGAGAAACAAGATACACCGCACCAACGGCAATTACCATGGAGAAGATTGCCATTACGACAATTTTCCACTCTCTTTTCATCTGTGATAGATTGACCGTTGAGCCCATGTTAAACACAAGAAACCCCAGGGACATACGGCTGAGGTCGCGCAGGCCCGCCACCTCAATCAGATCTGCCGGCAAAACACCTGTGACAAAAAGAACCAGGAACAACATAAGAGCAACAAAAACAGACGATAATTTTGCTTTTGTGATCACACCGAGAAAATCGCCGAAGGCGAAGAACCCGAGCACGATCAAGAGTGCCGGATACATTGACATTTTTACCTCCAGTTACATATTTATTTTAAAATATAGTAATATCTTAAACCGTATTCGTCAATAAGGAGATATATTTGTTATATTTTTTCACTAGCTGTGGATAGGTTGAGTTTTTTTGCAAGTAATAGCCTGTGTTTAATATTTTTACATAGAAATGTTTTCAATATACCGGACACTAAATACTGATTTTTCGTTACAAAAAGAGCTGTCGACAACTCCTTAAAAGGAATTTCAACAGCTCTTGAGATTAAAAAGTTCCGTATTTACAAAATAAACATTTTCGCCCGCGCAATGTCAAGGATATCTTCCGCCTCAAACCGAACACTGACTTCATCAATGCGCTCTACCCCCGGATAGAAAGAAGCTCTGTGAGCGTCCTGATGATCTCGGAAAACAAACACTACGTTAAACCGTTCAGGGTAGATCGGCTTTACATCCTTTTTCTTCAGCGCTTCTTTTACTCCATCATAGATGAGCTCCACTCCTCTCTTCGCACTCACGTTGAGGGTTGAATCTCCAAGACCGCTTTTCACTCCAACAGAAACAATATTTGGATCAAACGCACGAGCTGACGCCGCCAGCCCCGCATCGCCGCTCAAAAACAACGTCGGGACACCGTGTCTTGCAGCCAAATAGTAATTGAATACAAACTCACTGGCTCTCTCTCCGTTGATGATGAGCCTTTCCAATTTTGACGAATTGAAACTATGCGCAAGGGGATTAGTGTCCGCTCCCCCTTCACTGTGATAACCGACGAAGAGAACAGCATCAAATCCGCTCCCTATTTCCGCCATCATGCTGTAAGGTGTGTTGTCCCACCCCCGGTGGACTCTGAGCCTCTCCGGCAGTTCCTCAAGGAGAAGATTTCTCGCCGTTCCATGTGCATCTTTGACCAGAACATCTTCTGCGCCCATCTCAAAAGCTGCACGGGCGGCAGCCGCCACCTCCCTAGTCATCTGCCTGGCAGCATAGGCATTTTCTGCATGGCCAAGCCTTGTGTCATCCCAATGGGTAACTCCTGTCACCCCTTCAATGTCCGCACTGATATATACTCTCATCATAACCCCCTTGGAGATCATTATACCCGTCTTGTCACCTCCGCCCCAATTCAGTCGAGATCAATACCGTTTTTTTGAATTGTCTCACTCCGCTCCGGCATCTGTACGAGTCCCGGCTCTCCTTTAAGCACCTCATCAATCAGCCCTTGACAGCCTTTGAGGATATCTCGATAAACGGCAGAAAAGTCTCCTGTATACCAGGGATCGTCGATCTCCTCGCCTTGTTGCGCAAAATCCGTCAATAGATGGATTTTTTTCTCCGGATCCCCGCCAAAAAAACACTTCATATCATATATGTTATGCCTGTCCATGCCTATCAGCATGTCAAATTCCTCATAATCGCTCTCTTTTATCACCCTGGCATATTTTTCGCATTGAGGTATATTTTGTTCCTTAAGCTTTTTTGACGTCCCCGGATGGACGGGATTGCCTCTCTCTTCATGCGTCGTACCCGCTGACTCAACGTAAAAAAAAGATTCCAATTTCTTTCTGCGAATCAACTCTTTCATAATAAATTCCGCCATCGGCGAGCGACAGATATTACCATGACATACAAAAAGAATTTTCTTCAATTCCACTCCTCCGCATGAGTAATGAGCGTACAGATGATACAATGAGTGTAACACGCACTGCATAAGGGGATACAAATGAATCAGCTTGCATTTCTTTGCGCTTCTATGGACAACATCCGAGAAGGCATAAATATTATAGACTCCCAAGGCCGCATCGTCTATACCAATCAAGCATACAGAGAATTTTTAGGCATGGATGCGCAAGAGATCCATGGACGCTTGTTGCGCGACATTCGCGCGGGCGCCAAGCTTCCGGAAGTCACCTCCTCGGGACGCCCTCTCATGCATGTCGTCAGAAAGGAAGAAGCGGATATCTATTTTGTGAATATGTACCCGATCTTCAAAGACGGCGAGGTCGTCGGTGGAATCAGTGTCGTCACTTTCATGGCCGACGCTTACGGCTTTCGAAAGGAATTGGAAAAACACGAGAAACGCTCAAAAGAAATTCTCGAGTATGCCAATAAATCGAGCGGGGCAAGATATACATTTGATCAGATCGTAGCAAGAAGCCCCAACTTTGTCGCCATCAAGCGACTCGCTCAAAGGCTGGCCGCTACGGAAGCAACCATTTTTCTGGAAAGCGAAAGCGGAACGGGAAAAGAGCTGTTTGCCCAAGCAATACACAACGCTTCTCCGCGCTCTTCTGAGTTGTTTGTTGCCATCAACTGCGCCAACTTCCAAGAGACGATGCTTGAATCCGAGCTTTTCGGATATGTAGAAGGTGCCTTTACAGGAGCGAAAGCAGGAGGAAAAATCGGTCTGTTTGAAGCAGCCCA
>JAAYOV010000096.1 GCA_012520095.1 Tissierellia bacterium | reverse complement strand
TTTCTCCGCCCGCGGGTCTCTGGAGACTTCCGGTCTTTCGAGGAGTGTACTCACTCGTTCAGTCGCTCAAAATCGGTCTCGCCGCGCTCAATCGATCCGGTGAGTTTTTTGGTGCGGCTGAGGCGAGTTCGTTTGATGTATGGCTGGAGCGCCGTTTCGGCGCGGAAGCGGGAGCAAAGATCTCCATGGCTTTGACGATGGCAACAAGTGCTGCGTTGGCCGTGGTGTTTTTTATGGCCATGCCGACGCTTCTCGTAGGCCTTTTACAAAGATGGATTCAAGTGCCGATTGTCTTAAGTCTCCTGGAAGGTGTCGTCAAAATGGCTTTGTTTTTCGGATACGTGCTGAGTATCCGGCGAATTCCCGAGATCTACCGCGTGTTTCAATATCACGGGGCAGAGCACAAGGCTGTATTTAATTATGAGTCCGGCTTGTCGTTGAGTGTGGAAAATGCCAGAGGGTATTCGACGCTTCATCCGCGCTGCGGCACCAGCTATGTATTTTTTGTGTTGACGCTGAGCATCCTTTTCTTCTCTTTTGTATCTTGGACAAGCCCTCTACTGAGGACGGCGCTGAAGATCGTTTTTCTTCCCGTCGTCGCCGGTCTGGGCTTTGAACTTCTCCGCTTTACGGCGAAGGAAACTCCCTTGGTTCGTTTTTTGCGCGCCCCCGGACTGATGCTCCAGAAGATTACGACGGCTGAGCCTGATGATAGCCAAATTGAAGTGGCGCTGGAAGCGTTGAAAAGAGTCGTGCCCGGTGAAAGTTAGTGATCTTTTGGGAAACAGAGTGCACCGCACACTTCTTCAGAAGGTGATGAACAAGAGCTTGGAAGAGCTCTTTTTAGAGCCGCAGGTGCAGCTGAGCGCGGAGCAAGAAGCTCAGTTTCAGACTATGCTTGCAAGATACGCCTCCGGCACACCGATTGCCTATCTTCTCGGAGAACAGGCGTTTTACGGAAGGTCCTTTCTGGTAAATGAAGACGTCCTGATCCCGAGGCCGGAGACAGAGGGTCTTGTAGAGAGAGCTTTGAAAATCACCGCGGATCGAGTGCTTGAATTGTGCACGGGAAGCGGTGTTTTGGCGGTCACGCTTGCCATAGAAGGCAGAGAGGTCAGCGCTGTCGACATCAGCTCCCGAGCGTTGGAAGTGGCAAGGCAAAATGCGAAAAAACATGGAGTCCATGTGCATTTTATGGAGGGAGACCTCTTCTCCAAGGTACAGGGAAAGTATGATCTGATCATCGCCAATCCTCCTTATATCGATTCAAAGGAGCTGAGAAAACTTGATGTGTTTTCTCAAGAGCCGACCGTTGCGCTTGATGGCGGAGAGCGGGGAATGGAGATCATCGCAAGAATTCTTGAAGAAGCGCCGAAGTTTTTGACAGAGGGCGGAATTCTACTGCTTGAAATAGGCTGGGATCAGGCCGAAGAAGTAAAAGAGAAAGCGTCGGGCTATGAATGTGTTACGATAGAAAGAGATCTCTTTGGGCGAGACCGCTATGTCATCGCCCGATATGGGAGGAAGAATGCTGGATAAGTTAGACAATATCGAAAAAAAATATAGGGAACTGGAGTTGATGATCGCAGACCCCGAGGTCATTGCCGACAACAGGCAGTGGCAGAAATACGTGATCGAGCACAGCGAGTTGACGCCTCTTGTCAAAAAGATAGTGGAGTATCGCCGCACTCTTGAAGAGATGGAAGGAGCTCAGGAGCTGATCGACTCAAGTGATCCGGAAATGAGAGAGCTTGCCGAGATGGAGTATGAAGCCCTCAAAGAAAAAGAAGAAGAACTCCAAGCGGAGATCAAGATTCTTCTTTTGCCCAAAGATCCAAGCGATGAGAAAAATGTCATCCTGGAAGTTCGCGCCGGAGCCGGAGGGGATGAAGCGGGGCTGTTTGCCTCCGAGCTGCTTCGCATGTATATGCGCTATGCGGAGAATCAGCGCTGGAAGACGGAGATGATCGACTACTCTGAAAATGAAGTGGGAGGCATCAAAGAGGCGTCCGTGCAGATCAAGGGAAAGGGCGCCTATTCGAAGCTCAAGTTTGAATCCGGAACGCATCGAGTTCAGCGCGTTCCCGAGACGGAAAGCGGCGGGCGCATCCACACTTCCACAGCTACTGTCGCCGTTCTTCCCGAAGCGGATGAACTCGACTTTGAACTGGATCCCAATGATATCCGGACCGATGTATTTCGCTCATCCGGCCACGGTGGACAATCTGTCAACACGACAGACTCCGCTGTCCGATTGACGCATATTCCCACGGGGATGGTCGTCACATGCCAAGACGGAAAGAGCCAACAGATGAACAAAGAGCAGGCTATGAAAGTTCTTCGATCGCGCCTGTTTGACAAGATGCGAAGCGAGCAGGAACAGGCCATTGCCAGCGAGCGAAGACTTCAGATCGGGACAGGGGACCGTTCCGGAAAAATACGAACGTATAATTT
>JAAYOV010000013.1 GCA_012520095.1 Tissierellia bacterium | reverse complement strand
CATCCACTAAGATAGGACAGCCGCAGGCGTTCTTATCATAACCGTCACCGATTTTGGTTGCCCAATACAGAAGCGCTTCATCATCTTGAATCGGTGTAGCTGTATGGATAACACCGTTATTGGTATTGTTTTGGCGTAGATGGGGCCAGAAGGAGTCGAGCTGTTGGAGACTCGTGTTGATCGGAGCCTCTGTCAATGTGATGGTTTTAACTGCATTTTCATCGGGCACAGTATAATTTCCTGTAATCCCTTGATAGCCCGCACAAGTAATCGTATAAGAATAGTTGCCGCCCGGAGTCAGGAAATACACGCCCTCGCTACCAAATACGCGCTTTCCGCTCAGGTCATTTGTCAGATATACAATTGCGTTGACGGGATCGGTTTCAAAGGTAATGGCTACAGGATCGGTTTTTTGGATGGTAAAAGTATATGAAGTAGCAATCGAAATGTCCTCTTCATGGCAGACTTGTACAATAATGGTTTCTGTATTCTGCTCGCCGTTAAGAGGAATTGCTATATTTTCAAGTGTGTCGTATCGGGTACCGTTAATAAAGGCAAAGTAGCCGCCACAGCAATCGGTAATATCTGTATCCAATTCATTGGGGAAGGAGCCGGTTAGAAATAGAACTTCCTCGTCCCGATTTACGTTTACTTGATAAGAAGTTATATCTCTATCAAAGTTGCAGGCACCCCCTTGATGATCCAGGAATATCAATTCCCCCTCTGAACCGGCCACGGAGAAGTCTGCCAAATGAAGTTTTCTTGCCAGAGTAAGAATGTAATCCTGATAGTACATAATATCATTGGAGTTATTGGAAATACGCAGATTAATAGTGTTACTATAACCGCTTCTACACACAGTTTGAGTTAATATTTTGGCATCGCCTGTAGGGTTGACTGATTTGTCAACGAGGATAGATTTTGGATTTGCATGGGTTGGCGGATATGTGGTTTGCGTCTTATAATTTGCCGTTACCGTATAGTCAGAGGTCGCTTGTATATATACCGAGCTGTTAGAATCCGACACCTCAAATGTATAGCGGTGAACATCGGAAAAGTCATCGACACGTTCATATTTTAGACGAGTGGAAGGGTTGCCGGTATTGTATAAGGCTATATCCTCCAACCAGTCTGCGGTTATAGGAGATGCGACATGGATGTTCAGGCCGTCAGAAGCGACAAAAGTATACGCCGTGTGATAATGATCAGCTTTTGTTGCTCGGTAAGTATAGCTTTCGCCGGGGATAAGATGATAAACTCCGCTGACGGGAGCGATTTGACTGCCGGCGCTGTTTTCAACCTGAACGCTTACCCCGGCAGGGATTGTCAGCGTTACGTCAACAGAATCTTTCTTGGTAATATCCAGTGTATAATTGGTGCTTCTATTACCGAAAGATACATTGACAGTATGAGTGCCGGTAGAAGCGATGGTTCCCGTTCCTGTAACCGTGTAATTTGTTCCAAAGGGCTCTGCGGAAATGTCCAGATAATCGGAAACAGTTGTAACCGAATAACTGAAAACCCGGGGATCATACTCAAGAGGAAGGATAGTGCCTTCTGCACTTACAACAAGAGAGGCCAGAGTAGGGACCCTTTCAATACTTATTTCATAGCTCTGTATCCTGAGATGAGCGTTCTCATCAAGATATTGCGCCTCCAATAAGAAGTTTGTATCCTCCATACCCTGTCTTACCAGATAATTCAGCGCAGTTTGACTACTTTCCCAGCTTCTGGAGATGGTGGAATAATCGATTCCGTTTGTACCTGTATAAATAGTTCTGAGTTTCGTATGGGAAGAGCTCGGAACGGCTCCCTGTTCCACATTTAGATACAGATGACTTATTGCTCCGGCTATATCGGGAATCTGATACACAGCAGTATGAGTCGGTACATCTTGTATATAGGAATAAGGTTCTCTGTTTTTGTCTAAAATTTTAATATCCCCGAACCATTCTCCATGTGGAAGAATTGTAGTTAGGAGGGTATCTTCGGTAATCGTCACTTTCCCTTCCGAGCGGTTATGACCGCCGTCTGAGATACGAAAATCATATTCTCCCGCTACAACTTGAACGGTTTTTCCGACGACATTTGTCTCGTTCCCGTAGATATCGGTCAGCATTATGTGGGGAGAAGTCAGGGGTGTATTCCCCTGGAGGGCAGAAACGGCAAGGGTATATTTGTCCCCTTGGAAGATGGCCTCATATTCACTGATTGCCTGATTGAGTTCTTCCAGTATGTTTTCCGCTGTTGCGGCATCAGCGTTGCGGATTGCGGCGAGTCCTTGTTGATAGGCATCCTGAGCGGCAGGATATTGCTGAACATTGCCCATTTCACGGAACTGTGCCATTCTCTTGATCAGACTTAGCAACTCTTCTGAATATTGTGAAGAAACGCCGATACACAAAGCCGTAATGTCTGCCGCATCCGCTTCCAGATCATAATCACCATCGTCATAAAACATGATGAAGTTATCGACCACGCCGTTGATTTCGTAGATGAAACCCTGCTCCAAACCGACAAAGTCATGTTCGGATGACAGCAAAGCTTCTTTGATCGATTGGCCGGATGTATATGGAATATATACCGGTTCGATGATAATGGATTTAGCGGTAGCCGCTGTCAGCACAAAACTGTACTGTGGTGCGGCAGTTGTCGGTATAGGTACAGTAAAAATCAAAATTAGACTAATTAATATGAATGCAAATGTCTTTTTCATTTTGGTTCCTCCTAATACAGACAATCCCAAAGTCGATAACGAAGTTTGTCAAAAAACGTCCACTTATCTCTACATTCGCCCAGAACGCAGTCAGCGTATTCATCCATTTCCCTGCGTTGTTGAGCGGTCATTTCGTGATCACTAAAAAGTGCTTCTCGATTCAGTTCTTCAGCTCGTCGATTTTCGTCGATTTGTGCATTTTCACAGCATTCAAGCAACCTGAGCGCATAACCGAATCTCATGGCTATGGCGTCGCGGTGCGGCGCCATAGAAATGGCTGCGAGAGCATTTTTTAATTTCTTTCGCTTTATAATGATCATCAGGGCAAGTAAGAGAAGTAATGCGATACTGATATAAAGCAGATAGATGGGCTTCATAGAGAAGGAAAAGCGATCCTGTTTCGGTTCTTTAATTGATTCAGGTTGCTCTACCTGTGCATATTTCAGATGATCTGCTGAATATGTCTGTTGATCTTGAGATAAAACATTGCCCAATTCCAATTCTTCATCGTCAATATATCCCGGTGTGACTTCAAAGGGGATAAATCCGACTCCGGGCAAGTAATATTCCGCCCAGGCATGGGCGTGGTGTTCACTTAGAAAGATTTCTTCTCCGGGCTGATAGACAGCCGCCTCTGCTTCAGGAAGAAAGTACCCCTCGACATATCTTGCCGGCACACCAAAATAGCGGAGCATCAATGTTGCCGCAGTGGCATAATGTACGCTGTAGCCGCTGCCGCTCTTCTCCAGAGTGTACTGCAGGAAGTCTCCGTTGCCGTTGAGTGTTGCGACATCTTCGTCATATACCAGAGCTTCGGAAAGATATAATCTGATAAACTCCCGAATCTGCGAAAGAGTCTTTGGACTTTGATCTTCTCCTAATTGTCGATTTAATACGGACCAGCTTTCATTTGTCAGCTGGAGATCCACTTCTGTCACATATTCTTCGTATGCCTGTTCTGCAAGCAGGTACTGGGAAATATTACTTCTTTTTTGACCGGATGCAAGTGAATGCTGTACGCTATACCACTCCGGCACGCTGCCGGGATAATATTTCATCGTATCAGCTACAGGAAGCAATGCATCACCGATCAACCATGCATCGAGCATATCGTTTCCTGAGACAGCATAGGGATAGTAGCCGTGTGCGCTGCAGGCGGACAGATTTTCTATAGTCAATTCTTCAGGAGCGGCGTGTGTTAAAAAAGTAGATGCTGTGGCAATTTGGCTCTGTCCGAAGAAACCTGATTGATGGAGTTGATAAAAAAGATCTTCATATTCTGCTCGGATTTGCGCACTCAAGGGTGACCAGGCAATCCCGGAATAGGTTTCAAATATTTGGCCGCGCAGATACAGCTTTTGAGGTTTTGACATGGTGATCTTTAGTGCTTGTGTATCATTTCTGCGCCATTTTTTCAGATTCCGCAGTCTGCCTTCGGGCATGGAATTGCTGTCCTGATCGAAGAGAATGCTATGGAGCGTCCTGTCCCACTTTTCTGTTTTTGCACGTGTGTCTCCATAAAAGAACCCTATTGCGATGGCTAAAAAGGCACATAAAATCAATATGAACAGCTGAGAAAGAGTGCCTCGGTATTCCTGATCATGCGCTGCACCGGCTCTTCTTATTATCAGGAAAATGCCTCCTAAGAAAATCAGGAAGGTATCCACTCCTATAGAGGAAAAGCCCGTCAGAGTAGAAATATAAACAGGAAGAAGAACCGGCAGGAAAAAGAGGGCTCTTCCTGTTTGTATGCTCAAATGTAAAAGCACACTGATAATTGCAATAATCGGAACAACGCCCCACAGTATCGATGTTTCTTGCGAAAGTGCAAGATCCGGATAGATCCGCCCTGTTATACGGGTTAACTGATTCATCAGATCATTGGCAAGACACCCTATTCCTTCAAGAACTTGTCTATGGAAGATAATGGAAATGAGCGGAATTAAGACAAGGAAGGAAAAGGAAATCCATCTTCCTTTTTCAGTCAACTGAAGTATCCATAGAAGAGCGGAGAACGCAAACATTATTGCAAAAACTCCCCACCATGGCATATGCACCGATGGGAAATGATTACAAATGGACACAGCCGAACCAAGGAGCAGAATCAGGCTTATAGGAATCCCGTCCAGGACATTTTGAAACTGTGAACTGTTTCGAATAGGGTGTGCTGTTATGCGGAGACCACTGCTACTGTTGTTCATAGCTCAAATCTCCAATTTTTCAAGTTTCTCTTTGTAATCTTTAGAAGAAAATACAATGTTTTGCCCGTCCTCATATTCTTTATCTGTACAAATCAGGTAGATTCTTTTGTCTTCTAATCCATTGTCAGGGATTTGAGAGGTAATGTGGATGACTTGCCCGTACTTACTTATATCGGGATCAGGACAATCGGAGCTTCCTGCTTGAGTTGCAAGAGCCGGTATCAAATGTAGAAGAGCGTCGAGATTTCCGACACGCCACAACTCCAATTCGTCCTTTTCTGTCCAACACAGATCAAATACTGCGCCTGCATCGCAGAGGCCGTGACAGACAGAAGCTGTAACTTCCGCCATTGCATCCATATCTTTAGGAGGGCACGCATCTCGTTTATCCCAAAACACCAATATGGATCGGCTGATGCTCTGACCGGGATCTTTCAGGATCAATGTGTCAAGCTTGGAGGAAAGTTTCCAGTGGATCTGGCGGATGTCGTCGCCACTTTGATACTCTCGAAGTTGGAATACTTCTGAGCGGTCGTCACCTTTTAAGGATATGGCATCATCTTCTGAAAACGCGTATGTAGGTGAAACCATCACATCGCAAAAGAAAAGCTCCGGAAGGATTGTCATTCTGGCGCCGACCTCTATCGGTACTTTTAATGCAAACAAACCGAAATAATCTAAAATCCGGACAGATTGCAAATAGATATATACTCTGCCGCAATGAGTACTTTCCAGAAGGAAATCCTGTTTACGGCTCTTTTTTGGCGCTAGAGTGGCGACAATACATTCAAGAGTATTTTCCTCACGCGTCAAGTCATTGATAACGCCCAGCCGGCAGTACAATTTTGATGCCGGAAACAGTGCCTTGTTTTCCAAAAGGATTGACCCTGTACATGGACTGTTTTTCGTTGCCGTTGTAGATATCACAATCCTGCAGCGGATATTTTTACGAACGTAAAGATTTATACACAACGATATTGGAGGAATCAATAAGATGAGAGTTGTAATTCCCCAAAGTCGCCAATCTCCTATTGCGAGACTTAATATAACAAAAACTGCAAGCGTGAAAATATACCGTATGATTGCTCCGGCTCTGTCCCGTTTCATTTCACTCTGAATTCTCGATGTGCAGGTTCAGCAACTGTCTTGAGCAAGTCTTCTGTAAGAAGCTCGGAAGTATATTCATGAAGTCTTGCTTTAGAGCCCAATATGATACGATGGGCGCATACATCTGTAAAAACTTCTTTTATATCATCGGGTATTACATAGTCTCTGCCGTCAAGATAGGCATTTGCCTTTGCAGCTCGGCAAACGGCAAGCGCACCTCGAGGGCTGATGCCCAGTAGGACATAGGGATTTGCTCTGGATTCTTCCGCCAGTTCGGATACATAATCATAAATACTGTCAGCAATATGGACTTCCATAGCTTCCGATATCATTTTCAACAGTGTTTGAACATCCGTGACGGTACGACAGTGATCCAGGGGATTGCTTGTATGACGATCACGCATCAGCATGACTTGACTTGTCCGGTCGGGATAGCCCAAAGAAAGCCTGATGAGAAAACGATCTAACTGAGCAGCCGGCAGCATCTGGGTGCCCGCGCTTCCTACCGGATTTTGCGTTGCCAACACGATAAAAGGCTTAGGTAAAATATGGGTTTTCCCGTCCACTGTGACCTGGTTTTCTTCCATTGCTTCCAATAGGGCGGATTGGGTTTTACTTGAGGTTCTATTGATCTCATCTGCCAGCAACAGATTTGTTATTATAGCGCCTTTTTGATATTGCAACGATCCGCTTTCTTTGTCGAAAACAGAAAACCCGATAATATCGGAAGGCAGTGTGTCAGAAGTGAACTGCACACGCTTATTTTGAAGACCCAGCGTTTTAGCAAAAGCATTTGCCAATGTGGTTTTTCCTGTGCCGGGGACATCTTCCAACAAGACATGTCCCTGAGCAAGAATGGCTACGAGTACTTTGCGGATTTGTTGTTCTTTACCTAAAATGACTTTATTTATTTCGGTTAAAATTTCATCGGTTATTCTGGGCATGTTTTTTTCTCTTTCTGGTGATTATGATAAGGACAATTAGTATGAGTATAAATAGGGCTATTGCATAGTGTATGCCGTGATCCGGTTTCAGATTCGGGCCTGTATAATCCGTAAAATCGAAGATCCGCCCGTTTCCGCTATAAAGTTTTTGAAGTGCCGTCAATGCCAACAGTACCTGGGCAGTTGCCAGAAAATCTCCTTTTGCATCTTCCTGCGTGTGTCCAAAAGTATTATCCTCTTTGTGAAAACGCTTAAGTCCACTTAACAAGGTGTTCTCGCCTCGACAAAAACGCATATCTGTTTCAGGCTGTATCCCTAATGCACACAAAGCAAGAATGACTTGAGCGGAACTTTCCGCATTTTCAGTTCCATAAGCAGAGTACAGACAATCTTCATTCATTTCACCGGAGAGATAAGCAAGGGCATGATCGACCACCAAGGGATACTTTTGTGCATAAGGAGCCAAAGCTTGCAATGCCATCGCAGTGATGTCCACATCGGATTTCCCTTTTATTAGACCGAAACCTCCGTCGGGTTCCTGAGCGCTAATAATTGCATGTATCATGTCCTCACGTGTGAATTTTACATCTCCCGAGATCTGTGTGTTTTCAGCATCAAGTGTAATCAATGCATAGATCCAACCGTTAAGTCCTTGGTCACCGATTGAATTTCCTGCAAAAGCGTATGTGCCGTCAGCAACGAGATCAATCGGCGTTCCGTCAGACTTTGTGCCGAACTCCCGGGGATTTGAGCCGAGCGCCAGCGCCGTCAGGGCAATTCGATGATAGGGGGTTGATTTTATATGATCAAGACCGCCGTTTTTCTCGTAATTTGTTTCTACATATTTCTGTAGATTTTGCAGATATCGGGGATAATTCTCTTGACTTCCACTAAGAGCAAGAGCGATAGCCGTCCAGTCACAGACGGAAGTTCCCGCAGGAAAATCCTCTTCTTTGCTCATCAGTGTTCCTGTTTTGCCGCCTAAAGCACTGAGTCCCGCACTTGTGTCAGAGACCAGTTGATCAATATTGTCTAAATGATCTGCCTGTGCAGGAACAAGCAGCATGATGAAACAAAGAATTATTATTAAAGATCTGGTTATAAATTCATACATTTATTCTCCGCCTTCATCATCCGGTTCCTCCGGTTCCTCCGGTTCCTCCGGTTCATCCGGCTCTTCCGGTTCCTCCGGTTCATCCGGCTCTTCCGGTTCCTCCGGTTCATCCGGCTCTTCCGGTTCCTCCGGCTCTTCCGGGGTTTCCGGTTCTTCCGGTTCCTCCGGCTCTCCGGGGGTTTCCGGCTCTTCCGGTTCACCTGTCATAGGAAGTATCTCCTGCATCACTTCGTTGCACTTTGAGCAAGTATATTCTATATAGCCGTCTTGGGTTTCGGTTGCTTCAACTCGATCTGTCTCTATGAAATCATGTCCCAACGGCACATAGCCGTTGTTGATCCAGACACCGCAGTAGCTGGAAAGGCTGCCGTATCCTCCGCCGGTGGCATCATATCCGCCGATATCCTTACCATAGGAAAGTGTAAATCGCAGAGAGATGGTCATTCCGTTATAGGCCTGATAGTTTGACATTCCTCTTCCGGGATACACACTCCCGTCAATGGAATACATCCATCCTGAACCCATAGTGTAATCATATTCGCCAAGCGAGTCGCGGTGAGGAGGAGAAGTAAGCGTAATTCCGTCGCGAAGAATCATTTTCCAAAGATTATCCGGCACTTTTGCTCCCCGACACAAATCACCGCGCTCAATTCGTCTCAGATAGAAGCCTACCGTTGCCGATCCGTCGTAAATAGCATAATATCCGTATTCCTCCAGGAATTTGATGACCACATCCGCCACTGTATCTCCCTGAAAAATCTCATAAGTCGCGTAATCAATGACCCCCAGGCCGACAGTAGTGGCATCGAGAGTAATCGTCACATTTCCCAGATAGTCACCTTCGGAAATAGTATGATAATCGAAGGTATATATCTTCATGGTGGAATTACCCTTGTCATCCCACGCTCTGACTTTCACTGTATATTGTGCATAATCGCCGACATTAGGAGGCTCAAAATATAATTCATATTCCGGTCTGATGTCTCCGGTGTGTTTGGGAATCAGCTCACCGTTAAGCCAAACTTCAATACAATTCGAGTAGATTGGTCTTCCATCCGGGTTGGTACGGGCACTGACCCAGAAGACAAAACCTTGAGTCTCCATTACACCTGTAAAGCCGTCAAGGTTCGTGATAATGGTTGGAGGGTGCTCACCTACCTCCGGATTGTCCTCATCCGCCTTTTCCATTTCATACCGTACGTAATAACGCACGTAAGAGACGTTTACTTCATTTTGTTTCAGATACAAAGTGAAGATATTTGTCTCATTCATCATAAGAGCCGCTTCGTAATTAATTCCGTCAGTGCTGTTTATCACAGAACCGTTAAAAGGTGTTGAGGAATTATTAATTACGACCTTTATGCTGAGATCATCATCATCTTTAGAAGGATATGCATAAAATTTGAAGATGCCGTCCGGAAGCTCCGTGCGTGTGATCTGTTGTGAACGCAGATCCGTGACTATTTTTAAAGAATCATCATCTCCGGTGCCCGGTGTGCCCTCTCCTTCACCGGTTCCATTTCCGTCATCTCCTGCAATCCCTTCTCCATCCGTGTTGGAGTCGCTATGACCACCACCGGTATCTCCGGGATCTGTTCCACCTACATTTTCATCAGGCCCTTGTTCCGTGTCATCGGATTTATCGTCGGTTTGCTCCTCTTGGGGATCATCCTCTTCAGATTCCTCCGGAGGTTCTTGTTCATTTCTTTGCTCTTCTTGTTCTTTTTCGATGTTTTGAGTCTCCTCTAAAGGTAGAGTCTCTTCATTGTCTCCTTTCTTCTCACCGGCAAATGCTCCACCCCCATCTTGTGTTTCAGGCAGAAGAGGGTCTGCCTCGGTTTCGAAAGCATAGTCCGGCTCTGAAAAACCGGCTCCAACCAAGACCGATGCCAAACCTATTAACATCGAAATGACGAGTACAATGCTGATTACACCCAGCAGTCCGTCATATCTTCGCATTGTTTTCTCCTTATAATTTGCCTTTATAGAACTCACGATACTGTCACAGTTCTTTGCGGGAACTTTCAAGCCGTATAATGAGATGTAATAGAAGATCTTTATTAGAAGCTAATTGCTATGAGTTCAGGCTTCAATGATTACATCGTTGATGACAGCACACAGAGAAAAGCTGTCGATCATTTTTTCAAAATGCGCAGGAAAACGGAATGATGAATGAGAAAGCCGAAGTAGTTGAGTTCAATCAAGTCGGCAATCCGCTTGTTTTCCTTTAAGACCCTGTCGCAGCGAGTAATGATCCCGAACAGCTTTTCCCATCGCATTTCATATTTCAAACCATATATTTAGATATCTGCGATTCAAAATATGAGAAAGCAGCATCGCTAATCGCGTTTCTTATCTCTTATAATCCATGCCAGGATTAAAAGCACCAGCACAATTAACAAAATTATCAAGATCGGTATCACAGGGATATTACCTATGTCCGGTTCACTCGGTACGGGAGTTGTGTCTTTCAGCCAGCCGGCATATAAGGTCATATTCCCTTGAACGGTGTCACTATCGAAATCCCAGAGATCTGTTTTATCCAGATCAGCGTACCAACCGTTGAAGGTGTGACCGTCTCTTGTCGGCTCTTGCGGCTCAATGATTTTTTCGCCATATTGAACGACCTGGGATGGAACCTCGCTGCCACCGCCGGACTCGAAAGTAACAGTGCAGTCGGTGCTGACAACCACTTTTGCATCATTGCTTACAGAAGTAAAATTGCCCGAACCGTCAGGTACGGAAACAAGACAGTTTTGCGAGCGAATGACAGTCGCGCCGCTTGGAGAAAGTACACGCATCTGAAAAGATCCCATCTGTACATCACTATTCCATTTTTCTCCGCCGGTGAGAGAGAGAAAGTTCAAATAAAAGACTCTGCCGCCAGTTCTGCGCGCCATATCTGTCCATTCCACATCGGGGAAGGTCATGATACTACCCTCTATCAGCTCTAAGAAGGCATCGTCGTAAGACAACTCCGCCTGCACAGCATGCATATCAGCAGGTTGGTCACTGTCCGTCCTTTTTAGTGAAAGGGTTACGGTGATGATTTGACCGGGATGAGCGGTAATTTCCTGCTTTCCGTCAAGAGCCAATGTGAAAGCATAGCTGCGGCTGTTATTAGAAGCCATTGCGACTTCCGGAAACAGGCAAAGCAACAGACACAGACATATTGCGATAATGAATGTTTGTCTCATAAATTTTCTCCTTTTTTCGTTTCGAACATTACCGCTATCTCCTAAAATTTAGGAAACACCGGTAATACTCGAAAATGTTTGGGAAACATCCCCCTTCTTTTGCAGAAGGGGGATATTCTTTTAAGTTTTACTGAATAGCTGCAACAACAGCGGCAGCATCGGTGACATTAACGATCTTATCGGCATTGACATCGGCATATAAGAACTTCTGCATCACCACAACCGTGAAATCCTGATATTTTCCGTTGTAAATATCATAGACTAACTGCGCGTCGTTGATATCTACCAAGCCGGACATATTCACATCATT
>JAAYOV010000117.1 GCA_012520095.1 Tissierellia bacterium | reverse complement strand
GAAGCATTTTGTTGGCAGAGCATGGAATGAGTAATATCTTCAATCACAATTGCACCTTGTTGTTTGAAATCCATGATCACATTTTTCACTTTATGTGTTTCAATTCCAAAATAATTCATGACTAGAGCAACCGAATCATTGTCAATTTGCGGAACATGATACGTAAACCCGTCGTCATAATGGACATCGTAGAACACTATCGGGATTTCATAATCAACAAATGGCTGCAACATTGAAACACAACTGTATGACGGAACGTATGCTTTTTTAATATTTAAACTAATCATAATATCTTGGAGAGCAATACTGATGGCAGCTCTTCCGGAAAAAGAGAAAGCAAAATCATCTACAACTGGTAGCCAATCAAAATGCCTCAATGTATTTCCCTCTTTAAAGTTATCCCCCTCCAGCCACCAATAGCTTCCAATTTCAGAATACGTCATGTCATTGATTCGCATATGTGTTTTTCCCTGCTCTTTTATCACACTGTATGGACCAAAGTCCTTAATACTTGTAGTTCCACGAATAGAAACATTCGAACGTCCAAATACCTTAAAAAAAGTGACGAAAATGATCTTTAAATCTATTAAAAATGAGATATTACGGACATACTCAATATCTAAAGCTAATCGCTCATCCCAGGGCAAATCGTTTCGCCCGCTCACTTGTGCCAGCCCCGTTAATCCTGGTCGAACTTGATGCCTCTTCCTCATTGTGCTTGTGTAATGGGGAAGATAATAGATTGACAAGGGTCTCGGTCCGACGATACTCATATCCCCTTTTATTATGTTTATCAGCTCTAACAATTCATCGAGGCTACTAGCTCTAAGGAACCTACCGAATTTTGTAAGTCTCTGAGAATCAGATAGAAGTTCTCCCTTTTTGTTTGTTTGATTTGTCATGCTGCGAAACTTATAAAGAGTAAAGAGTTTTTCGTCTTTCCCCGGTCGTGTTTGCCTAAATATGACTGGACTACCTAGCGTAAGACGGACAAGAATTGATATAACTAATAGCAGAGGGCTCAACAAAAAAAGAGCCATTGAGGCAAAGATTAAATCTAACATCCGTTTAATGTGCTTTGAATACAATTTCACAGTTACCTACCATTCCCCAAAAGATCTACAGACGAGTCCGAACAAACCTCCTTCTATAAGCTGGTCTACCTTCTATAAGCTGGAAAAAATTCATGGTCTGTAGAAATACTAGAATATGATCCTCTAGTTGAAACTAATTTGTCATAGATTTCCTCATTGAAAATAATCTGACCAATAGAAAAGAATGTGTCGGATTCCCTGTTAAAGCCTTGCTTGAATGTATACAAACTATCTTCAGAAGAACTGCCAACTCCTCCACCCATATGAAAGCTCTTAAAATCATTTTCTAAACCCCATTTAATGACTTCAGTAAGCAAAAGATTTGTTCCTCCAAGAGTACTATAATCGGGATCACTTCCTGACAAGTGATAATGCATTTTCCCATTAGCAAATAGTATGATCGACCCCGCAATCATTTTCTCTTCATACACTGCATAGAAAATCAGACTGTTATATTTCAATGAATTCAAAATACTCGAATAAAACTCTTGATCAAAGAAATAGTAATCCACCGCATTGTCTTTCTCCATGGTTATTCG
>JAAYOV010000095.1 GCA_012520095.1 Tissierellia bacterium | reverse complement strand
GACAAATATTTGTTGGGGAGGGATGGGTGCTATGGCGGATCGATATGTAGAAGACATTGGATATCTCTATGATCTGGCAGATATGATTCTGATCACGGACAATAAAGGGAATATTGAGTACTATAAAATTTTTCGAAGCTTAGGAACCAGGATCTGTGAAGATCCCGTCGGCATGAACATCCTCGATCTGCATCAGCATTTGAAAAAGAAGACAAGCACCGTTATGAAAGTGATTGAAAAAGGCGAGCCGATCATCAACGAGCTGCAGTCTCTAAATATCTTCAAAGAGCGCACCGTTCAAGTTCTCACCAGCACCTTTCCGATTCGTGACGGAGAAGAAGTGGTAGGAGTAATCGAGATCGACCGCTATCACGATCCTGATGTGCGTCGCCTTCCTGCGCGAAAAAATTTCAGTGCCTCTCATGATGCTTATTTTACGATCAACGATGTTGTGACCAATCACCCTGTGATGAAAGATCTCCTTGAGAAGACGCGACGAGCGGCTCGCACAAGTTCTCCCATTATGATATGGGGAGAGACAGGTACGGGAAAAGAACTCATTGCCCAGTCTGTTCACAATCACTCGTTTCGCAGGACGAATGCCTTTGTTTCACAGAATTGCTCCGCGATCCCCCTTACACTCGGGGAAAGTATTTTCTTCGGCACCACCAGCGGCAGCTTTACCGGCGCTCAGGAAAAGATCGGTCTGTTTGAGATGGCCCATGAGGGGACGCTTCTTTTGGATGAGATCAATTCGATGGATATTCAGCTTCAAAGTAAATTGCTTCGGGCGACCGAGTCGAGAAGCATTCGCAAAATAGGAGGCACGGATTCGATTCGCGTCGATGTCCGATTGGTGACGACTCTCAATGAAGACCCGCATTTGGCGATAGAAAACGGAAAACTTCGAAGGGATCTCTTTTATCGCCTTGCTGTTGTCTTGCTCAAACTTCCGCCTCTGCGCGAAAGAAGAGAAGACATTCCTCTTCTAATTGATTATTTTATTGAAAGTTACAATCACCATATCGGGGGAAATATCAAGGGGGTCGATCCTTCGGTAAAAGAGCTGTTTATGGAGTATAGATGGCCCGGTAATATCCGGGAGTTAAAGCATGTTATCGAAAGCGCTTTTAACTTTGCCGATGGAGGGTTGATTACCCTGAATGATCTCCCTTCCTATCTCTTGGACGGCGAGCGCGAAGAGAGGATCGATCCGTATGATCTCAACAAACAATTGGAGGCTTTTGAGCGCAATTGCATTCTTCGCGCCATAGAGGGGAGCACTTCCTTAAAAGAAACGGCTGCAAAGCTGAACATATCAAGACAGAGTCTGCGATACAAGCTCGATCGATTCGGCCTGTCGATTGAGAGCTAAACTTTGAAGTGTACCTCCTTGCTGAAGAAAGATTTTTTTCCTAGCAGGGAGATTTTTTTTCCTGTCGAAGAGCGATTTCTGTTCATTCTTTCTTTGACTTTTTTTGTAGAACAATGAAAAAGCATGAAATTGCAGCAGTTTTTTTAATTTGTCATGAAGAGTAAAAGATGGCATTGATATTGCGATAATAAGTGCAAGCTCTATTTTTCCGGATACCACTTGGGATGTATTCGGGACAAAAGAAAGGAGGAGCTTGCATGCAGGGAATCATTGATGCTTTGCTAACTTTTTCAGACTGGCTTTGGGGGATTCCAATGCTGGTAATTCTCGTCGGAGGTTCACTCTTTCTGACCATTCGCTTGGGGTTTGTACAATTCAGACACTTCGGCTTTGCTATGAAAGAGACCTTCGGGAAGATCTTTCATAAGCAAGAAGGAGAAGGAACAGTCAGTCCCTTCCAGGCGGCTACTGCAGCCTTAGCGTCTACCATTGGCGCCTCGAATATCGTCGGTGTGCCGGTCGCTATTGCCTTCGGAGGTCCCGGTGCCGTCTTCTGGATGTGGGTTGTGGCACTCATCGGCTGCGCGGCCAAGATCAGCGAGATCGTTCTGGGTATCCGATATCGCTCTTTGAATGAAGCCGGTGAATACGTAGGCGGCCCGATGTACTATCTGAGAGGAATTAAAGGCGGATTGGGAAAGGCGCTGAGTATCATTTTTGCTTTCTTCCTGATGATCGAGTTGATTCCCTCCATTGCTGCCCAGTCACTTTCTGCCGTACAGACGGCATCGACGTTGAATATTCCACCCATTGTGATCGCTGTACTTCTTGTTCTTCCGGTTGCGCTCTTTGTATTCGGAGGGATTAAAACTCTGGGCTCCTTTACAGAAAAACTCGTGCCCTTTATGGCTCTTACATATCTCGTCGGCGGAATTGCTGTCATCATCAGCAATATTGGAAATCTTCCCGGCGCCGTAGCTGACATCTTCCGATATGCGTTTACTCCTGCCGCTGCAGTGGGCGGATTTGGCGGAGCGGCCGTTGCCCAGGCCATTCGCTGGGGTACTGCGCGAGGCGTGTACTCGAATGAGGCAGGAATGGGAACGGCCCCTATCGCACACAGCGGAGCCATTACCGATCATCCGATGCGCCAGGCTATGTGGGGAGTTTTTGAAATCGTCGTCGACACACTGATTGTATGTACGGTTACAGCACTTGTCGTCCTCACTTCCGGACTCTATCAAGTGCTTCCCTCAAGCGAAGCAGCAAGCATTCCCGCCAGAGCTTTCCAGGCGCTCCTTGGAGACGGAGTTGGCGGCGTCATCGTGACGGCGAGCATCTTCCTGTTCGTTCTTTCCACGATCACCGTCATCGCATGGTATGGAAAGACTCAGGCGGAATTCCTGTTTGGCAGAACTTTCGGCAACATTATGGTTGTCGTCTATATCGGAGCTATTGTTGCAGGCGCCTATATTGAGCTGGGAGTCATCTATCGATTCCTTGACCTCTTGTTGGCGACGATCATTATTCCCAACATGATCGGACTTGTTCTCCTGAGCGGAGAAGTAAAGACGCTCAAAGATGAATTCTTCGGAAATCCCGATTACTTTAAAAAAGGTTAGTTGATTCAAACTTTTTAGGACACTGTGGTTCTTGTTATCAGCAGATAGGAAGGGAGCTGCTGTGCCTGCGAGCATGGCACTCTCTTTCTTGAAAAACTGTTACGAATATAGAAGATAAGGAGTAAAGATGTTTAAGCACACCACCGATGAAGTGGTTATGGTTCGCCCGACTGCCTTTATGTATAATCCTGTCACTGCGGTGACCAATCTCTATCAGCAATCAGACGACAAAGATCCGAAGATCGTTCAAGCAGAAGCCTTAAAAGAATTCGAGGGTCTTGTCAAAGCACTGAGAGAAAAAGGGGTTACCGTCAATGTGCTCGAGGATACGCCTGAGCCGTCTACCCCGGACAGCATCTTCCCCAACAACTGGTTCTCGACTCATGAAGGCGGCACCATGGTCGTCTATCCGATGTTTACCGAGAACCGACAATCGGAAATTGCCAAGTTCAGATCGGAAGTGGAAGAAATCGCTGCACGCAAGCAACAGTCGGAGAAACTCTTTACGATCATAGACTATAGTAAAAACAGAGAGCGAGAGCAGATTCTTGAAGGCACCGGCTCGATGGTCATCGACCGAAAAAATAAAGTCGCTTATTGTGTTCTCTCTCCGAGAGCGGACAAAGAGCTCTTCTTGAAGTTCTGTGAAGACACGGGACACAAGCCCGTCTACTTCCGAGCGTTCCAGGATGGAGCTCCCATCTACCACACAAATGTATTGATGGGAATCGGTGGAGAAAATGTCATCATCTGCCTCGATGCCATTTGCGATGAGGACAGAGAGAGAGTGGCTTCTTCGCTTCGAGAGGGCGGAAACAATATTATCGATATTACACCGGAGCAAGTGAAGAACTTTTTGGGCAATACTCTCGAGTTGAAGGGCGGCGACGGAAAGAACTTCATCGCCATGTCTGATGTGGCATACAACTGCCTGACTCCTGAGCAGAAAGAGCAGATTGAAAAGAGCACGGAAATTGTTCATGTAGACATTGCAAACATTGAGTTTTACGGTGGAGGTTCTGTCCGCTGCATGATCGCCGAGGTGTTTTAAAGCCGTTGCTGTCTATTTCATAGATCTGCGAGAAAAGAGGGTGTGATGCTGGAGGATATCTTTAAGAGGACGGAAGAACTGACGGTCGAACTGGTTCAGATTCGAAGCGTGAACAAAGCGCCCGGAGAGGAAACCAGGCTGGCGGAGTTTATATTTGACTATTATAAGGATCTTCCTTATTTCAAGGAACGTCCTCAGCAGCTGATCATGCAAAAAACACTCGATGACGTCGTTTCGAGGCATAACACAATTGCCTATGTTAAAGGCACGAAGGAAGGGGGAAGCCCGCAAACGGTCATTCTCATGGGACACTTTGACACGGTAGGGATAGAGGATTTTTCCGATTTTTCCGACTACGCTACCCGACCGAAAGAGCTCCCCGAGATCCTTCGTGCCAATTTTAAGCTCTCGGATGAAGTGCTGCGCGACATCGATTCAGGCAAATACCTCTTCGGAAGAGGGGCCCTCGACATGAAAAGCGGCATTGCGCTTCAGATGCTGATCATGGAGTATTTCAGCAGGCATCCGCAAGAACTGAGGGGCAATATCGTGGCATTGCATACTTGTGATGAAGAAGACAGCTCAAAAGGCATCATCTCCTCTTTGGAAATTCTCTCGGATCTCAGAGAAAAAGAAGGATTTGAGTATATCACGAGCATAAATGCGGATTATACGACAAATGCTTTCCCCGGAGATGTCGATTATTATGTCTATCTCGGGACGATCGGCAAATATCTGCCGGCCTGTTCGATCTTTGGAAAAGAAGCGCATGTCGGACAGCCCTTTGCGGCGCTGGATCCGAACTTTTTAGCGGCGCTCATTACCAAAAATGTCTCTCTGAATCCGGAACTTTGCGATCTGGCTGCCGGAGAGTTGACGCAACCTCCCATTTCTCTCAAGCAGAAAGACTTTAAGGACGAGTATACGGTTCAGACGGCCCTTGCCTCTCAAGTCTATTTCAACGTCTTTTCTCATGGAAAAAGCGCGGAGGCAGTCATGAGAGATTTTGAGAGGATCGTCGATGAAAGCATGGAAGAAGCTATTGAACTGCTTGATATGCGCTATAGAAAATTCTGCAAGATGGCAAATATCTCCTATACTCCGCTTCCTTGGAAGAAGAATATCATCCGATATGAAGACCTGTTAAGAGAGGTGGTGGAGAGAAATCCAAGCTTTTTAGAAGAGTTGAAGGCGTTTAAGGATCGGTTGCATGAGCGAGAACCGGAGAAAGACCTTCGGGAGTTTAATCACGAAGTGATCCAGTTTGTGTGGGACAGAAGAGAAGATAGTTCTCCCGGCATCGTCGTATACTTTGCTTCCGTGCTCATTCCCCCGCTGGAGATAAGAGGGGAATCGGAGAATGAAAAGAGACTTCTGCAATGTCTCGATGAGGTATTGGCCGAGACCTCTACTCCTGCAGGTGTCCACGTAAGGCAAAAGCACTTCTTTCCTTATATCTCTGATGCCAGCTTTATGTCAGTGGGAGTTGATCAGTCATATGAGGCGTATATCTCCAATATGCCATCTTGGGGACACAAATATACACATCCCTTTGAGTGGATTGAGAAAATCGACGTTCCGGTTATCAATATCGGATCTCACGGCAAAGACGGGCATATGTTTACAGAGCGAGTCGATAGAGAACACACATTTAAAAGAGTGCCGGAGATGACATACGAGCTTCTCAAGAAGCTTCTACGATAAAAGAGCATCTTTGTCGCAGAAGCCTCTGCATAGATGAAAACTCAACAGCTATCGCAAAAAGATTGAAGGATGCAATGAGAGCTACAGAAGTGATCATCGATCTATCAAAATTGAAATCCAATGCCGTATTTTTACAGGAAAAGGCGCAGGGACGAGAGGTGATGGGAATCCTCAAAGCGGACGCCTACGGGCATGGAGCGATTCCTGTTTTAAAGACATTAACGAGTCTCGGTTGGAAGTACTTCGGAGTGGCGACCATAGAGGAAGCGCTGGAGATTCGTAAAGTGGATCCAAAGATAGATATCTTGCTTCTCGGAGCCACCTCAATAGAGGATTTTCCGGCTTGTGTGGGGAACAACCTCTCGTTTGCTGTTCACGACAGACAAACCTTGATGGCGGCTCTTGCTTTGCAAAAACCGGCCAAGATCCATATAAAAGTGGATACGGGGATGCATAGACTGGGTTTTGCCTTGGATGAAATTCACAAGTTTTCAGAAGAAATCGCTGCGCTCAATCCCGTAGGAATCTACACGCATTTGGCTACGGCTGAAGAGGATAAGGCGTATGCTCTCTCCCAGGTGGCGCGGTTTAAAGAGGCAGTGGATGTTTTTCGAGAAAGAGGATTGACTTTTAAATGGGTTCACTATGGCAACAGCGCGGCTCTATTGGAGATGGATCTCTCGTTTAGCAATATGGTAAGAGCCGGGATTGTTCTGTACGGTTATTCTCCCGTCTTTCCGGTCGAGCAGCTGCAGCCGATTATGAGCTGGAGGAGTCGAATCCTTGCCGTGCGCGAGCTTGCAAAGGGAGAGGGTCTCAGCTACGGACACGTCTATGTTGCGAAGTCAGCGCGGCGCATTGCCACTGTGCCGGTCGGATATGCCGATGGCTATAAGAGGCAGATGAGCGGGGAAATCTTTGCTTGGATCGGCGATCAAAGATGTCCTCAGGTAGGGCGTATTACGATGGACCAGGCGATGTTTGACATCACCGGCGTGGATGCAATGGTCGGAGACGAAGTCGAGCTGATGGGAGAGCATATCCCTTGTGCTTGCCTGGCTGAAGCGGCGCAGAGCAACTGCGCGGAGATTATGGCCACAATCGGAAAAAGGGTCAGGAGAATCTATTTAGGCGATTGATAATAGAGAAAAAACCGGTTTACTTGAATAAATAAAGCAGCGGACAGCTGCTTTTTTTCTTATAAGTCATGGAAATCTTGACGATGTATTTTTATTCGTCATACAATGAGACATGGAGGGGATATGGAAAAAACGGATCGCGGAGTAAAAATTTTTCTGATTATACTTTCTCTTTTTCTCCTTTGGGTTGCTAATCGCACCTTTGGGCGAAGCGTCAAGATATTAGACAATGAAGGAGATCATGTCAGTCATGCAAAAGTGCTTTCTGTAGCGGAAATGGAGACATTTGACGGAGGAGAGGGAGCGCTTTCTACAGCTGAAATACCATTCCGCGCTTTGATTACTTCGGGGCCGTATAAGGGAAGAGAAGTCGAGGCCGTTCAAAACATCATCTATCGCGGGCCGACGGGAAGGGTCGTTCGAGAAGGCGATAAGATTCTTCTATATAGGATGGAATTTCCCGACGGACGACAGGAATATGCCTTCAGCGCTTTTTATCGCCTGACACCGATCTTTTTTTTGGGCGCCTTCTTTGCTGTGCTACTGCTGATATTTGGGCGAAGCAAGGGATTGTATACGCTCATCGCCCTGCTTTTAAGCGTGCTGTCGATTTTTTTCGTATTTATTCCGTCGATACTGGGCGGTTGGAATATTTATGTAGGTGCTGTGGCGGTGTGTATTTATTCCATTTTGATTACCATCTTGCTCACCAACGGCCTCAGCAAGAAGAGTCTGGCGACCATCATAGGGTGTACGTTCGGAGTGGTCATTGCGGGGCTTATGACTCTATATATGGATCCGATTCTTGAGTTGACGGGCGTCGTCGATGAGACGAGTGTGTACCTGAGTATGTTCAATTCCGAACGTCCCATCGATCTGCGCGGAATTGTCTTTGCCTCCATTTTGATCGGCTCTCTCGGAGCGGTGATGGATGTGGCGATGGATATCTCCAGCTCGTTATATGAGATTAAGACGCATGCTCCTCAGATCCGTTACTGGCAGCTTGTTAAAAGCGGATTGAATGTAGGGCAAGACTTGATGGGGACGATGGCAAACACATTGATTCTTGCCTATATAGGAGGGGGGCTCTCCGGCGTACTTTCCATGAGCTTGATCAGCCACAACCTGTCGGAACTCTTAAATCGAGAGGGGATTATCGTAGAATTTTTACAGGGGTTGATCGGATCGACGGCGATCCTTCTGACGATACCGATGACGGCTCTGGTAGCGAGTCTCGTCTATATTAAGGAATGAATGCCGCTATCGGTGACAATGTAATCGAGAGGAATATCCGTTTCCAATGGTTCAAGCCGATCTACCATCTGTTCGGAAAAAGCAATTCCTATGCGCAGGGCCTCCGGAGTTCGAGGCAGGAAGCGGTCGTAAAAGCCTCCGCCGTAGCCGAGACGCTGAAGTTGAGGATCAAAGGCAAGTAGAGGGATGATAACGCAGCTCAGAAGGCTCAGCTCAAAAAGCGGCTCATTGACGGGCTCTTCCATTCCAAAAGATGATCGCTCCAGAGGGTCTCCCGGATTGAAGATGTGCGGCTGCATAGAATTGTCCGATGCGTCGATGCGCGGAAGATACACAGCCGCGCCGGAATGCAAAAGCCATTCGATGATCTCTTCAGTGGACACTTCCGAGCGCATGCTCTTGTAGATAAAGACATGTTTTCCAAGCGGCAGAGTTTTTAGATACGAAAGTATCTTTTTTTCTTTTTCTTTTCTTGTTCTCATAGGGATGGCATCCCGTATTTTTTTTGCTTCTTCTCGGATGATCGTCTTCAATTGTCTGCTCCTTATAAATTTGACACACACAACCGTCGATGTCATTATAGGCAGGCAAAAGAGCCTTCGTCCAGAAAAACAGGCTCCATTTGACAGGAGATTTTAAGATGGTTAATATTCGCTTTACGATTGCGTATTCTATATTTTAATGAGACTTGAGCATATCTTGTAGGGCGGACTTATCGTTATGTCCATATATTGTGGGTGGCGGGTGAAAAACGTGAAGAACTTGATTTTACAAGTAATTCTGATTATAATTTGTAGAACGAGGAGATTACATGCTTGTATTGAATAATGTCCAGATGAGATATCCTTCGGGCACGGTTGCCCTTGAAGATGTCAATCTGAAAATCAATAAAGGGGAGTTCGTTTTCCTGATCGGGAGCAGCGGTGCCGGCAAAAGCACCTTCATTAAGCTCATCACAAAAGAAATCGACCCTACAGCGGGTGCGATTTTTAAAGACGGGCTCGATATTACACGAATGCATAAGCGCCGTATCCCCTATTACAGGCGTTCTCTTGGGATTGTTTTTCAAGATTATCGCTTGTTGAACAATGAAACGGTCTATGAAAATGTTGCCTTTGCCATGCGGATTGTCGGAAGAAAAAACCGCGAGATCAAGCGCAATGTCCCGTTGTTGTTAAATCTTGTCGGACTCAGTGATCGCGGAAAACATTTCCCGATGGAGCTTTCAGGCGGAGAGCAGCAACGTGTGGCCATTGCCCGCGCTGTGGCAAACAATCCGGACATTCTCATCTGCGACGAGCCGACGGGAAATCTGGATCCGGAGACGTCGTGGGAACTCATCGATCTTTTGATGAAACTCAATCGATATGGAGCCACGATTATCATGGCAACTCATCAACACGACATCGTCGATGTGCTGAAAAAGCGCGTCATTGAGCTTGATAAAGGCAGGGTGATCCGCGACGAGGATCATGGAGGTTACCATTGATCCGATCTCCGTTTTTTACAGCGCTGAAAAACATGGTGCGAAATGCCATGATGAGCCTGGCGTCCATTCTCTCCGTGACCTCGACACTTGTGATCTTGGGGATTGTTCTGCTCCTTATCCTCAATGTCAACAATCTTACAAAAGAGTTCACTGACAAGTTTGACGTGATGCGCGTTCAGGTTGCATATGATTATACCCCTGAACAAACACTTGCGATGAAAACCGCCTTTGAGGCCGTGCCGAATGTCGAATCGGTTCTTCTTATCACCCGTGACGAGGCGCTGGAACAGATGAAGCAAGATTGGGGAGAAGACTCCGTGCTTTTGGAGGGCCTTAAGGAAAACCCCTTAAGCGATACGCTTGAGGTGCGCGTAATGGACGTATCTCTATCCGATCAGACATATGAGGAACTTGACAGAATAGACGAGAATGATACAATATACTATTACAAAACGACTATTGAGCGTATTTTGCGCGTCAGCAACGTGATCCGCAATGTAGGTATCATACTCATTGTGGTACTTCTGTTTATTACGATGCTGGTCATCAACAACACGGTGCGCATCGGAATTGCTTCGAGAAAATCGCAGATCCAAATTATGCGATATGTCGGAGCGACGCGCGGACACATCCGCCATCCCTATTTGATTGAAGGAGTCATCCTTGGAATATTGGGGGCGGTCATCAGTTCCGTGTTATTGTACTATGGCTATCAAGAAGTAGTTGACATGGCTGCCGCCAATCTGTCGGATCTGACGGCCCAGCCACTGTTGAGTGCAGACGTATTGATCATTAGGATCGGGATCTTGAATTTGATAATAGGGATCGGTGTCGGTCTTGTGGGAAGTCTGTTCTCAGTCAGGAAATACCTGAAGGTATAAGGAGGTCTTATGAGGAAAGCTATTGCCGTCTTGCTTCTCTTCACGATCGTTTTTTCCGTCGGGGCCGGTTTTGCCTCGATCAGTGAACTGGAAGCGGAACTGGAATCTGCCGACTCACTTATTGAAAGCATTCAACAGGATATTGATGCTAAGGTCGAAGAACAATATGCCGTTGAGCGAAGACTTGAAGATGTATTTGCACGTGTCGAAGAAGTTAAACAAGAAATAGAAACGAATAAACAGCTCATTGTTGAAAAAGAAGAAGAGCTGAAGAGAATCCGGAAGGAACTCGTAAAAGTCAAAAAGGAACTCGCTGATCAGGAAGAAGCATACGGCGACCGCCTGCGTGTAATGTACTACAAGAAAGATGAGAGTGTCTGGAATGTCATCTTTGAAGCAAAGGGCATTGCAGATCTTCTCAATCGCTTGGATCAGTTGAAGGCGATTACCGAACAGGATAAGAAGCTCCTTATTGAACTCAATAAAAAGCGGGAAGAGATTGAAGCTCTTGAGGTTCAGGAGAAGGAGAATTATGCCCGGCTCTTGGAACTCAAAGCACAACTCGCTCGCGACGAGCAGGAACTCCTGGATCTCCAGGCGGAACTTGAACGTCGCAAAGAGGAGATCCTTGCTGAACGCCGCAAGTTTGAAGCCGAACTTGAAGCGCAGAACAGTGCGCGGGCGAGCATTGCCGCCAATCTATCCGATGCCAGAGCCGAGGCTGAGCGCATCGCCGCTGCGGGCAACGGTTTGGGCCCCGATGACATCACCATCGGCGGATGGCGTTGGCCGACGAGCGCTACTTATGTGACATCCGGCTACGGATATAGAACACATCCCGTATACGGCGGGACAAGTTGGCATAACGGCATCGATATTGCCGGAGCCGCCGGCACACCGATTTACGCCTCGAGGGGCGGTCTTGTCACCATGGCCGGTTGGTATGGTGGATACGGAAACACAGTCGTCATCGATCACGGCGACGGGTACACTTCTCTCTACGCTCACGGTTCGGCCTTCAATTGCAGTAAAGGCGACTATGTCAGCGGCGGAGATGTGATCATGTACATGGGAACGACAGGAACCAGTACAGGAAATCACCTGCACTTTACAATTATGCTATACGGAGACGACGTAGATCCGGGTCCATATATCGGATATTAAAGGAAACCATGAAGAAATCAGGAACTTTTCGAGCGATTATTTTAACTGCAATCGTTACAGCGATTGCAGTCTTTGCGATCACAACTTTTCTGCCTTTCATAATGGGAGACAAAGTTCTCATCGGCACTGATGAGTACGAAGAAATGGTCGTTTTGCGTTCGCGCTTCGACAAACTGTTGAGCCTTGAAGATTATGTTAAAGAGAATTTCTACCAGGATACCGCAGATGTCGACTTTGACTCGGGCATCCTTAAGGGCCTGTTTTCGGCGCTTGAGGACCCCTACAGCGAGTATTATACAAAGGAAGAATACGCCGAACTTCTTGAGGAATTTGACGGTTCCGTCACCGGCATCGGTGCCTACATTACTCCCGGACCCAACGGCTCAGTAGAGATCGTCTCTCCCATCGAGGGCTCCCCGGCGGAGGCTGCCGGCATCATGAAGGGCGATCTGATCATTGAGGTCGACGGAGTGGGCACGGAGGAATATTCCTTTGAAGGCAATCAGCGTCGAATCAAGGGACCCGCGGGGACACAGGTTCAACTGAAGATATCCCGCACCAATCCCGTCACAAATGTCGTCTCCGAGCTTGAGATGACGATTACGCGCGCCAGAGTCGAAACACCCTGTGTCACCAGCGAGATGAAAACGGATGATATCGGCTATATTCGCATCAGCACGTTTGATAATAAAGTCAGTAAGGAATTCAATTCCCATCTGGAAAAGATAAAAGAAGCGGGGGCCAAGTCATTTGTCCTTGATATTCGCGACAATGGCGGCGGAGATCTCGATCAGGTTGTGGAACTGTCCGATCAGCTTCTCGGCGTTCAGACCATCGTGACGATCGTGACTCCCGGCCAGCCCGACACCGTATATTCTTCCGACGCGTCAAAGATCGATATGCCGTTTATTTTGCTCGTCAATGAAAATTCCGCTTCGGCTTCGGAGATTCTTGCCGGCGCCGTTCAGGACGGAAACGCTGCCCCTGTCATCGGGGATGTGACCTTTGGAAAGGGAATCGTGCAGACGGTGCGAGGCCTTATGGACGGAACAGGCTTTAAGCTGACAGTCAGCCGCTATCTCACTCCAAGCGGAGCTGATATTCAGGACAAGGGCATTTCTCCCGATCTTCTCACGGAAGATATTGAAAAAATGGGATTTGTGACTCAGTATGATGAAGCGGGGAATCAGACGAGAGACGGCCTGCTTGACTATGCCGTTGACTATCTGAAGAAAGAATTAAAACCATAAGAAGCGCTTTGATCTCTGATGAAGAAAAATGCAGATGAGAACGCTCGCTCAGAGCTCTGTCTGCACTTTTTTTCTTCGAATCGCCGGGGTATCCCTCTTTTCAAAAGGGGGTTTCAGTGCTACACTATGGTTCGAACGTAAGTTCGAGAAGGAAATATTAAGAAACCAACGCGAGGTGTTATGAGTCGATTTGTCGTTAAAAGTTCTTTTTCCCCGATGGGAGACCAACCTGAGGCCATAGAAAGCCTCAGTGAAGGGGTGAAAAAGGGACTGAAATATCAAACGCTTCTGGGAGTGACCGGAAGCGGAAAAACTTATACGATGGCAAAAGTCGTGGAGAAAGTCAACAAACCCACACTGGTGCTGGCGCACAATAAAACATTGGCAGCACAGCTTGCCTCTGAGTTTCGGGAGTTCTTTCCGAATAATGCCGTGGAGTTTTTTGTCAGCTATTATGATTATTATCAGCCCGAGGCGTATGTGCCCGGGCTTGACCTCTATATTGAAAAAGATTCCGCGATCAATGACGAGATCGACAAACTTCGCCACTCCGCCACAGCCGCCCTCCAAGAGCGAAGCGATGTGTTGATTGTAGCATCGGTTTCGTGCATTTATGGACTGGGGTCTCCCGTTGACTACAGAGATCTGGTTATCTCTCTACGTCCGGGCCAGATCCGCTCACTCGACTCGATCATCACGCGTCTGGTCGATATCCAATACAGGCGAAATGACTACGATTTTAAAAGGGGGACGTTTCGGGTAAGGGGAGATGCCATCGAGATCATTCCTGCCGGAAAAGAGGAGAATGCCATTCGCGTCGAGTTTTTCGGAGACGAGATCGACCGCATCAGCGAGGTGAGAGTGCTCACGGGAGAATGGATCGGAGACAGAGATCATATCGCGATCTTTCCCGCCAGTCACTTTGTGAGCAATCAGGAAAACATTCTCAGAAGCATCCGTGACATTGAAGAGGAGCTTCAGGAGAGGCTTGCCTATTTCAGGGAGCGCGGGAAACTCTTGGAGGCGCAGCGCCTGGAAGAGCGCACTCGCTATGATATGGAAATGCTCAGAGAGATGGGGTTTACCAGTGGAATTGAGAATTATTCGCGCATTCTCTTAAACAAGAAGCCGGGAGAGAGACCGTTTACTCTAATAGACTATTTCCCGGATGATTTTTTACTGATGGTCGATGAGTCTCATGTCAGTTTGCCCCAGGTTAGGGGAATGTATGCAGGAGACCGTTCCCGCAAGCTAAATCTTGTAGAATACGGGTTTCGCCTGCCAAGCGCGCTCGACAATCGTCCGCTTCGCTTCGATGAATTCATCGATTTGGTACCGCAGATGGTGTTTGTCAGTGCGACGCCCGGTCCCTATGAAGTGGAGCATGAAGAAAATAGGGCAGAGCAGATTCTGCGACCTACGGGACTCTTAGATCCTCTCATAGAGGTGCGCCCGATTGAAGGACAGATGGAAGATCTTTATTCTGAAATTATGAAAAGAGCCAAGAAAAACGAGCGAGTTCTCGTCACGACACTTACAAAGCGCATGGCGGAAGATCTGACAGATTTCCTAAAAGGATTGGATGTGAAAGTCACCTATATGCACTCGGATGTCGAGACGCTTGAGCGCATGGAGATCATACGGGACCTGCGTCTTGGAGAGTATGATGTGCTGGTGGGCATCAACCTGTTGCGAGAGGGGCTCGATCTTCCGGAAGTGTCGCTTGTTGCGATTTTGGACGCGGATAAGGAAGGGTTTTTGCGATCGGAAACGTCTCTTGTGCAGACGATTGGACGGGCTGCCCGTCACGCTGAAGGAAAAGTTGTCATGTATGCAGACAACGTGACCGGAAGCATGCAAAGAGCCATCGATGAGACAAAGAGGCGCAGAACGATTCAAGATGAATACAATAAAGTGCACGGCATTACTCCAAAGAGCATTGTAAAAGAGGTGAGGGAAGTGCTGGCTGCCATCCACAAAGAAGAGGCGCCGCTCGGTTTCAAAGAGCAGATGAGTGCGCAGGAAAAGGCGGAGCGGATTGCCGCTCTGGAAGTGGAGATGTTTAAAGCGGCCAATGCTCTCGATTATGAGAAAGCTATTGATTATAGAAATGCGATTGAAGAACTGAAGAGGAAGAAAAATTGAAAGACGCCATCGTCATCAAAGGAGCCAGAGAACACAATTTAAAAAATATCGATCTGATCCTCCCCAGGGATCGGTTTATCGTCGTTACCGGCCTATCGGGCTCAGGAAAGAGCTCGCTGGCCTTTGATACCATTTATGCCGAGGGGCAGAGAAGATACGTAGAAAGTCTTTCCGCCTATGCAAGACAATTCTTAGGGCAGATGGAAAAGCCGCTCGTTGAATCGATCGAGGGACTTTCGCCCGCTATCAGCATCGACCAGAAAAGCTCCTCCCGAAATCCCCGTTCCACGGTGGGCACGATAACGGAAGTGTACGATTATCTGCGCCTTCTCTATGCCAGGGTAGGCACGCCGCATTGTCCCGTCTGTAACCGAGTGGTGGAGCCGGTCAGCATCGACGACGTCGTCGATCAGATTGAAAAGTTTGAGGAAGGGACTCGTCTGTATATTTTGGCCCCGATCGTCAGGGGAATGAAAGGGACGCATGCAAAGGTGTTTGATGCCCTTCGAAAAGACGGCTACACGCGCGTCAAGGTAAACGGCGAAATCCACAATCTCATGGAAGCTCCCGTCTCGCTCGACAAGAACAAGAAGCATGACATCGATGTGCTTGTCGACCGCCTCGTCATACGAGAGGGGCTCCGAAGCCGCATTGCCGATTCTCTCGAGACGGCGCTTCGGCTTGAGGACAAGATTGTTAAGGTAGAGGTTTTGGGAGAGGGGGAGATCCTCTTCAACATGAGCTATTCCTGTCCGGAACATGGAGAGGGAATTGCGGAAATGGAGCCGAGGAGTTTTTCTTTCAATGCACCCTATGGGGCATGTGAAAAGTGCAAGGGTCTTGGATTTCTTCAAAAAGTCGATCCGGATCTCGTGATTCCCGACAAAAATCTCAGCCTCAATCAGGGAGCGATCAAGTTTATTAAAAACTTTAGTAAAACATCCTATTATGTTCCGCTTGTCAAGCGGATCTTTGAAGGTACGAAGGTGAACTTCGATACACCGCTAAAAGACTATCCTGAGAAGGTTTATCAGGAACTTCTCTACGGAAATGCCCCTACCAAGTATGTCAAGGGTAGATTCGGCATGCGTGCCGTCAATCCCGGCTTTGAGGGGTTTGTCAATCATCTGGAAAGGCGCTATCGGGAGACGTCTTCTCCGGGCATGCGTATGGAAATCGAGATGTATATGTCCGAAAATGTCTGCCCGTCGTGTCATGGAAAAAGACTTAAAGACGAAGTACTGGCCGTCACCGTCGATGGCCTTAACATTCATGAGCTGACGTCTCTGAGTATTGAAGAGGTTCATGCTTTTTTCTCTAAGCTGGATCTTCCCGGAGCTAAGGCGACGATAGCGG
>JAAYOV010000094.1 GCA_012520095.1 Tissierellia bacterium | reverse complement strand
TGCATGCTTTTTTGGAAGAAGCAGGCATAGAGCTTGAAAATATCAAGCATGTCGTGCTCAATCACATGGAGCCTGATCATACGGAGTGGATTACTGCTTTTTTAGAGATCTATTCCGATGTGGAGTTTTATTGCAGTAAACCCGCTTATAAGCTCTTAGAGCATTATTTCGGAAAAACCGACCGGATTACTGTCGTCGGAGAGGGAGATGTACTGGAAATTGGCGACGGCCACAAACTAACCTTTATCAGTGCACCGGGTGTTCACTGGCCTGATACGATCATGACCTTTGAAGAGACGACAAAGACGCTCTTTAGCTGTGATAACTTCGGAGCTTTTGGATCCCTGACTCATTTGACGGATGAAGGGTGCGAGGAGAAAGACCTTGTTTTCCTTGAGACCCAGCAACAGAGATACTACGCGGATATATTGGCGACATTTTCGACGCAGGTGGGAAGAAGCGTTCAAAAGGCAAGGGGGAAAAATCCTGCGATTATTGCTCCGGGCCATGGAATGGTGTGGAAAAAAGATGTCAACCGCATTATGGATGACTATGACAGATATGTCAGCTATGCAAAAGGAACGGCTAAAGAAGAAGTTCTCATCGTCCGGGGAAGTATGTACGGCATGAGCGATATAATGGCAAAGCATATCGAGGAGATTCTCGAAAGAGAGGGAATTTCCTATACATCGATACCGGTCAACACCACCGATCTCGGGACGATTCTCCAATACGCCTGGAGTGCCACCGGGATCATAGCGGTTGCCTCCACCTATGAGTTTAATCTTTTCCCGCCGATGTCGTATGCGATCGAAGAGATGGGCACAAAGAAGGTACAGGGTAGGGTTGGTTTTTATACCGGCAGCTCCGGATGGAGTGGCGGTGGAAAGAAGCATTTTGAAGAAATCATAGAAAGAAAGAAGATGAACTGGGATCTGGTGGAAGGCTATGAGTTCAGAGGCATTCCTTCGGATGAAGACAAGAAAATCGCAGAAGAGAGAGTTCTTGAGGTCGTACAGAAAATCAAGGCCCGCTTCGATCGGTGAAGAAAGAGGAGTTGAAATCATGGAAACGTTCATCCTCGATAGGGGAGATACGCAGCTTCAAGGCTATGTGTTTAAAAGCCCGCAAGAAAAGGCGGTACTGCAGATTACGCATGGGGCGGCGGAGCACGCAAGGCGTTATGCGGAGTTTGCGCAGTGGATGGCAGACCACGGCATTACAGTATATATAGTGGATAATAGAGGGCATGGTCGTTCTCAGAAAGAAGGAGAAGAACACGTCATCATCCCCTTGGAAGATGCTCCGAAACTGACAGAAGATGTGATCGCCTTGGGTGAGTACATCAAGGAGCGCCATCAGGGAAAACTCTTTCTTTTGGGCCATAGTATGGGAAGCTATGTCAATCGGGCAGTGGCGACTAAGACGCAGATGTATGATGCATTTTTCTTTATTGGCGCCGGCTTGAATCCGAAGCCGGTATTGATGGCAGGCAAAGGTTTGCTAAAGGTCTTGCTTAAGCTTCAAGGAAGCGAATCGCCAAGCGACATTCTCGATGAGATGACATTTAATTCTTATAAAAATGTACTCATGAAAAAGGGAATTACAGAATCGCCTCTGGAGTGGCTGACGAGCGACCGGGGAAAGCTGGCTGAAGTACTGGAAGATCCCTATATGACGGAGCAGAGATTTACTTTGGGGGCGTACAATGCGCTCTTTCATGTCGTCGCTGAGTCACATGACACGGAAGCGATGAAAAATATCAAAGAAAATGTCCCGATATATTTCCTAAGCGGAGAGAATGATCCGGTAGGCGGGTTTGCAACCGGCGTCAGAGAACTCGCAAAGATCTATCGCAGACACAGCAAAAGCAAAGTCTATGTAGACATCTATCCCGGAATGAATCATGAAATCCTCAATGAGGAAGAACGAGAAGAAGTCTATATGGATATTTTAGGGATTATCCTTCGAGAACTGGTGTGGATTGACTAGACACAATGCAGTAGATAATAAGAGGCGAGAGGCATAATACCTCTCGTCTTTTACATCATAGAAGAGGTCTATAGAAGGAAATCAAAGGCCCGGATCGCACCGGCGCTGACCAGATAGGTGATGACGGAGGCTGTGGCCGTGCCGAAGATGATGCTTATAATTCCCTTTCGGGGCGGGATTTGCGCAACCACTCCTGCGACGATTCCTGTGTAAACTCCTGTTCCGGGAAGAGGAATGGCCACGAAGAGGAACAGTCCAAAAAGGGCAAATTTCTGATATTGCTCAAATTTACCGGAAGCTCGTCTCTCAAAGCGATCGACAAATTCTCCGATTTTACCAAAATTCTTGCGGAAGAAGGAAAAAAGAGGGTGGACGATCATGTAGAGGATGGGAACGATCGATGCGTTTG
>JAAYOV010000093.1 GCA_012520095.1 Tissierellia bacterium | reverse complement strand
GTCCGCTTTCTTTATTAGACTGGTCGGAGTGACAGGACTTGAACCTGCGGCCTCACGGTCCCGAACCGTGCGCTCTACCAAACTGAGCTACACCCCGATATAATCTTGCCGATTAACTATATCTCAATTTCGATCACTTGTAAAGAAGAGGAGGCTGTTTTTCCGACTCTTCCCGCCTGCTTTTTCCTATGCGACATCACGCATAAAAAGATGAATCGATTAAAAGAGAGACGCCCTTGTGCATCGGGTATAAATGAAATATAAGCAATATTCTTTTCCGTTTATTATGATAAGGAGTTTCCCGTGACCATTCCCACCCTTCCCGAATCGGTTCTTTTGGCGATCACACTTCTGGAGCAGGCCTCTTTTGAAGCATACTTGGTTGGAGGCGGACTTCGCGATTCTCTATTAGGCTTGCAGAGCGAGGACTACGATCTGACCACAGATGCCACCCCGGATGAAATGAAATACGTCTTTTCCGGTTACCGCATACACGAAATAGGGATCGACCACGGCACACTTCAGGTCATCATCAAAGGGATGCCCCTTGAGATTACAACGTATCGAAGCGACGGATTATATCTTGATCACCGTCATCCCCAGAGCGTTCGCTTTTCAAGAAGCCTTAGCGAAGATCTCGCAAGACGCGACTTCACCGTCAACGCCATGGCCTTCCACCCGAAAAAAGGGCTCATCGATCTCTATGGCGGAAGGCAAGACCTTCAGAACCGATGCCTTCGCGCTGTCGGAGATCCGCTCGAGCGCTTCCACGAAGATGCGCTTCGCATCCTCAGAGCTTTGCGCCTTGCTTCAAAGCTCGACTTTAGCATTGAAAGCGCGACTTCAAAAGCACTCTTTCAGGAAAGCCGACTGCTTTCATGCATCGCAAGTGAGAGAATCCTTAAAGAGCTTCTGGGTATCTTGAAGGGAAAAGCGGCCGGACGAATTATAATGGACTATTTCTCCGTCCTCCTCTGTGTCATGCCGGAGCTCAACGAGAAGGACGCAGAAGCGATTGCAAAAGCCGTCGAACAAGTGAGAAGTGTCTCCCATTGCCAACTCGCCGCTCTCTTTCACCGCACCCGTCCGGACGAGCGAAGAGATATGATGAAAAGGCTTCGAATGGACAAGCGCACATCTCAAAAAGTCTTAAAAGTACTTGAGGGATACTCTCAACCTCTTCCTCAAGAGCTTCCCGCCATCCGACGCTTCGCCGGGCAGTACCGGGATGTACTCCGAGATATCATTAGCCTGAAAGAGGCAACCTCGGACACACAACATCTCTCGGCTTTCAGAAAAAAAATCAAAGTAATCGCGCAAAGAAGAGACCCGCTCTCACTTGATGATCTGGCGGTGGACGGAGAAGATCTTCTGCAGGAAGGAATCCCAAACGGCCCTGAAATAGGATACGTCCTCGATAAACTCCTCGAATTAGTCTATGAGGATCCGAGTAAAAACACTCGCCGCTCCCTTCTTGCATATGCTTCTGAAGTTTCAAAAAACGGCTCTCAATGAGCCGTTTTCATTTCTAAATTCCCAGCTTTATCTCAACAGTCCATGATAAAGGAGCACCAATATTCCCAGCACAATGCGATACCAGCCGAACAATTTAAAGTCATTCTTTTTGATATAGCTCATGAGAAATTTGATGGCGACAAGAGATACGCCAAACGCAACCGCACAACCTGTCAGCAACACGCCGATCTCAAGAGCTGTAAACGAAAACCCAAATTTAATGAGCTTTAACAGACTCGCCCCGAACATCACGGGAATGGCCAAAAAAAAGGTGAATTCCGCCGCTACGGTGCGGCTTGTTCCGATCGATATGCCCCCTAAAATCGTCGCTCCGCTTCTGCTCGTGCCCGGAAAAATGGCGGCAAGCACTTGAAAAAGCCCAATAATCAGAGCGTCTTTGTACTTAAGTCTTCGAAGATCTGTGACCCTCGGATCCATTCCCTCATTTTTCTTTTCAACATAGATGAAGGCGATGCCAAAGATGATCAAAGCCGACGCCACCGTCCAATAATTATAAAAATATTTATCAATAAAGTCCTCAAAAAGAAGCCCGACAATGACGGCGGGAATTGTGGCAAAGATGATCTTAAACCACAAAATAAACTTTCGATGGATCGGCTTAAAGCTCTTCGACTCAAACGGCCAGATGTCTTCCCAAAACAACACCACGACAGCTAATATTGCTCCGAATTGAATGACGACACGAAACATTTCCATAAACGCATCGCTCATTCCCATGGGAATGAGACTTTCAAAAATGATCAAGTGTCCGGTAGAACTAATAGGCAGCCATTCCGTGATCCCCTCGACGATCCCATAAAATACAGCTTTCAATAATTCCAAGAAAACCCTCCTAAATATTCATGACGACCGCCAAAAGCTTTGCATCTTTATCCGATGCATTCCACAGCCGATGGCTCTGTCCGTCAGCGGTAAATATGATATCGCCCGGATAGAGTGTGCACTCCCGGCCGTTGTCTTTGGCTTGAAGCTCCCCTTCGAGAATGTAGCAAATCTCAGAATCCGCGACATGCTCATGCTCGCCGATGCCGGAACCGGGAGGAATCGTCAATATGCCGCATACACTCATCTTTCCGCGCATCTCCTCCGGATCGAGAAACGACAGGATGCGGACAGGGCCCTCTCCGCCGCGCATATCTTTGCGCACCATCTCTTGCATATCCTCTTTTTTCTTTACCATGGTTTCTCCTTTTGGCAAAAATAAGCGTTCAAACTTAAGTCAGCCTCTTTCATATTACACACTTCAAACAGATTCGAAAAGTCATATATTATTCCAATGTGTCCAGAAGTCGAATCAAATCTTCCGGCTCTTTAAGCAAATATTTCGTTTCAAAATTTCCGCCGTATCCCCAATTGACTCCCACTCCCAATAGCCCAGCCGCCTCCGCCGCTTCCATATCTCCCTTTGTATCTCCTACATAGACAACCTCGGAGGGATCCACTCCAAGATCTTTTATCACCATGTTCAGCATCGTCGGATCGGGCTTTGGCGGAAGCGGAATCGTACCGATGCACAACTCAAACACTCCCGGGAAAAAATGAGCACATACACGCTGAGCCAATCTGTCAATTTTATTGGTTACGACAGCCTGCAGGCAGCCTCTTTGTGCGACCGCTTCAAGCATCTCTC
>JAAYOV010000012.1 GCA_012520095.1 Tissierellia bacterium | reverse complement strand
GGATGTGGAGCACGTTACGCCGGATTGGGTACCCGAGAACATGCGTTGGTTGACATACAACTGCCTTCGTGAGCAGGGGAGAGAACTCTATCAGCGTGGAGATAATTACATCGATACACATCCGATTGATCCCGAGACTCTTAAAGTATTGCTGGTTACTTCCGGAACGACCTCCACGCCTAAAGTTGTTATGTTGAACCAGAGAAACATCTGCATTAACCTCATTGCGATGTGTAGCATGTGCTATATAGACGAGTACGATACTTTCCTTTCCATACTGCCACTAAACCACACTTATGAGTGCACTTGCGGTTTCCTCTGCCAAATGTATCGCGGTTCGTCTATAGCGCAAACAGAGAGCCTGCGAGCTATGCCCAAGAACATGGTAGAGAGTAAGGTAACCATTATGCTCTGTGTCCCACTTGTTCTTGAAGCAATCTATCGACGCATCTGGAAGGCTATTGATTCCAGTCCCGCTCTGAAGCGCAAAGTGAATTTTGCCCTTAAAATCAGTAAATTCCTGTTGAAGATCGGCATCGATATAAGGCGGAAATTATTTAAAAAGATCATTGACCAGTTCGGCGGTAATTTGCGTCTGTTGATTTCCGGCGGCGCCGCGGCTGATCCAGTAGTGGTGCAAGGTTTCAAGGACTTCGGTATTAACTGTATTCAGGGCTACGGTCTGACGGAATGCGCACCGATTTTGGCTCTGAATCGTAGCAAACATAACCGACCCTATTCGGCCGGATTACCCATGCCCGGCGTCGACGTTAAAATTAAGGATCCCGATGAGAACGGCATCGGTGAAGTCTTGGGCAAAGGCGATAACGTAATGATGGGTTACTACAATGACCCCGAACTTACGGCCGAGGCGATCCGTGACGGCTACTATCATACCGGCGACTTGGGCTATCTCGATGATGAGGGTTTTCTGGTGATTACCGGTCGCCTGAAGAATGTCATTATTACCGCCAACGGTAAGAACGTTTTCCCGGAAGAAATCGAGACCTTACTCTGTCGCGAACCTCTTATCCAAGAGGCCATGGTCTATGGAGCGGAAAAAGATAAGGACGTCATTTTGGTTGCGTCTCTGTATCTGGATCAGGAAGAAGTGGAGAAAACTCTGAACGAGCGTGGTTTGCAAAATACGCATGAGAATATCGTTGCATTGGCAGATGAGGCCGTACGCAGGGTTAATGCAAAGCTTGTCCCTTACAAACATATACGCAATTTTTCTCTCAGGGAAAAGGAGTTTGTTAAGACCACGACTCGTAAAATTCAGCGCCACTTCAATATCAGTGAGGCTGAGACCGAGAATTTAGAAGAGGTTTGAGGTTACATCTGTGATTATTGTACGTACCTTATTCTGATGCTAACAGATTAATACACTCTCTGCAACGCGTTCAGTATCGCCGGCCGCATGGCTTCGGCAATGCGCATAAAACCAAGATCGTTCGGATGAGCATGGTCAACGATGCATGCGTCCTGATCGCGAGTACCGTACATAGTAGTTCCGCTGAGGAAATAGAGGTTCCGGTCTCCCCGCGCTATGCCGTAATTATAGGTAGCGAGCACCTCAATCTCGCTTTGGATGCGATCAGTTTTATTAGGGTTGTGGTGATTCACTACACGTGGAAAACGCGGCATTGAAGCGATTAGGATCGGCAGATCCGGCTGTGCCGCACGGACTATTTTATAGAAGGGACGGTGCGTTGCCTTGAGGTGCGCGTTAGATCCGGCATTGGCTTCGTAACCCATGACAAACAGGCTGATATCCTGCTGCCCGATGAAATGGGCAATGGCCGCTTCGCCTTTGTCACTTCCGGAAAAACCCAAATTAATTGTGTCGATGTCCAGCCAGCGGCTGATGTGCTGCAGCCAGACGTTGCCCGGTCGTGAGGCTGCGCAACCCTGAGATATTGATGAGCCATATGCCAATATTGGTTTCGGATGCGCATAGGGACGGGGAGCGTATAGTTGGGCACCTTCAGGCAAGCCGATTCGCAGAAAGTTCAACTCAGCGAAGTTCGGCAGGTGTAGCATGACCTCATGCTCAGCGTGGGTATCGTGGATGTTGAAGTAATAGGTCTCCTTGATTTCCCCTTCGGCCAGACCGTCATCCGGGTTGATATTTGTCAAAGCGGGGAAGAAACATTGACGATACAGCATATTGTTGGTACCGCGCTCCGCTACATATATATCTATTCCGGCTTTCCCGCCGATTGAAAAATGTTTAGAACGCGAATTAATAGCCTGCAGCGAAGCCTCAACCGTAACGCAGGCGGCATCTGTCGCGAAACGTACTCGCCCTCCGGCCGAGCGTTTTGCCCTTTCGCGAGCACCGAGATTAATTGACATGTCATTCAGAAGCTCGTCCGGGAGACGATAAAATTTTCCGGTAGTATGAGGCCGGTAAAGGCCGTTGACTTCAATGGGGGCAGTTAAGCAATCGTAGTAGACAGTATTATCTATTATGTGAGGTAACTCGGTCATGATAAATTCCTTTCCTGTGTTACCGGGCAGTCGGGGCAATATGTGACCACCCGTCGTTGTGATCTTAAATGATTATACGTTTTTTACACTAAAGTTGGGATACAAATAATGTGGGGGTGCATCATGTTTTGCTTAATCTATTTCTAATGTGCACAAGGAACTCAAGAAGTTAAGTGCGATTTATAATACTATAGCTACATAAATAAATCCTATTGAAGTCGATAATGATGTGACTCTAGGCGACGTGCCTTGCCCGTCGCCTTGCCCGTAGTTGTGAAATTCCGGTCATGGTGTTATAGTCCACGTGTATTCATCTCAATGGAGGCTAGTTAGCATGGACACTACAGATCGAGGATATTTCATCGAGGAAGACAAAGATGTGGTTTTTACAAATGTAAACATAGTTACGACAAATGAAGTAGTGTCAGGTATGAGACTGCATACCAAAAAGGGAATCATTGTCGCTTTAGAGACTGAGAAGGAAGAAAATAAACCTAGCTCTACTGAGTCTGTTAAGGTGATAGACGGCAAGGGCCTTTTTTTGGCTCCCGGCTTTGTTGATCAGCATTGTCATGGCGGATCTACCGGTCGCTTCATGGTTGATCCGGAGGGTGCAGCTGCGTATCACCTCCGACACGGCACAACGGCTGTAATGGCTACGTTTAGTCCTCGTCCTACTGTGGAGGAATCGTTGCAAAGTTTAAAAAATTTTGCAATGTTTTGTCGCAGTGACAGTCCTATGGCCGAAGTTATTGCCGGAATCCATATGGAAGGTCCATTTACGAATCCAAAATATGGAGCTCATCGTCCATGGTCTATCCAACCCGGACCTGAAAACGGTCTGCGTTTTTTTGAGGCAATAAAAGAAATGCGCTCAATCTGGAGTGTTGCCCCCGAGTTGCCCGGATGCTTAGAGATGTGTTCTGCCTTGCGTTTGCATGCTCATTCGCACCTGCCGCGTTTTTTAGTGGGACATACGGAGGCCAATTATGAGCAGATAACAGCGCTACTTCCGTATGGTCTGGTCGGGGTGACACATTGTACAAATGCTACCGGTTTTGCGGAAAACTTTAGACCCGGGATACGTAGTTTTGGTGTCGATGAAACATGCTGGCTGCTAGATGAAATTAGTGCTGAAGTAATACCGGACTATTATGGTGTACACGTACATCCTAATATGTTACGTCTCATTTTAAAGATTAAGGGAGACAAGGGTGTTGTGATAATTACTGACTGTACATATAGGCTGGACGAGGTACCTGAAGCGTTGCTTGAGAAATACGAATTAGAAAATCTCGATGTATGCTTTAATGCGAAAGGACAATTGGCTGGTAGTAAAATGACTATGGATAGAGCCTGTGCCAATATGCGGCGTCATACCGGCGCATCGCTTGTTTCTGTATTCCGGATGGCATCATTAAATCCTGCGCGTCTCATTGGCATAGATGATGGGACCGGCAGTATCGAGGTTGGTAAGCGGGCTGATCTTGTTCTTGTGGATTCAAATATCAATTTGTACGGAGTTTGGAGCAAAGGCCGTGAGGTCAACAGGCAAAGGGAATAATCTTTTGAGCGGGGCAATATGAAACTTCTGATAGTAGATGATGATGCTGTTTTTCGGCAGGCGTTATGTGCTTATCTCCCTTGGGATTATATCGGGGTGGACAGTGTATTAGTTGCGCAAAATGCCGTTACAGCTATTGAAATGGTTAAAGCTCAAGATCCCGAAATTATTTTGGCAGATATAAAAATGCCGGGTATGGATGGTTTGGAACTGTGTCGAGAGCTTCGAGAACGCGGCTGTCAAGCAAGGGTATTTATAATCAGCGGATATGGCGAATTTGAATATGCCCGGCGGAGTATGGAATTTGGAGTCCTCGATTATGTGCTAAAACCTCTGGACAACGACGATATTGACATGTTGATAATAAAACTTCGTCAGGCTGTTAATGATATAAGAAAACCGGCTGAGATTTACAGCATATTACATCCTGATTCGGACTTTGTACAACAGTTAGCCAATGCACTTAGTCATAATGAGTCTAACAGGCTCCGAAGAATTCCTCTTGAAATTGTAAATAAGTTGAATTTACGCACTTTAGATCTGGTAAGGGAATGCTTTTTGAGGATACTTGATGTTGTGGGGAAAATTATATGCGCGAGAGGCATATCAGATAATGATTGGAAGTCTTTTCATAGAGATATAATGCGCAATCTCCACTCAATTAATTCTGTTTCTCTGATAGTCATGTATATGGAGCGTGCTCTTATTGATGCCGGTAAGGCTGTTGCCAGAATTAATAACTCTATGAGCATATCTTGGCATGTACGTGAATACATTGATCGTAACTATTCCAAGGCTGATTTAACGATCTCTTCAATTGCCAATAGTCTTTATTTATCTCCTTCTTATGTTGGACAGGTATTTTATCGGGAAGAAGGGCAAAAGATTCTAGACTATCTGCGACAGTATCGAATAACACAAAGTTGGGAGCTTCTTCGCAATACCGACGTGTCAATACAAGACATAGCGGAAAAGGTTGGTTTCAGCAGTGTGCAGTATTTTCATCGCATTTTTCGTCAGTTTACAGGCATTTCCCCTATGCGTTATAGGCAAGCATGGCAAACAGATGAAAAATCAAGGGATTCTTCCGGTAAACATGGCTGAAAAAAAAGAAAAATTCAAAGTGAAGCTGTCTTTGAAGCTAAGGATGTTTTTGAGTATATCAATTGTGTTATTGATAATAATTTCCGCAATTATGGTTTCGGTCGTTACTTTGACCAAAGAGTCCTTGCTGGAAAATGCAAAAGATAGCTATACTTCCCTTACTGCCCGACACGGAGAACTCCTAAAAGGTATATATACAGATATGGATCGAATTTTATTTCAGATTAGCAACAGTAATATCTTGGGAAAATTACTGTTGGAGGAACAGTTAAGTGTTACGGACAAAATCAATGTTGCCACAAATATCGTCCAGGAGATTGATAAATATACCTTTGAGCCATTGACGACACAACGCTTATCATATTCGATAGTTCTTTTAGTAGATAGTGAGTTTCCTGCAGCTCAATATATAATGGCTTGCGACGAAAAGAGTGTTTTTACCCCCTATCTGCATGATGCTCGTATACGAGTATACTCAGACGCAAATTTGAAGCAGTCCTCACATATTCTGGATGAGATAACTAATACGGGACGTTCTTTTGTTTTTCTAACGCGAGGACAAGAAGCTGAACAGATATTATACTTTGGTCGCTGTTTTTCCAGTGCATATGTTAACTCAAGGGGAAATCCTCGCTTAGCGGGTAGAGTTGTTTTCGCATTTCATAGCAGTGTATTTCACCGAATATTACAAAGCTCACTTGTTACTGGCAATTCTTTTATCGCTTTATATTCTTCCAATGAGAAGGTCTTTTCTTATGGGGACAATACAGATCTGGAAAAAATTCTGTTAAGAAAGGCCAAAGATTCAGAAGCAAAAAGGATGAATGAAATAAGACAAAAGGGTCAAGTATATTGGGGTATAAGCTGGCCGGTTTACAATAACTTCACTTTGGTTTCAGTTATCCCACAGGCAGATATATTAGCCTCGATGTGGCAAAAGATGAGAGTCCTTTTATTTTTGTTTATTCCGGCACTTCTATTAGCTTTTTTGTTATCTATAGTGCTATCGTGGCGGATTCATCGACCAATAGGCATGTTGGCACAGGCGATGCGTTCCGTAGGCGGAGAAGGTGATCTGCTCAAAATACAATGGAAATATTTTTGGAGAGATGAAATAAGTTTATTGTATGAAAGTTATAACTTGCTTTTACAGCGAATTCAACACCTACTAATCGAGACAAAAGAAAGAAGCCGCAAAATCCAGGAAGCAGAACTCAAGGCCTTAGAGGCACAAATTAATCCTCATTTCATATACAATACACTCAATGCCGTTAACTGTGTCGCATTACCTTTGCGTGATCAGCGCATTTCAAAGATGGTGACTTCACTATCTAGTATCATACGTTACAGCATAAAAGATATGGACAGTTTGGTTAGTCTTCGTGACGAGTTAAGCGTATTAGATAAATATTTGGCGATTGAACGTCTGCGATATGAAAATGAACTGGTCGTGACAAGAAATATAGATTCCAATTTGCTTGACTGTCAAATGCCTAAGCTTATTCTGCAACCCTTAGTAGAAAATTCAATACTTTATTCTGTAGAGAAAGGACAAATCTTTATTCACATTGAGGCCAAAACTGAGGGAGCCAATGTAGTTGTAAGTATTATGGACAGGGGAAAAGCAGGCGTTGCAAGCCACCTTAATGAGATTTTGCATCACAATGATGACTGGGGCGATTATATGCTAACTTCATCACGTGGACTGGGTATTCAAAACGTGCAAAAACGTATCAGGCTTCATTTTGGGATGTCTTTCGGTCTACATTATAGGGACACAGAAAAAGGCCTTTGTGCACAAATTACTTTACCTCATAAGCAGTAAATATAAAAACTAAAATAAAATTCAGGTCGGGAAGCTGGCGGGTTCACACCGCTAGCATAGTTTTCAAGAATACAGCTATTTTGTTATAAAATTTACCAATTTTCTATTTTTTTATAAAGGTTTCATTTTTTCATACCGTTATAATAAGTATAGAAATAGAGACTGTGAGGTGCCATTGCAGTTTCAATTATTGCACTGCTTGCTTAAAAGATGAGACTAAAGTTGCCAAAACAAGACGCTAATTTATTTATTTCTCGAAGAAGTCGAAAACCGGTGTCGCTTCGATTCAAACAATTAGGCGTAAGGATGTATCAGAAACGATATTTGTACATTATGTCGGCACCTGCGATTTTCCTGTTGTTCATTTTTCATTATTTGCCTATGTTCGGTATAGTGATAGCCTTCCAAGATTATCGTGCGGGCAACGGCTTTTTTGGCTCAGAGTGGTGTGGCTTGGAAAATTTTAGATATTTGTTTAAAACACAGGATGCTTGGACGATCACTCGTAACACAGTCGGGTATAACGTAATTTTTATTCTGCTTAACACAACAGTTTCAATTTTAATTGCCATAGTTATTTCCATGATTAATAGTCGTCGTACTGCTAAAATTTTACAAAGCATTTATATTATGCCTTATTTTCTGTCGTATGCAATTATAGGTATCATAGTTATGGCATTTATAGGTCGTAATAACGGGTTTATTACACGAATGATTAGCGGAGATGCAATTCGC
>JAAYOV010000092.1 GCA_012520095.1 Tissierellia bacterium | reverse complement strand
GCTACTTCCACCGTTGCCCAGTATCCGGGGGTCGTTTCAGTTACCGTATAAGCAATCAGCACCCCATTCGGCGTATACTTCGGAAGGTCTTCCCAACGGTAAAACCAATTATTTGCACCGTTTAAGACAACTGGATTTCCGTATGACTGCCCGTCAGCCAAGAGTTGGAGTGTAACGCTCTCTCCCGGGGGAGTCCCCGGAGCCCAACGCTTTTCGGCTGAGATCGTCGTCATTTCCATCTTTGTATTTGTGATTTCCCAAATTCCATTTTCCGGATTGATTCCTTCACTCGAAAGGTAATAACCGTCGGGGATGTTGACTTCGTGAGCCTCATATACGTAAGGAACATTGTTACCGTCCATTTCGGGAAGATTCGTCCATCCATGGAACCAGTTGTTTGTTTGCGAAAGTTGCACCGGATCTCCATAAGGGAGATCATTTTGATACAGTTGAACTGAAATAGAAGTCGGACGTCCTACACCTTGATCTCCGATCCACTTTTTCAGTACACCAAAGTCGACACTCGTATTCGTTACCGTAAAGCTGTTTCCATCTGGTGTCACTGTCACTTCAGCGGTATAGCCCACGACCGGTACTTCTACGATGGTATACGTATGACCGGAAGGCAGTCCATCTACATAATAAGTTGGCCAGATTTCTTGGTTTTCTGAATTTACGGTTTTATAAATCGTGATATAGCCATCAACATAAGGCCCAGCAACATAAGGCTGTCCATCTTGGTAGAGTCGTACGGTAATAGAATCGGGAGTGGAATGAATTATTCCGGACCACTGTTTGGTAATACTAATGGAAATCTTATCTCCTTCGGTCTCACCGCCGACCTGAATAATACCATTGTTTCCGATACCACCGCCTAAATCACCATAGTTGTTCATAATCCAGACCGTTGCTAATTCTTTAGCTGCAATAATTTCAGGGCTATCGTCAGTTAAAGTATTTCCATAGTCTGTCCATACTCTTGGCGGGGTCCCGGGAAACGTTGATACCGCTGATGTCCAATTATATTGGCCACCACCTAATACTGTTGGTGAAACAAGATCGCCAGCATCCTTATCTCGAATACCAATTTCTTTATTGTTTCCTACGAGATTGGAATCTGCATTGTTATTGTAAATAGCTGTTCCATTGGCAAGCTCCTGATTTGCATTGATATGAGAAATACCCGTAGGACAAGCGGCAATACCGCCACCTTGCTTGTTTGATGTATTTTGAGTGATGAGAGCACGATGTACGATTAACTTTCCGGGCTCGCCGGCATATTGACCGGAACTATCCCACTGAGCCGCGTCTACATATATTCCGCCACCACAAAATACTCTATAGCCCCCTTGAGCATTGCCTTGAGAATCATAGCCGTAGGCGCTGTTGTGTGTAAAATGTCCTGCAGATATGGTTGCCATACGTCCGGCTGTGACATTTAATCCGCCGCCGGTCGAAAGCGCCTTATTGCCGGTGAAAGTACCGCCGGTCATAGTGAAATTCGTTATAAAGGAAGGAATTTCATTTCCCCAACCTCGGTTGAGCCATCCCAGGGAAATGCCACCACCTTCGCGTGAGGACTCGTTATTAGAGACAACTCCTCCTGACATGACCATACTGGAGTTATCCCCCATATATACACCACCGCCGGCATTTGTGCGGTGAACTGCCCGAGATTGATCATAACTTTGAATGTTACGCGCAAAATTATGGTCAATCGTCCCGCCACTTAAAGTGAAGGTTCCATTTTCCACATAGATACCACCGCCCGACTGTGCTTCACAGTCCTGAATCAAACCACCTGTCATCGTCAAAGTACCGGTAGAGTAAATCGCACCGCCCAAACCGATATAACCACTTTGCGAAAATGCTCCGTTATAAGTATTAGGTTTGTTTGAGTTATTTTCCAATACAGTGCCGTCTGCAATATGCAAGGAACCACCGGTATTGACAACAATCAGCGGAGCTTTTGCTGAATTTGTCGCATATGCAGTAGAATATCTTGAATTTCCGTCTGTCAGCAGTGGATTCAATGTTCCGCCATTTCCACCATCCATCGTCAAGTTCGATAGCGTCAATGAACCTCCATTTGCCACTGTGAGCAGCGGTCCGGTAAAGCCGGTGGCTCGCTGTACTTTCACACCGGGGACAGTGATGCTCCAGTTCTGCTCCGTATTGACCGTCATTGTTTCGGAGACATAGATTGTTCCATTTTCGGCTACAAGTTCTAACGCTCTATTTAATGTCTTAACCGGTGCATTCTGCGTGCCTGCATTTGCATCATTTCCGGATACTCCGTTGATATAAACGGCCGGCATCGTTCCGCTTCTCATCAGTGCATATACAGAGAAGTGATCCGTATCAAAACTGAATGCACCGTCTTCGTCAATCGAAGTATCTAAGGGAACAGGTTCGCTATCTTCCGGGATAAAATAGGCGATCGTATTTGACGCCGCTTCATCGGCCCCGATCTCGTCGGCATGTATAGCGACATTGATGCTTTCGCCTTCCGCCGGCTCATACAGTGTTCCGTCCGGCATTACAATGGAAATATCATAGGCGCAGAGGACTTCCATCGGCGTTTCCACCATTGCCGGGAATGCTTTGACCTCAGCCTCTTCGGGCAGAATCCCGGTGAGAGTGATGAGTGTTTCATCCTCTGACAACACCTCATAACTTCCGTCGGTATAGATGGTCGCTGTCTTTGTCGTTTCCTTGACAGGATCTACCCTCTGTGGCAATTGAGCGTAACCGCAGATTTTATTATCATTGATCGAGTGCGTCACATATTGAACTCTATCAGAATAGTTTCCCTCGATTGTCTTTATCTGTCCTGTATCAGCAAGATACTCGGCAACGATTCCCACATGGTCGGGACCTTCATCATCTTCAATATCAAAGAAAATCAGATCCCCCTTTGCAGGCGTGTATTCATTCGGATTTCGGTAGAGATCCCACTCAGAACTTGAAAGCTTGTTTGCCCACGTTTCACAACCGGCGGAGTAGGGGACAGCCGTCTGCGGAATCTGCGCGTAGTGCAGGCAGAAGGAGACAAACATGGCGCACCAATCAGCGTAAGAGGAACCGTACCACTCGCCATAACGGGTATAGCCATTAATGGATATTCCGTCATTTTTTACGATGTAGTTTGCCGTGCTCTCCTTATATCCGACTTGGCTGTCTGCAATGGCGACTAAGTCGTCTGCCCATACTCCTGTGAGCTCCACGTCAGCCATCGTTCGCTCCCATACCGTTTTACTTTCAACATCTGCATGTGGATTTGAGAAACAGGACAAGGTATGGGTGTGCTCCGGCTTTTCGCATATGAGGACCTCTTCATAACACGCATCCGTATGGACATGAACTTCCTGCGCAGAAACAGATACATCATCTTTAACTTCATCAAGATCGCATGTCAGACAAGTCTGTGCTTCATAACACTCCGGTCCATGAGTATGGGAGCCTTCTCCTTCTGTCAGTCCACAGATGTAAACCTCGGATTGCTCAAAGCATTCCTCTGTATGCTCATGATCCTCTGTACATACGAGGACCGGCTCTGTCTGCACACAACTCTCATCATGAATGTGGCCGGATGTCTCTTCCAGCTCACAAATCAGCTCCTGCAGCTGCTCATAACACTCGTCAGTATGGACATGGACGGTTCCCGGTTCATCAGAACTCTCATGAAGCTCTGTACTTACACCGTCAGCACCTAAAGCCTCCGAGTTGTCATGCCGTTCTACGTCTTCGTCAAACCCGCAGATTAAGCGCCTTTCATAGCACTCCGCAGTGTGAACATGATCCTCCATACCGCAATACGCAGTCTGTTCCATGGTGATTGCAGGAAGGATCAGCGCATAGGTCGTGCAGAATACCACAACACAAGCTAACGCTCCGACGATTCTTTGCCATAGCTTAAAGCGTCTTTGCTTTTTTAGGTATCTTTCTGCCTGTGGTATCAATTCATTCTGCATTATTTATGAACCTCCTTCCAATCTATAAGTTGCCAAAGCCATGAATCGGCCAAATTCGAAATACGATTTTTCCAACAATCTGTTCCTGCGAAACACAGCCAACCGCGGTGTTTCGAGAATCTACCGAAGTAGACCTGTGATCTCCCATAACAAAGACTTTTCCATCAGGCACCTGGTAAGGCAACTCGATATTGCAGTCTCCAAAAGCCTTTTCAACCAGATAGGGTTCCTCCAGGAGAGTGTTGTTGATGAATACATTGCCGTGCTCATCAATATTCACCCATTCGCCGGGGCGGGCAATGACCCGTTTTACCAGGATTTTGTTGTTATAGTAAAACGAGATAATATCTCCGGGCTCAAAGTCTGACGTTTTTAAAGAAACGGTGATGTCGCCGTCTTGCAGAACCGGAGCCATCGAGGTCCCATAGATCTGCAGAACCGGGAGCCATAGAGTTGCCACCAAAACGGCAACAGCTGCCACCGTAATTAAAGTGTAAATTGTGCTGCGCAGAACAGAGCGATAGCGCTCCTTATAGCGCACTCGGTTCAATTCTGCCTGAAGTTCAGGGATGGAAGGGATAGGAATATTATCTTTCTTCTTCATGTTTCTCTATGGAGCCTTCTTCAGCCGTAGGTGAGATCGACAACAACTTACGTAGGGCAGAGTGCTCCTCATAAAACTTTTCCAATCTGTACGAGACTTCATCCCAATACGCCTTTGATTGTTCTTCAGCATTTCTAAGCATCTCGGCGCATTTTGCCTGTGTTTCCCGCTCCGTATCGACTCGAAATCTCTCCGCTTCTTCAATGATGTTTTTCGCCTTTTCCCGGCTCTCTTCTTCCATGCGTGCACAGATTTCTTCTTGACGTTGCGACAGTTGCCGAATATTATCTAAATACTGCTGTGAAGCGTCTTGGGATGCCTGAAAAATGCCGCTTAATTGTAATGCGGCTTCAGCAATCGAGCCGGCTTGATCGATGGCAATCGTCCTGTTTTCCAATGCTGCTTGCGCCTCATCGAGTTTATTTTGAAGGACTTCGACCTCCTGACTCTGATCTATCAACATCTGCAATAGATCTTTCCGATTCAGTTTTCTCAGCTCCTTTTCAGTCATAAGGACTTCCTTTCCGCCTCTGCACGTCAACAGTGAAATCGCATTGCGCTTCACAAATTATTCTAATTCAACTGGTATTTTTAGTAACAGTGTTATTTTACCATGATTTAATAGTAGATAGTAGGTAATTTATCTTAGAATTGCTTTATATTTTAGTAAAAATTACGTTAATAAATCATAAGATTGTCACTTAATAGATTAACCCTAATCCTAATTGTTGCTTTTCTTGACAAACACATCGCAAAGAACTAACATAAAACTTGAAAAATTATCATAACAACGCGAAGGAAAAGTAGCCGAAAGGATTCTTTTAGAGAGCAGGGAGGGTGAAAGCCTGCAGATGAAAACGGTGAAAGGACACCTTCAGTAGCGAATACTTTTATGAGAGGGCTAATCCAATTAGGGTGGCAACGCGGGGGAAACCTCGTCCCTAAAGGTTGGCTTTTTCTTTTGGGAGGACAGATGTTAAAACGCACACATTATGCAGGATGTCTCCGCAAAGAGATGGCGGGAGAACAAGTGATACTGAGCGGCTGGGTACAGACGATCAGAAATCTGGGATCCGTTCTATTCTTTGATCTGCGCGACAGAGAAGGAATCGCCCAGGTTGTCATTCAACAAGACGAAAACCCGGAATTGTTTTCAAAAGCTTCCGAGTTGGGACGCGAATACGTACTTTCGGTCAGAGGAACTCTCCGACTTCGCGAAAACCCCAATACCTCCATTCCTACGGGCTCTGTGGAGGTATTGGCTGAGGAACTGGAGATTTTTTCTCCCTCTGAGGTTCCGCCTATTCATGTTCATGAAGATGATAATGCAAAAGAAGAATTGCGCCTCAAATATCGATATTTGGATCTTCGAAAAAAATCGGTGATGGATCGCCTTCGCCTTCGATCGCGCATCTATCAGAGTCTCAGAAACTCTCTTTACAACGAGGGTTTTACAGAAGTCGAGACTCCGATTTTATACAAGCCGACGCCGGAAGGAGCCAGAGACTATCTCGTTCCCTCGCGCGTCAATCCCGGAAAGTTTTACGCTCTTCCACAGTCGCCACAGACACTCAAACAACTTCTCATGATCGGCGGCTGTGACAAATATTTTCAGATCGCTAAATGCTTCCGAGATGAAGATCTCCGAGCCGATCGCCAGCCCGAGTTTACTCAATTGGACCTCGAGATGAGCTTTGTCGAACAAGAAGATATCCTCTCTCTCAATGAGAGAATCATCTCCAAACTCTTTAAAGACGTTAAAAACATAGATGTCTCGACTCCTTTTGACCGTATCAGCTACACAGAAGCTATGCAAAGATACGGAACGGACAAGCCCGATCGCCGATTTGCTTTGGAGATTATCTCCCTTGAAGAAGTTTTCAAAGACAGTGGAATAGGATTTTTGCGCTCCGCCGTTGAGGCGGGGGAGAGTGTCAAGGGCATCTTCCTGCCGGGAAGCGATCTCTACAGTCGCAATCAGCTCAAGACCCTCGAGAAAAAAGTGAAGACGTTCGGCGCCGCAGGGCTGGCCACACTCATTTTTTCATCCGAGGTTTCAGGGAGTCTTTCCCGAATCATTGCTCCGGAAGAAGTGGAAACACTCCGCCTTCTCACAGGAGAAGAAGATGGAATCCTCTTCATCATTTCCGGAAAAGAAAAAACTGTTCTCACCGCCCTTGGCAATCTGCGGACAACTGTGGCAAAAGAAAAAGAGCTATACGACCCCGATTCGCATGACTTCGTCTGGATCGTCGATTTTCCCGCTTTTACGTATTCTGAAGAAGACGAGCGATTCGTCTCCGAGCATCATCCGTTTACAATGCCCAAAAGAGAACATCTTCACCTTTTGGATACAGATCCCGCTTCCGTCCTTGCTGAATGTTATGATCTTGTCATCGACGGCTATGAATCCGCAAGCGGCAGCATCCGCATTCACGACAGTGCACTGCAGTCGAAAGTCTTTTCTCTCCTTGGCCTTACAGATGAAGAGATTTATGAGCGCTTTGGCTTCTTCATCGAAGCCTTAAAATATGGAACGCCTCCTCATGGAGGTATCGCCTTTGGAATCGACCGCCTGAGCATGATTCTTACAGGAACAGAAAACATCCGCGATGTCATCGCCTTTCCGAAGACACTTGCGGCGACAGATCTCATGAGCGATTCACCGACAGAGGCGGGGAAGGGACAGTTGGAAGAACTCCATCTTCGAATTGTGCATAAGGAGGAAAAGTGAAAGCCGTCGTACTGGGTAAAAATAAAGATAGGATATTAGTGGAGACTCTGGCAAATCCTGACTGCGGCAGTTGCAAAGCATGCTCCCACTCCCGGGGAGGAAAGATTCTCCTTGTCCACTCGGATAGAGAATACGATGAAGGTGCAATTGTTGAAATCGCCATAGAAGACAGCAGGCTGCTGGCAGCCTCCTTTCTTGCTTACGGAGTTCCCTTGTTTGTCTTTTTTCTCTCACTATATTTGATATACAGGCTAGCTGCCATGAGCCGATTTTCAAACATTGCCGAGCTTATCAGTTTGTTTGTCTCTCTGGCGATCCTTGCACTGACGTATTACATGATTCACCGCAGCGATGCAAAGAGAAGTCGTGATGGCCGTTTTGATGCGCGAATTGTCAAAGAAATTCAAAACAAGGAGGAAGTATGTCAGCTTTAATGAAGACCGACTCAGTTATTTTCGATCTGATTGAGCAGGAGAGAAAGCGCCAGGAAGAAGGATTGGAACTCATCGCTTCCGAAAACATCGTCTCCGCCGCCGTGCTGGAACCCCTCGGAAGCATATTTACTAATAAATATGCGGAAGGGTATCCCGGTCGCCGCTACTATGGCGGCTGCGAGATCGTCGATCAAGTGGAAAACCTTGCCATCGAACGCGTGAAAAAATTATTTGGGGCCGAACACGCAAATGTTCAACCGCACAGTGGATCCCAGGCAAATATGGCCTCCTATATGGCTCTACTAAATCCGGGAGACACCATTCTCGGAATGGATCTCTCCCATGGAGGGCACCTGACTCACGGAGCACCGGCCAATTTTTCCGGCCAACTCTACAACTTTGTCTCCTATGGACTTGACGCAAACGGCTATATTGACTTTGCCGAAGTCGAGCACAAAGCTCAGACCTATAAGCCGAAGATGATCGTCGCCGGAGCCAGTGCATATCCTCGAGAGATCGACTTTAAAAGATTCAGTGAGATCGCAGCTGCAATCGATGCGCTTTTCCTCGTTGACATGGCCCATATCGCCGGCATTATCGCTGCCGGAGAACATATGAATCCGACTCCCTATGCCGATGTCGTGACGACCACGACTCATAAGACACTCCGAGGACCGCGCGGCGGCACGATTTTATGCAAACAAAAACATGCAAGAGCCATCGACAAAATGGTCTTCCCGGGCATTCAGGGCGGACCTCTAGAGCATGTGATCGCTTCAAAAGCCGTCTGTTTTGAAGAAGCCTCCCGCCCCGCATTCAAAAAATATATTCAACAAGTTAAGAGAAATGCCAAGGCAATCGAAGAAAGCCTCCGGGAGCTCGGCTACACTCTTGTAAGCGGTGGAACGGACAATCATCTTCTCCTCATTGATATGCGAAGCAAACAACTCACCGGAAAGGAAGCTGAGAGAAGACTTGGCCTGGCCGGGATCACGGTCAATAAGAATACCGTCCCCAACGAGACGGAAAGCCCCTTTGTCACCTCCGGGATTCGCATCGGCACAGCCGCTCTGACAACACGCGGAATGAAGGAAGAGGAGATGCGCACCGTTGTCTCACTGATGGACGAAGCTCTTAAAACAGAGAATTTCGACAGTCAGCTCAGAGAAAAAGTTCGCTCGCTCGCTCTTTCCTTTCCAATGTTTTATCAAGAATGAATAAAAAGACGCCGAAAAATCGGCGTTTTTTACATTTACGCAAAAAATTTTGCATTCATAGGCCAGTCGTATATAATGTGTATTGAGGAGGTGCAAGTGGATAAAGATTTTCTTGACGCATTACTGGAATGCCTGCTTGATAACATTGCAGAGGGGGTTCATGTCGTCGACGATAGGGGAGTGACGCTGTATTACAATCCTGCGATGGAATCCCTCGAGGGCCTTAATCCCAAAGAAGTCATCGCCACGCATCTCAATCGCATTTTTCCAAAGTTGAAGGAAGAAAACTCGACCCTCCTTCAGGCTCTCTCCACAGAAAAGCCGATTCATCGAAATCTACAGAATTACTCCAATTATCGAGGAGATAGAATCAGCGCCAACAATTCGACATATCCGATATTTGTCGAGGGGAAAGTTCGTGGTGCAATCGAGATCTCCCGTCCGGCCGACCAACTTCCTCCCGTTCGAAGCACGGACGCTTCACCGGAAGAATCTAAAAAGAGAATTCCCCATCGTTACACATTCGATTCAATCATCGGCAGCTCGGAGCTGATGAGAGCAGCCGTCAATACGGCAAAGAAATATGCTTTGAGCGACGCCTCCGTCATGATCGTAGGGGCAACAGGCACCGGAAAGGAGCTCTTTGCTCAGAGCATTCACCATGCCTCCGCAAGACGCGATCGTCCATTTCTTGCTGTTGACTGCGGAGCGATCCCGGAAAGTCTGCTCGAGAGCATTCTCTTCGGCACGGTAAAAGGCGCCTTCACCGGAGCACAGACGATGAAAGGGCTTTTTGAGCAAGCTCAAGGCGGCACCCTGTTTCTCGACGAAATCAACTCGATGAGCCTTGAGATTCAGGCGAGGCTTCTGCGTGTTCTGCAGGAAGGCTATGTTAGAAGGCTTGGCGGCGATCAAGACATATTCGTCAATGTCCGCATTCTTGCCGCCACCAATATTTCACCTCTTGAACAGATGAAAAAAGGTCTGCTTCGGCAAGACTTGTTCTACAGGCTCAACGTCCTTCGGCTCGACCTTCCTTCTTTGCGGCAGCGTCCGGAAGATGTCAGAGAGCTGAGTGAACATTTTCTTGAGCGCTTCAGCAAGGAGGCAGACAAAGATATCAGGGGATTTGAGCCTTCACTGATGGAAGATCTGATGCACCATGAGTTCAGGGGAAACGTCCGCGAACTTCGCAACATCATTGAAAGCGCCGTCAATCTAAAAGAAGATGCAGGGTCTCCTTTGAGTCTATCCGACCTGCCCCGTCATTATTTTTTAGAAGTCGACGATCACTATATATCTCTTTATGAAGAGAAGAAGCCACTTGATGTCTACTTAGGAGAGGTAGAGAAATCCCTGATTCAACTTGCATACTTCAAGGAGAAAGGAAATATCTCACGAGCGGCTTCCCGACTCGGCATATCGAGACAGAGGCTTCAATATAAACTGAAGATTTACGAAATTAAATAGCAAGATATTTTGCGCTTTTTAGCAAAATATTTTGCGCCTTTAAGGAGGTGGTCGCTAGAAACATGCATTTTTCGTTGGATTACTTGGCCTGATATTTGCTACATGTAAATTGCACGGGAGTTGTGCAAATACACTATATTTTTTAAGAAAGAGGTGTCTTATGAAAGAGAACGTTCGCGTCATCATCTGGGGCTTGGGAGCAATGGGAGGCGGAATGGCCAAAATGCTTCTCAAGAAAAAAGGAGTTGACATTGTCGGCGTATTTAACCGCAGAAGCAATCTCGGAGAAAATATGTATGATGTGCTCGGCGTGGAGCAAGGTGATCGCCCTGACCTCATCATACAGAGAGTCGAAGACGGACTGAAGCCCGGAATGGCCGACGTATGTCTATTGGGAACTGACTCACACACACGAGGCGCCTTTGACAAAATCAAACTGCTCTGCGAGAACAAGATCAACGTCATCTCCACAGCAGAGGAAATGGCTTATCCTCAGGCACAGGAGCCTGAACTGGCCGCTGAGATCGATCGTTTAGCCAAAGAAAACGGCGTCACCGTCCTGGGAACCGGAATCAACCCCGGTCTGATTATGGACTTACTGGTACTGATTTTTACCGGCTGCATGGAAAGCGTAGAGCACGTACTGAGCCGACGTGTCAATTCCCTGAGCCCCTTCGGAAAAACCGTCATGGAAGAGCAGGGAATCGGCCTTACTGTTGAAGAGTTCAACAATAAAAAAGCACAGGGCAACCTCTCCGGTCATGTCGGATTCCCCGAATCCATCCAGATGATTGCTGACGGAATCGGCTGGAAAGTCGACCGCGTAGAGCAGCAGATGGAGCCTATCGTAACTGAAGTCGACCGAAAGAGCCCCTATGGCTTTGCCAAGGCAGGCGACGTTGCCGGTGTAGCCATGACAGCACAGGGCTATGTAAACGGCGAGAAGTTAATCGAGATGGAGCATCCCCAGCAGATCGAGCCTGAGATGGCAGGCGTCACCACAGGCGACTATGTCATCATCCAGGGAACACCTCCGATCAATGCGCTGAACTCACCTGAAGTAGACGGCGGCATCGGAACCATTGCTATGTGCGTCAATATGATACCCCAAGTCATCAATGCTTCGCCCGGACTCAAAACCATGCTCGATCTTCCCGTTCCGCGCGCAATTATGGGTGACATGAGAGACCGAATCGAGGACAAATAATGGAAAAAGTAAAAAAAGGCACCTGGGTGCGCATTCACGCCGTCGCTCTTGGCGTGGCAGATCGTGCCGCAAACATTCCTGAAGATACAAGAAGTGTACCTCTCGAGCAATGGACGAAAGGCAGACTTCTCGAAGATGCCTCCATGGGCGATGAAGTACAGGTTAAGACGGCCTGCGGACGCATTGCTACAGGAAATCTTGTGGAAGTCAATCCGCAATATGAGCTCAACTACGGAAAGCTTGTCCCTGAATTGATAGAGATAGGTGAATCCCTGCGCGGCATGCTCTGGAGGGAGGACAAATGACACATTATGATGAAATGATGGCAAAGAAAAATCAAATTATGCACTCTGCCATTGGAATTGACTATGATGATTTTGAACAAGAAGGAATCGCGTTTGACTATGAGCGCATGATGAAAGAAACGGGCTACACTCTTGAAGAGCTTCAAAAGATCCAAGCCGAGTTCTTCGTCGGAAACACCCCGATTCTTGAAATGACAAATCTAACGGCTCTTGCAAGAAAACTGGCCCCCGAAGGATATGGCGCCCGTATCTTTATTAAAGATGAAGCGACCAACCCCTCCGGAAGCTTTAAGGCAAGAAGAGCCAGCATCGCCGTTCACGAAGCCAGAAAACGAGGATACAAAGGACTTATCGCCGCCACAAGCGGAAACTACGGTGCCGGAGTGGCATCTCTTGCGGCAAAAGCCGGACTCGAGTGCATTGTCGTCCAAGAGACATATGACTCCAGACACGTCGGTCAGCCCGAGATCGTAGAAAAAGCACGTGCGTGTGAAGCATACGGAGCTGAAGTTCTTCAGTTAAGTGTCGGTCCTGAACTCTTCTACAAATTTCTCCAGCTTCTTGAAGATACCGGCTACTTTAACGCATCACTGTACACACCGTTTGGCATTGCCGGAGTCGAAACCCTCGGCTACGAGATCGCCATGCAGATGCGAGAGCAATACGGAAAAGATCCCGAAGTCGTCGTCGTCACCAACGCCGGCGGAGGAAACCTGACCGGAACGGCAAGAGGACTGATCAAAGCCGGCGCTTTGAACACAAAGATCGTCGCCGCATCCGTCGACCTCTCCGGTCTTCACATGGCTTCAGACGGCGATTTCAATCGCAAGAGCTTTACGACCGGCCACACCGGCTTTGGCGTTCCCTTCTGTACAAATCCCGACCGAAGCGACGTTCCCCGCAGCGCGGCCAGACCGCTTCGCTATATCGATGAGTATTACACCATCCGTCAGGGCGAAGTCTTCTTCATGACAGAAGCTCTCGCAAATCTTGAAGGACTCGAAAGAGGCCCCGCCGGAAATACATCTCTAGCTGTCGCTTTCAGCCTCGCTCAGAAAATGAAAGAAGATGAGATCATTCTCGTTCAGGAAACGGAGTACACCGGAGCGGGTAAGCACCTCAATCCTCAGCTCAGCTTTGCAAGAGACAACGGAATTGAAATCTTCTTCGGTGATCCGAAAGACGAGGTTCCCGGAAAGAATATCATTCTGCCTAAAGATCCTTCTCTCATCGAAGCTCAACCGCTCGATATGGATGGCCTCAAGCGATCCTATCTGAGAAATCAGATCAACAAGAAAGGCTCCAAGGATTTTGGAGAGCGCGAGCTTGAGTACCTGCGAGAAGAAATGAATGTCGATCAAGCACAGCTTGAAGAATTCCTGAAGGAATTTTAGGTGACGGCATGAAAGGATTTCGCAGAGAAGACGATTATCTGGAGCGCAGAAAGCATCTTGAGGGGCTGACAAATGAGCAGCTTAAGGAACGCTTTTGGGGCAAGATCGAAGAAATAGTCGATCCTCTACTCAAGCTCTCTTACGAAAACACAACCCCTTCCATTGAACGCAGTGTTCTACTGCGAATGGGATTCTCCAGCTTAGAAGCCGCTCCCCTCGTAGAGATGGCCATCGACCAAGGTCTGATGGGGTATGGAGTCGGCCACGTCGTCTATGTCGTCTCGAAGGAAAAGGGCCTGTCCATTCGTGAAGCAGGACTTGCCCTCCTCGAAGGAGAATACTGGCAAGACGCTAAGAAAGCTTTAGGAGGAGAATAATGAAATACAATGAGAAACTCGATATTCATGAACTCCTCAAAGATCTGGAAAACTACAGACCAAAGCGAAGAGGCTGGCACTGGAGAGAACGAGTAGAAAATTTGGAAATGGGCGGTCACACCTATTATGAATGCTCGAAGCCGCTGAAAAATTCCATTGGAATTCCTTCTGCTATCTCCTATTTTGATAATCTCGACCCCCAGCCCATGGAGACGATCACCACCGAGATCGCTTCCGGACGGTTTGAGGACGACATTCGCCGCATGCGCATGGCCGCTTGGCACGGTGCGGACCACCTCATGGTCATCCGTACAGCCGGCCAATCCCACTATGACGGCCTGATTGAGGGAACTCCCCAAGGAATCGGCGGTGTACCTATTTCAAGAAAACAGGTTCGCGCGCAGAGAAAAGCACTTGACATTATTGAAGAGGAAGTCGGACGCCCCATCAATTATCACTCCTATGTCTCCGGAGTAGCCGGACCGGACATCGCAGTTATGTTTGCTGAAGAAGGAGTCAACGGAGCGCACCAAGATCCTCAGTATAATGTTCTTTACCGCAATATCAACATGGTTCGCTCCTTCATCGACGCCGCAGAATCGAAAAAGATCATGGCATGGGCTGACATCAACCAGATCGACGGAGCCCACAACGCAAACGCCACGGCGCGTGACGCATGGAAAGTCATGCCTGAACTCATGGTTCAGCATGGAATCAACTCCCTGTTTTCGGCAAAAGTGGGAATGAAGAAAGACAATATTTCACTTTCCACCGTGCCTCCGACAGCGAGCCCGATTCCGACAATGCGCTACGACTTGCCATATGCCGTCGCACTTCGCGAATTCTTCAGCGAATACAAAATGCGTGCACAGATGAACACGAAGTACATCACCTCTTCCAGTCGGGAAGCGACCGTGACCCACGTCTTAAATATGCTCATCAGCCGCCTCACACGCGCCGATATTCAGTCCACTATCACACCGGACGAAGGGCGTAACGTCCCTTGGCATATCAATAATATTGAAGCCTGTGACACGGCAAAGCAGACACTTGTCGGTCTCGACGGGCTCATGAGCATGATCGAGCTGAAGACGGAAGGCTATCTGCCTCAAAAAGTCCGAGAACTTCAAGAGCGAGCTGTCTTGTATCTCGAAGAGATCTTGGAAAAAGGCGGGTATTTCGAGTCGGTTGAGCAGGGATGGTTTGTCGATTCCGGCATGTTCCCCGAAAGAAACGGAGACGGAATTTCTCGCGCGATTGACGGAGGCATAGGAGCCGGCGCAGTCTATAAGCGAGAAGAGAATTACATGGCACCCGTCACCGCTCACTATGGATACAACAACACAAAACAATACGGCGTCGATCCGGAAAATGCTTCGGAGCTCATCGGCGGATGTACGTTTGAAAATCCCGATATGATCCAGTACATCGACGAGCTCGATCCCGAAGACAGCGTAAACAAGCGTCTAGAGGAGAGAGAAGAGATCAGAAACACTTCGAAGGTCATGCCTGAAGTGGAGTGGCTGGGTGACGGCATTGTATCGGTAGAGATGATGCTGCCTCTGCCTCAAGATGTCGCCAAACACGCGGCGCTCGAATTTGCCAAATATATGAATCTGGAAGAGCCTGAGGTCATCCATCTGGAAGTGATGCATCCTGCCGAAGGCACACGCATCATGCTAAAAGGCGTTCTCAACAAAGTCGTCGATACGGCTGAACTCGATATTCCTCCCGAACCGCAACTCTTCAGCGACGAAGAACTCTGGGAAGAATTCGGCAAGAAACCCCTGCGCGTCGTTGCCGGCACCGTCGGCGAAGACGAACACTCCGTCGGCATGCGCGAGATCATCGATATCAAGCACGGCGGAATTGAGAAGTGGGGCATTGATGTTCAATATCTCGGAACCAGTGTGCCTGTCGAGAAGATGATCGATGCCGCGATCGAGACGAATTCAGAGGCCGTGCTGATTTCCACAATTATCTCTCACGATGATATTCACTACCGCAATATGAGAAAGCTCCACGACATCGCCGTTGAAAAAGGTGTCCGTGACAAGCTCATTCTCATCGCCGGAGGAACTCAGGTGACGCCGGAAATTGCCGTTGCCAGCGGAATGGACGGTGGTTTCGGCCGCGGCACCAAAGGCGCCCACGTCGCTACAAAAATTGTCGAAGTCAGAAGAAGTAGAGAAAATGCCTGAAAACGCATTAGTCTATGAGATCGGTTCAACAACGACACTTGTCAATTATTTTACAGATGTAGACACAGAGCACCCTCGCTTCGCCGGGGGTGCTCAAGCACCTACATCTGTCGATCAGGGAGATGTGACGATAGGGCTACTGGAGGCCAGAGATGCGCTTGAAGCGCAGATCGGTTCCATTAACCCGACAAAGGTCCTGGCGACATCGAGCGCTGCAGGCGGACTACGCATGTCCGTCCACGGGCTTGTTCACGATATGACCGTTAAAGCGGCAAAAGAAGCTGCTTTAGGGGCCGGTGCCAATATCACTTTTCTCACTTCCGGCAAGCTTCGTCGAACGGAGCTTCGACAAATTAAAGAGCGAAAGCCCAATATCTTCCTCATCGCAGGAGGCGTCGATTTTGGCGAGCGCGACACAGCTCTTCACAATATTGAACTCCTTTTAAATCTTGACTTAGGTATTCCGTTTATCTACGCCGGAAATATCGAAAATCAGGAAGAGATACGGCTGATGTTCGAAGAAAAGGGGAGAGAGGGGGATCTTTTTCTTTGTGAAAACGTCTATCCCCGACTCGATCAGCTCAATGTCGAACCCACCCGAGCCGTCATCCAAGACGTGTTTGAAGCCCATATCACACAGGCAAAGGGCATGGCAAAAATACGTGAAGCCGTCGACTCACACGTCATTCCCACGCCCGGAAGCGTCATGCTTGCCACAAAACTTTTGGCCGAAGAATTCCAAGATGTTTTGACACTGGATGTCGGCGGTGCAACGAGCGATGTGCACTCGGTCACATCCGGCAGTGAAGAGATCGCCTCGATCTCCATCTCTCCTGAGCCGGAGGCCAAAAGAACGGTGGAAGGCGATCTGGGGCTCTTTATCAACCGTGAAAACCTCCTGGGATATTTTGTACCGGAGAAATTGGCACAAGAGGCCGATCTCGCAATTGAGGCGCTCCAATACGAAATAGAGCACTTCCATCCGATTCCTCAGACCCCCGAGGCAGTCAGACTCTCCTGCGCACTGGCAAGAAAAGCCGTCGAGCTCTCTGTCACGCGCCATGCGGGACAATTCCTCGATTTTTATTATTCCGGCGGTAAACGACAAGGCGCACAAGGCAAGGACCTGACGATGATTCGACTCGTCGTCGGGACGGGAGGAGCCCTCACGAGACTTCCCTGCGCAAAACAGATTATGGAAGACATTCCCTCGATGAACAAAGGAGATCGGCTATTTCCCCGAGAAGGCATCCGCGTTCTCGTCGATAGAGAATATATCATGGCCTCTCTCGGCGTGCTTTCCATGGAATATCCGGAAGCCGCTCTTATACTTCTTAAGAATTCACTCGGTATATGAGAAGATACATTTTTCTTAGACGCTTCCCATATTGACGGAAGCGTTTTTTATCGCCTAATTGATGAACATTTGTTCTTATTATACTTATAATTGTTTCATTATGTGGTAAAATGACCTTGTGAGGTAGAATATGAATCTTTTTGACATGGTACGAGAAGAAAACTTAAAGCGCAGACGTCCTCTTGCTGAACGGAGAAAGCCTCGAACACTCGACGACTTTATGGGACAGGAAGAGATTCTCGGAGACGGAAAACTTCTCAGGCGCCTGATCGAAGCCGACCGACTGACGAGCATCATCCTATCAGGTCCTTCAGGAGTAGGGAAGACCTCCCTTGCAAGGATCATCTCTCATATGACCCGCTCATCATTTGTCACTTTAAACGCAGTGACTAGCGGCGTTAAAGACATCAAAGAAATCGTAGAAAAAGCTCGCAGAGAGCTTGAAACATCCGGGCATGGCACGATCCTATTCATCGATGAAATACACCGCTTTAACAAGGCTCAGCAAGACGCGCTCCTGCCTCATGTGGAGGCCGGAACCATCGTGCTCATCGGTGCTACGACAGAAAACCCGTATTTTGAAGTCATCCAAGCTCTTCTTTCACGCTCCATGGTATTTGAGATGTATCCGCTTGCTGATGAAGACATCATTGCCATCATCGAAAGAGCCATTGAAGAAGACGAACAGCTTCGCCTGCAAAAAATCCTCCTTGGAGAGAGAGAAAAAACCTTTATTGCCAAAAATTCACTCGGCGATGCCAGGCGAGCTCTAAATATCCTTGAACTTGCCGTTATCACAACATCACCGGATCCTGAAGACGGGCATATCAAAATTACGGAGGAAATATTATCGGAATGCACGCAGAGGCCCTTTTTAAGATATGACAGAGACGGTGACTTCCATTACGATGTCATCAGCGCCTTTATTAAAAGCGTCCGAGGAAGTGATCCGCAAGCAGCACTATACTATCTTGCGCATATGCTTCTTTCCGGAGAGGATCCGAAATTCATCGCCAGACGCCTGGTGATCCTCGCCGGTGAAGATATCGGGCTTGCTCATCCGGAGGCACTAACCATCGCCAATGCCGCCTTCGACATTGTCCACAAAATCGGCATGCCGGAAGCTCAGATCGTCCTCTCAGAGCTGACAATTTACCTAAGTCTCTGTGAAAAGAGCAACAGCGCCTATTTAGCGATTAAAGAAGCGATGAGCCGGGTGAGAGAGCACGGGGCGGTAAATGTCCCTCCGCATCTGATGGACTCAACGAAAAAACGACTAAAAGAAATCAAGGCCTCCTACAAATATCCACATGACGACCCTCGAGGATATTCGGAACAAGAATACCTCCCGGATGAATTCAGAGAAGTGGACTTTTACCGGCCGAAACATCACGGAGAGGAAGAATGCCTGGTGAAAATGTGGAAACGAAGAAAAGGAAGCAGAGACTAATCGCTAATGGTGTATATGAAAACATATTCAACGCATTTCATATGATACAAAGGATATCCCTTGTGTGAGTCAAAAGAGACTTTTTTACCTCTTGCGAAATGGGGGATATCGTGTTAAGATACATTAAACTATTCCTTAAATGTATATTTTGGGAATAGATGGAGGGTGATATGTTCGTCTTTCGGCTTATTCCCATCAAGACGCTCATAGATGCATCTTATGAGCCCCTGAGGGTTCTCGGCTACTGCAAAAGCTGTCCGAACTATAATCGCAACTACAGCTGTCCCGACCACGCTTTTTCAACAGAGCACTATCTCAACCGCTTCGAATACGCGCTCATTGTGAAGCATTCCCTGATGTTGCCCCAGGGACTCCTACAGGCCGATTTTTTTCTGTCGTCTCGTAGGCGCATTGATCCGCTCCTTATGAAGCTGGAAAACCATTTTCAAGCTGAGGCGCTACTTCCGGGCTGCTGCCACAACTGCCATACGGACTGTTCAAAACTGACATTTGAGGATTGTTGCCACCCTGAACTCAGAAGATATTCTCTTGAAAGCCTAGGGATTGATATCAATAAGATGCTGCAAGCTTTCTTTGCGGTTCCCCTTCAATTTCTTGATGATCGCATCACTTTGGTCTACGGTTTTCTACTGCATAAAATGCCTCCGGCATCTATTCAGGCTCAATTAGAAAGCGAGTTAAAATCGATTGATTGTTAATAAAAAGACAAATAAAACCGGACACATTGTTAAATCACAAGCAAGAATGGATCGGCAAATACGAGCTCTAGAGCGCGAATTTCCTTCATTTATGAAGGATTACAGCATATTTCTTCGAGGTTCAGTGGCGCTGAGCACACACGATGCTTACTTTAAAGACATCAAATTCTTTTTTGAGTATTTAATTGAAGAAACAGATTTCACTAATGCAAACGAGCTCTCCGAGATCACACTAAATGATCTCGAGTCTCTTCGAGCACGCGACATCAACTATTTTCTTGGAGACTATTGCAGAAGATATTATAAAGAAGATGAAGATGGAAGAGTGCAGGTGTTTGAAAATTCAAATCGCGCCCTTTCAAGAAAAAAATCTTCCCTCACTTCCCTATTCCAATTTCTATTTCGCAATGAACAGCTGTCAGAAGATATTACGACGGGGTTTAATCCAATCAAACTGCCTAAAAAAGATCCCGATTCCATTAAGCGACTCTACGAAGATGAGATACGCTCCCTTCTTCGCGCCGTCACAACCGGTGATGGCCTCACCGACCGCGAAAGAATCTACTGGGAAAAAACAAAACTTCGCGATCGAGCGATCATCTTGCTGTTTCTCACATATGGACTTCGCTTAAAAGAACTCGCCAATCTTGATATAGACAGCTTCAACTTTAAAAGAATGGAGTTTACCATCTTCCGGAAACGGGACAAAGAATCTGTCATGCCGATCAACCAGACGATATACAACGCCCTCACTGAGTACATAGACACCGAGAGGCCTTCCTTTACGACGGAGGATGCTCTATTTCTCTCTTTACAGGGAAAACGCATTACTGAGCGAGCTATCCGCGAACTGGTAAAAAAATACACGTCCATCGCCATGCAGACATCAAGGCGCGAAGGCTACAGCCCTCATAAACTCCGAGCGACCGCCGCAAGCACCTTGATTGAGCGCGGATACAGCATTTTCGACGTCCAAGAGCTTCTTGACCACGACAATGTTACGACGACTCAACTCTATGCCGCTCATCGAAAAGGAGCTAAGGAGCAGATTATTCAGGAGTTCGACGAAGAGTAGAACAATTGATCGATACCGTGTATAATACTCACAGGAGGACTTGATGAAAAATCTCACCAATCGACAGAGAGCTGTATATACTTTTATTGAAGATTTTATTTTGGAACATGGATATTCTCCCTCTATTCGCGACATATGCGCCGGACTAAATATGCGTTCGACTTCTACCGCTCATACCCACGTCGCCAATTTAGAAGCGAAAGGCTATTTGAAAAAACAGGATAAGACAAATCGTTCTTTGGTGCTGACGCGTGATTTTCAAAGCACAGTGGTCGACGTCCCGATTCTTGGAAGAATCCAAGCAGGAGAACCTATTTTTGCCGATGAAAACTTGGAAGGGTCGTTTCCTGTCCCTCAGGATCGCATCGGCCGCGGAGATCATTTTATGTTGCGTGTCCAGGGCGACAGCATGATCGACGTCGGGATCAAGGAGCATGACTTTGTTCTCGTTGAGCAAAGCGAAGTCGCTCAAGACGGCGAAATCGTCGTAGCTCTTCTCGGTGACGAGGCGACGGTAAAAACCTTCTATAAAGAAAAAGACGGCATTCGCCTTCAGCCGGCCAATGACGCCTACTCCCCTATCTTCTCAACGAATGTTCAAATCCTCGGAACCGTTAAAGGAGTGTTTCGATTCCTTTGATAATTTGTTGACATTATTATGACTCAGCCATTTTCCCTTGAATTTGTGGTCAACTACTTATTATAATCCACCGTTAAAACGGGGAAGCTCGCAACACAGCATAGCCGCCACGCTCAGCAGGACAATGCCGTTCCAAACACCGGTAGATGTCCTGTTTTTTTTGCTTCTACGCATTGCCTTCCCCTCTTGCTATTCAAAGTCCAATGTCATAATTCCATTGAATACACATTAAGACTGACTACCCATCATCGGCTTTATGATATTTCAACATATTTTCCCAACCCGGTTTTGCTTCCCTGACAACAGGAAAGAACGGATAACAATGGAACAAATTCTCTCCTATTTCAGAAATCACCCTTACACCGTGTTCTTTCAATCTGTTTTTTATTACATCATATGCAGCATACAGTACTTCGTCACTCCCGTAGGAAAGGTAGACCTCTTCTAGTCCGTGATAGTCTCCTTTTTCAAGATACAGCATATATTCCGGCATATTTTTACCGTGAGTCAAGATACTTTCTGCAATTTCCATATAAGAAACATGCAGAATAATGTCCTTTTCATTAAGAATACGCCCTTTTCTGACAGTCTCCTTGTCCGTGAAACATTGACCGGGAGAAGATGCATATATACGCTTAGGTAATTCCGCTTTATTCCCCAACGCATTTATGTATGATACAAGTCCCAGTGCAAGGGTTGCGCCGGAAGAGCTTCCTGTGACAAGAATATCCTCAGCCTTATACGTTTCAAGCATGGACTTATATAACGGATAGAGCCAATCATACACCTCAGCGATCGTATAATTTATGCACAGCGGATAATATGGGACAAGCATATTGCGACCGCTTTCAACTGCTATCTTCAGAGCCGTTTTAACGGAACCCGGGTGCGGGTGCGCAAGCATTCCGCCGCCAATTAAAAACAGGCACGCTTTTTTCGTCGGTTTCTTATGGCTTATGTATACAACTTTCTCTCCGCAAAAATCTTTGACTTCATAGTTAATTTCACTATGCGAAAGTATAGGAACTTTTGTTTTCTCCATCATCTTTCGTGCTTTTGAAATTATTTCCGCTTTGTCTTTACTGAAAAAGCTTTTTACTCCCGTGAGCTTGATAAGCCCTTTCAAAAATCGATATTTAAATGACAAATTAGACATTGCGTTTCTCCTCTTTCTATTTAGGATTCTCCACCCTGTCTCTGACAATCCAAAAATCGCATATAATCCATTAGCTTAAAAAAGCGGCGACTATTTTTTCTTCCGCCTCTTCATAACTTAAGCCCAGTGACATCAATTTAATTATCTGCTCTCCGGCAATTTTACCTATTGCCGCCTCGTGGATAAGCTCCGCATCAACATGCTTTGCCGTTACATCCGGTACGGCTTTTACCATGGCCTGATCCATGATTATAGCATCACAGGCAGAGTAACCCTTGCACTTATTGTTGCCGTTGATAACGGAATAAAAATACTGCTTGGACTTGTCTTTTGCCACCGAGCGGGAGACTAAACTTACGCTGGAGTTTTTTCCGTTGAGCTCTATTTTAAAATCGGTTCTTGCGGACTGTATGCCGCTTGTCAAAATTAATTCTTTTGTAATTAGGGAGGCATCCTCAGCTAAGACGGCCTTTGTAATGCGCTCGGTTTCGTCTACACCTTCAATCTGGACACTATTCATCTCCATACGACCACCTTCTTCTAAATAAATGACCGTTTTTGGATTTAATACCTTGTCTCCGCGCCCCGAACCCTGACCATAGTGTTTTTCATCGTATTTTACATTTGAGCCTTTTCCAATGTAGAAAGTGTGGATTCCGCTGTGTTGCGTTGCGTGCACACCGTCGTTGTGTATCCCGCAGCCGGCTATAATCTTGATATCACAATTTTCACCAATATGGAAATCGTTATATACCAGATCCGAAAACCCGCTCCGGTCTATCAAAACAGGTATATGTATAACTTCGCCCTTAACACCCGGTTCTACAATTATATTCAGGCCGGGCTTGTCGCATTTATTAATTATCTGAATACCGCCAAACTCTGCGCGACCTTCATTTATTCCGTTTATGCGAAAATTATAAGCACCTTTCGGTGTACTGCTTATTCCTAATATCCTATATAAAAGTTTTTTAAGCGCCGTGTTCAAAATTTACGCTCCTTCCGTAAAATTCACAAGCTTCTACTCCAAGCATAAGCTTAGGAAAAACTTCATTGCGGCTGCCATCTTGTACAACACAACCATCCTCTATAACAATGATTCTGTCGGCGATTTCTAAAATTCTTTCTTGATGCGATATTACCACTATGGAACCCTGTGTTTCTTCCCTCAGTCTCTTAAAAACTTGAATAAGATTTTGAAAGCTCCACAGGTCAATTCCGGCCTCCGGTTCATCAAATATGGATAAACGCACTCTCCTTGCTAAAAGCATTGCTATTTCTATCCGCTTCATCTCACCACCTGAGAGCCTACTGTCCAATTCTCTAAAAATGTAATCCATTGCACATAAGCCCACCTTTGAAAGAAAAGTACACGCTTCTTCAACATCCAGTTCCTTTCCGACAGACAAACTGAGTAAGTCCCTTACCTGCATACCCTTGAAATGTACGGGCTGCTGAAACGCAAAGCCAATTCCGGCTTTTGCCCGCTCGTTTATATCCGCATCCGTGATATCCGATCCCTCAAAGAAAATTTGACCGCCGGTAACTTTCTCAATGCCCATAATAATTTTTGCAAGTGTAGATTTACCGCTGCCGTTAGGACCGGTTATGACAACAAAACTTCCGGATGCAATGGTTAAATTTATATCGCGGAGAATATTTACTTCCTTTTCGTTATCCCCTTTTATCTTAAAATTTACATTTTTTAACTTAAGCATCGCACTCCCCTTCTGCATTAATTGCGCAGTAGCACTGTAGACAGATAAATGGACTTATATCCAGACTGGAGACCTTATTCAAAAATTGCATTATAGCGTTTAATTCTACAGCTTCAAGGCTACCCAAAAAACGACACATCTCAGCATTTGCAAAGCGGTGCTCTTTATCCTTTTCAGTCTTTATTTCCTTTCCCAAGTCGGTGAGACAAATAAGTTTTTCTTTGCGATTGCCTTTAACAGGAAGTCGCATGACCACCCCCATATCTTCCAGGCGATTGACAGACTGAGTAACAGCACCTCTTGATAGTTTTAGGATGTGCGATAACGATGTTGCATTTTGATTGGGGTTAGAGTACAAAACATCTATAAATTCAATATCAGCCCCGCTTAAAGGACTAATACCTCTGAGTGACCTCGGCGCTTTCTGCCTTTTTTTTATACTGTTAAAGGCGTAATATAATCTGTTTATAACCTCACACTGCATACATCACCCTCCCCTCTGAGAAAAGTATATATAATTAGACTTTACCAGTCAATATTGTTTAGCTGCTAAACAATATTGCTAGAGCCTTATTTATTGAAATATTACAGAAAAGCGGCGTGATTGTTGAACAGAAATATGATTTCTCATCTTATTATTAAAAACGATTTACAGATGCCGGTTTTAACTTAGTATTTACTACATTTCGATTTTAATAAACCTGAAAACAATCTGACATTGCAAAATCCCAAGTTGCAACTGTAGCTTATGGTGTGCTTACCGGAACGTTCTTGCCATACATGATGACCGGCTTACCTGGCTCTTGCTTTACTCGCTCAATCGGTTCAACACTTTGAGCAAATTAAAGTCGCTCAAGACGGAGAAATCTCGTAGTTCTTCTCAATGACGAGGCGACAGTAAAAACCTTCTATAAAGAAAAAGACGGCATTCGCCTTCAGCCGGCCAATGACGCCTACTCCCCTATCTTCTCAACGAATGTTCAAATCCTCGGAACCGTTAAAGGAGTATTTCGATTCCTTTGATAATTTATTGACATTCTTGTGTCTCAACCGTTTTCCCCTGAATGAAGGGATTATTTTCAACTCTACAGCATTATCATCCAAAACAGTAGCTACCGATTGATCGGTTTCATTTCATCGGTGCTTATGTCTTGTGGTTTCAGCCTCTCTCCCTTTTTAGGAAAACTCGGAATACATCGATTTACTCGCAGACAATATGCCTCATATTCCTCTCCATACCGATCCCGTAACCATTTTTCTTCCGTCGCCTTCATTAAAACCGTCAAAAATAGCCAGTACAGAACGGGTAGGATAAAGAAATAAACATTTCCAATGACAAAAATCCAACCGGTGCAAAACAACATAACAGCAGAGTATATGGGATGCCGTACCCACGCATACACACCGGTGGTCAACAACTTATTCTCCTTTATGCTCACATGCACCTTTGACACCGGTACAGCCAATATCCACAAAATGGCCCCTGAAGCCATGAGCAGCACGCCTAAAACATCCAGTCCTTTCGCCCACACCTCCGGCAATAAGCCACCGATAAAACGGGGAAGCTCGCAACACAGCATGGCTGCTACAGTCAGCAGGACAATGCCGTATACATAGAGTGGTCCCACTCCAAACACCGGTAGATGTCCTGACTCCTCTTTGTTTCTACGCATTGTATTTCCCTTTTCTAGTCAAAGTCCAACCTGTTTATCGACATCTTTATTGCGCTGTCTCCTATCCTTGCAAGGAAACGATGCATAAAATGAATGCCCGGACTTTTCATATCGTAATAGCCCAGCATATACCCTTTTGAAGTGACCTTTATGTTTTCAGACCATTCCAAGTCAGTCGGAGGATTATTTAGATAGAACAAGCCATTTACATTGTGGATGCCCATATTCTTTATTGCCGTTTTCATCATCAGCTTCAAACCTAACTTTCCCAGGCTGTCGAACACCAAACACCCTTTCGGGTATCTTTGTGAAAGCTCCAACACCAAGCTTTTGACGTCTTCCGCTTTGAAATAATGAAACACTCCTGCAGCAAAGAAAATGACTCCGTTTGAGCCGTCCACTTCTTCCATCCACGAATAATCATTTAAATCACTCGCTATATTCTTTTCTCTGTCCTGCTTAGAAATCAACTGCTCACGAACGGCAATGACATCAGGAAAATCGATATTGACTATCTTACATAATCCGTTATCACATGTTTTCCCTGTGTTATCCAATCCGCAACCCAAATTTACAATCGCTGCTTCGGGATGTCTTTTTAAGTATTCTTTAATTTCCCACATGATATCCAATTGCCGCATCGCACCTTCAAGGGCACCGAATTCATACATAAATGAATGTTTCTTTTTCTCTAGTTCTGAAAAATCGTAATCCAATCTATCGCACAACTCTTTGGCGAAATCATCCGTATAAAGCGCGGGAAATTTCTCGGAACACATTTTTCTTCCATACAAGGGGATGATTAGCGTTTCCTGAACGGTGTTTTTTTCTATCTTAACCTTCTCCATGTCAATATGACCCTCTACATTTAATCATCTAAATCTTTTTCCAAAACCTCATGACCTCCCGGTGAAAGCGCTCCGGGAACATCATCACAAGCTCTCCATGCGCCATTGCCTTAAACTCCTTTGCCATAATCAGAGGAAACGCCTTTTGCGCATAAGCAAGATCTCTTCTTCTTGCCGTCTTTTCTTCTTCTCCGTACCAGTATTCCATTTCCGTTTCCGTTGTCGGAACGGATTTGGGCATAGGATAATTATTGGTCGACCAAAAAACATTGTAAATTGTCTTGTCGGAATAATGATTTTTCCCGAACTCGAATAGCTTCAAGTAATGCTCTTGCGGATCTTCTCCTTTCGGTGTCCACCTCTGCGGAGGCATAGCTATTTTCATCAACTGTATCGATCTGAAAGCCGCCTTGACCATCAAATAATCCCTTATAGCAATGATTCGACACAGCCATTTCGGATACGGGTACGGTGTTATACCGGCATCGATGATGGCCTTTTTGACAGGTATTAATTGATGGGCCAGCATATACATAACGCTCGATCCACCCATTGAGATACCGTAGGCTATATCTAAATGAAAAATATTTTTTTCCTTCAGATAAGATACAGCTTGCTTTACATTTCTTTCTATGGAGACAAAATCCGTTCCCGACTCGTCGTGACCGTCGGAAATAAAAAGAAATACCCGAAAATCTTTCGCTACCGCCTCTGCAGATTTTTTAAACACCCACCACGGTCCCACGGCACATTGAAACATCAGAAAAGTATTTTTGTTGTCTTTGCCGAATTCATAAACTTTCATTTTTTTCCACAAAGAATTGCCGAGTGCCTTAGGCTATACATTGCTGCCTCTCTCTTCGTCATAAATATCCCGTCTGTCGTATCGACAAGTCGGACATCTCTATAGCCCATATCTCTTAAATTACAGATAAAAGTCTCCATATCACCATATTTTCCCCGAGAGAATATGTCATGAATAGCAAAGCTTCCACCTTTCTTTACAAGGCGAAGCGTCTCTAAAAGCAATTTCTGCCTGTTTACTCCTGTAATATTGTGATAAACATAGTTGCTGGTCACGGCATCAAAACTTTCATCCGGGAAATTCAAATTGATGGCATCCCCTTCGGTGAATTGCACATTAAAGACATTCTCCGCTCTCGCGTTTTCTTCACAGAGATTTTTGCTGTATGAAGCATATTCTTTTCCCCAACGGTCTATACCCATAACGTTTGCCGTAGGATTCTTTTTTGCCACAGCTATGCTCAGAGCCCCGCTTCCGCAACCCACATCCAACACCGAACCGTTATCAGGCACTTCTACGTAATCGGCAAGTCCTTCAACAACTCCTTTGGACAACTTGCGTTTGCCCTCATAAGAAAAAGCACGATACATTCTTGCCATCCAAAGGAAAATTGCCGTTAATATGACAGCTGAAATAAGGAAAAAAGATGACAGTAAAACCCTCTTTGTCCCGGTCTGTAGTAACCGTTGCAGAGAAAATGTCACAACATAACAAAGAAAAGCGAAAAAGGCCAATACATACAATATGCCTTTCGGCACCCAGTTTTTATAATCCGGATTCATTCTCCAGTCCTCTAATGAATGTTAAATCGTACTATTTCTCAATAGCTGCCGCTAATTTATATAATTTCAATCGGGCTTTCTTCATTGATCTCTTTTACCTTATCGAGCATAAATAAAGCTCCTGCCAATGTCCAGATGTTACCCAAGGTTAAAGCGCCGACCATTATGGCGTTTACTATCGCATAGTTTCCGAAGAGGCCGGCAAAACTGAAGAGCAACCCCCCTACAGGTATAGAAAACACACATCCCCAAAGGGGATATGGACTAAAGCCTCCGGCGACGGCTCGTATGTGGGCAAAGGTGTGTATAAGCCAAAATACAAAAAAAGCAATATAAAGGGGTAAAGAAAAATAGCATACAAACTTTTTGGAAAGCTCCAAAGCAGTCTCGGGACCGGCCGCTGTCATATGTTTATAAAAAAAGGCGGAAGCCAAGGAGGACATGTGGACACCGGGACCGCCCAGAACCAGTAGGCCAAGCAGTCCTGTTCTAAACAACTTGGCGTATTTGCGAGAATAAGGCCTTATCAGTTTATAAATACCAATATGACCAAAGACGGAAATAGGCGCACCGACCAGTCCAAGCATTGCCGACAGGAACATCCTATTGTCGGAGATCGAAAGATAATGTGAAACCATCCCCTCGATTCCGGAAAGACTTGTGTCTCTGACACCCCAACCTGCAATCAAATCGCCCAAAAGGTTAAGGAAAGCACCCGCTATGCCTATTTTCATTAAGAGTCTTACTATATCCCAGTCTATACATTCTTTGAATTGAATTTCTTCTTTCATGAGTCTTCCCTTTAGATGCTTTTTTTGCAAACAAAGCAGGCAATCCCTTTGATGTGATCAAGCTCCACTTGTTCATACATGCCTTTAAGCCTTGTACTCAAACTTTTTATGGTCTCATAAGGAGGAGTAAAGAACTTCAAAGGCTGATAGAGGCGCCGAATGAAAAAATCTGTTCGCTTGCTAAGCCCCGACACATAAAAGCAACCACAAAACGTGCCTCCGCTTTTAAGCACTCGAAACGTCTCCCGGTATGCTGCATCTTTATCCAGGAAGGCATGAAATCCGTTGAGGGAGAGGACTATGTCAAAACGACTGTCGTCGAAAGGCAGTGCTCCAACATCGCCCTGCTTAAAGACAACGTTTTTGAGTTGCCATTTCCTTGCCCTTTGCTCTGCCCTGTCCATCATGTTCGGCGAATAGTCCAGACACACTATTTCGGCATCGGGTACAGTCCGGTAGAGCGGCATTGTAAGTACACCCGTTCCCACCGGAACTTCTAAAAGCCTTCCTGAAAAACCTTCCGGGATACCGCAGAGCGCTCGCATCAGATATTCATCGTTTTCTTTCGCGTCCATATCCCAGACCAGACGGCAAACGAATCTTCCCCAAAATGTGCTGCCGGTTATCATTCCGTCATAGAAACTGTTCTTTCCGGTAAGGCAATAGGCGCTGCGGATCTGATTCTTTCGTTGCGTAAAACTCATATTCTCCATCCTTGAGGACACAACAACCCTGCTCGCTCTGTTAAATGATCAGGGCTCTATTGGGAGGCAGTAAATCCGAGATCGTCTAAAAGGTCTATTGCCCGTTCTACGTTCTCGGGATCAACGCGAACAATCTTCTCTTCCAACTTTATCTCGAATTCTATCGCTTCGGCTTTTAGAGCGGAGCTTATCCTATTGACACAGTTCATGCAGTGCATTTCTTCTACTTTCAATGTCTTCATATCTATCACCTTTCTTTCGCATTGTATTCTCTTATATTTCTTTTCTTCTAAGCCTTAAGGCGTTGCTTACAACAAAAAGGGAACTAAGGCTCATGGCAAAAGCACCGACCATTGGGGAGAGCAGTATCCCAAAGGACGGATACAGTGCTCCTGTGGCAATCGGAATACCCAAAACATTATAGAAAAACGCCCAGAACAGATTCTGCTTGATCGTTCTTATCGTCAAACGACTTAGGGTTATGGCTCGCGCGACATCGCAAAGATCAGAGTTCATCAAAACGATATCTGCAGAATCTATGGCTATATCACTGCCGCTACCTATAGCACAGCCTATATCCGCACAAGCAAGAGCCGGTGCATCGTTTATTCCGTCGCCTACCATCATTACGATTTCTCCGCCGTCCTGATAACGCTTTACCACATTTGCTTTCTCTGTAGGAAGTACTTCCGCAACAATTTCATCCACACCCACAATATCCCCGATATGCTCAGCAGCAGCACGATTGTCGCCCGTAAGAAGAACCGTTTTTATCCCTATGGACTTGATTCTTTCCATTGATAATCTTGAACTTTGCCGGACTTGATCGGACACACCGATTATTCCCAAAGACGTATCGTCTAAAGCCACACATATCACAGTCTTTCCCATGCCTTGAAGCGATTTTATATCCTTCTCGTGTTGCGATATATCTACGCCCATTTCTTTCATAAATGTAGGGCTTCCGGCAAGGACGCGAGATCCATCCGCATTGAAGCCCGAAACGCCTCGTCCTCCTACGTTCTCAAATCCCGTAATCGGCTCTGCCTCGGAAATACCCATTTCATTCGATGCAGAACACACCGCCTTGGCAAGCGGGTGCTCGGACAGACTTTCAAGCGAAAATCCAACCTGCATAAGCGCATCCTGATCATCAGAAATTATATCTGTTACAATCGGACTTCCCTCAGTTATCGTTCCGGTCTTGTCCAAAATTGCAACGCTCACTTTATGTGCTGTCTCCAACGCCTCCCCGCTTCTTATGAGTATACCTCGGGAAGCGCCGAGTCCCGTACCTACTATTATGGCTGTCGGAGTGGCAAGCCCCATAGCACATGGACAAGCAATAACCAGTACAGATGTAAATATCTTAATTGCAAAGAAAAAATCTTTTCCTACAATAAACCATATAGCAGCTGCCACGACGGCTATCGCCATGACAATAGGCACAAAAACACCCGACACCTTGTCCGCCAATCTGGATATGGGCGCCTTTTTCTCCTGAGCATCTTCTACAAATCGTATTATCTGGGATAAAACAGTGTCATCGCCGGTGCGGGTAACCTTTACATAGAGGACTCCGTCCACACTTACACTCCCACCTATAACCTCGCTCCCCTCACCCTTCGCAACCGGCATACTCTCACCTGTGAGCATCGCTTCATTGATGCTTCCGCTACCGGAAACGACGATACCGTCGAGTGGAACTCTGGCTCCCGCTTTTACAAGCACTATGTCTCCGGGCCTTATGCTTGACGAAGAAACTTCTTTCTGAGCGTCTTCATCCACCAAAATGGCCGTTTCCGGAGCAAGCTCCATAAGTTTTGTAATCGCTCCTTTCGTCTTCTCTTTGCTGTTTGCTTCCATATATTTGCCTACGGACACGAAAGCAACAACAACGGCGGAGGATTCGAAATAAAGATTATGAACAAGATGAGGACTGTCAGTGATAAGAAATGTAGTTACAAGGCTGTATATAAAGGATGCGCTCGCACTTAAAGCGACGAGAGTATCCATATTGGGATTGCCTCTAAAGAGTGAGGAAAATCCACGTGTAAAAAATCTCCTGCCTAAAAACAGCACCGGTATAGCTAGGATCATCTGAAGAATAGCCATATTTACAGGGTGAGTATCAGAGGAGATGATATCAGGAACAGGAAATCCCGGAATGATCATGTGTCCCATGGATAAAGCAAGCAAAAGTCCTGCAAAAATAGCAGAAGTTACCAGGGATCTTTTTTCTTGTAGGAGGCTTACCTCTTCGGACGCCGAAGAGGTAGCAGGCGAAACTCCGAAAGAAGACTTACCTTCTATCGGACGAATCTTGGCGGAAAATCCTGCCCTCTCAATCTTTGAAATGATGTCCTGCGAAGAGGTCTTATCCTCATCGTAGGTTATAGTAAGGCGATTCAGCGGCAGATTTACATCACTACTCTCCACACCGGGTAGTTTTCGTGTCACCCTTTCTACTGCACTCGAACAAGCCGCGCAGTGCATACCGCCTATATCATAGACTTCCTTTTTCATAAAACTGACACCTTTTGCACGTCATATACCTCTTGTTTGCAAAACGCCACCTCTATCATTCTATAACGAAGTGATCAGCCCTGCACATTCTGAAGTAGAGAGGAAAGGCGGTCTCATATTTGCTTCCGCCTTCCTCTAAGCCTTAGATATTTTAAAAAGCGTGCAACTACGGTTAAAGAGGTCGCAGTGTATTTAGATGAGTCGCACGCCTTCAAAGCAATTTTAACCTGCCAGAGCTTTGCCCAAAGCCCGGCATTCTTCTTTCGCGCTTTCGTCCGGAGCTTCGACACAAATGACACTGTCTGTGGCAAGCGACAACCCTGCATTTTGGCAGTCCTCTTCCCAGTTTCTCATCCACTCACCGTCTCCCCAGCCGTAAGAACCGAAAAGAGCTACCGTTTTACCCGAAAGAGTCGGTATACAGGATGTAAACATCGGCTCGAACTCCGTCTCTTCCAACACCTCTACCCCCATGGAAGGGCAGCCGAAACCTATGGCATCGAAAGAAGAAACCATGGAGGAATCGAATCGATCACTTGTAAAGAGCTCAACATCGGCACCTGCGCTCCTTCCTCCTTCGGCTACAGCTTGCGCCATCTGTTCGGTATTTCCCGTGCCACTCCAATATACTACAGCTATCTTTTTCATATGTACTTCATCCTTTCTTTTTAAACCTTCGCTTAAAAAATTTATATGCTTAAGGGCATTCAGCCCACTACAGCCAACTCTTCTATCGCATGCCCCAAGGCTGCCATTTTGCAAAATATCCGAGTGCACCTCTTATAACTTTCAAACTTGGCCAATGCAAAGTTTTCATCTCCGTAAACCTTCCAATGTCCAGTGCATTTCGAGCGTTTGCCTTTATTTTTGATATATCCACACACATCTTCCGGCGGATATCCCAAGAATAAACCTATCTCATGCGGGAACTGTTCGGAAGATTTAAGTCTCTTTAAAAGCCTTCCTATGCACTGCCCGGGCCTACAACTCTCATATCCCGAATCTCTCAAGATTTTACAGGCTTGCTCGTCGGCAAGATCGCACCTTAAAGCGGTAGGGCGAAATACATACAGCAGACAGCGTCCATCGGAATATCGCAGTGGAATTATTTTTACTCCTTTCCCGACAAGGCGCCGATTCAGACTTCTGATTTCACACATCATATCTTGAAGATTTTCATAAGATGTCGAAAATATATTGCCGCTCTTGAGGCCTGCAAGAGTAGGAGAACAATGTTTCACTATTTTTTCTGAAAGTTTATTTTGTCTGAATTCATTTCCTTTCATGAACAATCTCCGATCATGGCAAAAACTTTGTATGTTAATCCATTCTTATTCAACGTGAGTTTTTAGGTGCTTTTGCTAACTAATTACAATCAACCTTTGAGCTCTCACAAAGTGAACATTTTTTTAAAGATTGTCCACTTCTATGGCCATTACACCTTCTTTACCGTTTTCATTTACCGCCACCTTCTTAGTTAGTCGCAACTAACTCTTGGTTAGCCTATTCTAACTCATAACTTTTCTGATTTCAACTATTCATTTTTCTTTTGTAAATCTTTCGATATATAAGTACTTAGGCAAATACGACAAATGTCAAGATTTGCAGCGGTGGATATCTTTCCAACTCCGCCTTTTTGATTTGTAAGCGCAAAATTTTAAGGTATGTGCCTCAGTCTGTTATGTCAATAAAAAAAGAGCCACTCGGCTCTACACAAAAAAACAGTCACTATACAGCTATCTATATCAAAATATATTCTTCTTTCACACAGTATGATTGTCTATCAGTATTACTACGTTTCGATTTCAAATAGTCTGAAATCAATCTGCTATTGCAAAATCTCACGACTCAAGCCTTTTCCCCTGAATTAAGGGGATGTTTTTGCAAGTATACAGCTATGGATAAATCTGTTTCATTTCATTTTCCGTGACAATGAAAATCCTCTCGATTTCATCCGGGGCAAAATCGAATTCAATCTGAAAATGACCGTCTGAATAAAAAGGACTTACAAGGACTGCCCGTATCGTGATATGTAATTCAAGGTCTTGCATGTACATATCCGCGCTGCGAAAGGCTTTTGCACTTGAGAGGATGAAGCCGCTTATTCTCACTGAACCGTTGTCCTTGTCAAAGATGATATCGTAAATCGTCACTTCCTGAGGAGAAGTCTGGGTTCCGTATAAAAAAACATACCCCGCCCCCAAGAGTATCATTGTCAGTACAAAAATAATAATAGAGAGGAGTATTTTTTTCACTGGCACTTCCTTAGTCGAGCACGATCTCAAACAGATGACTGTCAATCCATTCATCTGCAAATCGAATATACTTCTCATACGTTCCAACGTGACGGAATCCGTTCTTTTCAAGGACTTTACACGCTGCCGCATTTTCAACGGAGATGCGAGCTTCTACGCGATGGAGTGAATAGATTTTCTTCGCCTTTTCTAAAAGCAGCCGCACAGCTTCTGTCGCATGACCTTTTCCCTGAAATGGCGGGGCAATCCGATAGCCGATTTCCGCCTTCACAAAAGGCTCCTTCATAAGTCTCATCAGATTGACTCTTCCGATGAGTGTTCCTTCATCGATGAAGACCAGGTACATGGCGTGTAGCTGTTGTCCCTGCTCTTCTATCAGTTCTTCAAGTATGCTTTGAAAAGTACTTCTCTCATAATATGATGAATGTCTTGAATAACTCTCTTCATCGAAAGTACCCCTATTGTCATTCTCAAAGCGATATAGTGCATCGGCGTGTTCTTCACTCAATAATTCAAGATAAATTCGACTCATCATTTCTCCTTTTTCTGTTCTTCAAACAAAAGAGCGATCAGTTCCCCGGAATCAATGTTTCCGATATATCGACTTAGCTCCACCCGGTTCAATTTATCTCTGACGGCAGAAGGTTGAAATTGCGTGCCGGCAAGATAACCCTCAAGGATCTCTTTATGCTCCGGAGCAAAGAAATCACCAAAGAAATTGATCTTGATCAGTCGATTCTTTTCAACCTGAGCATATATCTCTAAGCCTCCCACACCCGGGAAATACCTGTAATTATGGATCTCCGCCTTAGGAGAACGTCCAAAATTCCACTCTGTTGTTGCGTATTTTTCATCTCTTAACTTTTGTATCTGCATGAGCTCTTCTTCTGTGAGGACTCTCTCGCTGATTCTCCCCTGCTCCTCAAACATCGCCTCCAGTAAAAGATCTCGAAAGGCAAGTATATCTAATTCCTTCTTCAGATAAGGACGAATATTTGTCACTCTAGCCGCGACAGATCGGATCCCTTTTGAGTGTATTTTCTCCTTTCTCGGATTGAGGCAAGCCGATAGAACGCTCAAGTTCGAATCAAACAAAAGTGTTCCATGGTTGAGAACGCGGCCTTTTTTTTGTCTCTGCGCAATCCCGGAGAATTTCATATTGTCAATGGTTAAATCATTTCTTCCGGTGAGCGCGGCGTCAATCCCCAGTTTTTCAAGAGCCTTCATCACCGGCAGAGTAAATAGAGAAAAGTCCAGTTCTCTGAGATCTTGCGCATCAGAGATGATCGAGAAGTTGAGATTTCCGAGATCGTGATATACAGCCCCTCCTCCGGTCTCCCTTCGGATGACATGAATTCCATGCTCCTCAACATATTGAGCATTGATTTCAGAGACAGTGTTTTGATTCCTTCCCACGATGATCGCATTGTCATTTCTCCAAAACAAAACATAATCATCGTCTCTGAGATTCTCAAACACCCACTCCTCAAACGCTAAGTTGTATGCAGGTTCAGTAGAATCATTTCGAATATATATCATCAATTGCCTTTCTGTTTTGACTTCTGTAGATTTCTATGTGCAGCCGAGAGCATCAGTTTAATGCGGTTGAGCTGATTGACTTCACTGGCGCCCGGATCATAGTCGATGGGAAAGATATTGCTTGAAGGATACATCTTCTTTAGTCCCTTGATCATGCCCTTTCCCGTGATGTGATTGGGAAGACAGGCAAAGGGCTGTAGACACAAGATATTGGGGATTCCCTCTTCAAGCAAGTCGATCATCTCGGCTGTCAGAAACCATCCTTCTCCTGTCTGATGTCCTAAAGGAAGGAGCTTTTTTGCTCCCTTTGCCAATTGTTCAATCGACTTCGGCGGATGAAAACGCCGGCTGTTTTTCAGCGCGTGTTTTATGTCTTTTCGCATATATTCAATGGCGGCAACCGAGAGATTTCCCATTACCTTTGCCTTAAAGCTTCCCGAGAGTTTATCATAGCGAAAATTTGCGTTGTAGGCGGAATAGAGAAGAAAATCCGCAAGGTCCGGCACGACGGCCTCCGCACCTTCGCTTTCCAGCAAATCGATGACATGATTGTTGGCCGTTGGATGGTATTTGACGAGAATTTCTCCGACAACCCCCACGCGTGGCTTTTGAATGTCCTCATAGATCGCAAGCTCATCGAAGTCTTTTACGATTGCTTCGACATTTTTCTTAAAGAGGTACTGACCGCTTCTCAGTTCCTTGCGCAGCCTCTCTTCCCAGTGGCGGTGCAAGGCATTTGCACTGCCGGCTTCCACTTCATATGGCCTCACCCGATACAAAAGCCGCATCATCAGATCTCCGTACAAAACGGCATGAGCCATCCTCACGAGTGTCTTTGTATTTATCGTAAAGCCCGGCTGTTTTTCCATGCCGAGGACGTTTACGGAGATGATTGGCACATGCTCCATTCCCGCATCGAGCAAAGCTTTTTTAATAAAAGCGATGTAGTTTGTCGCACGGCATCCGCCGCCGGTCTGTGAGATCATGACAGCTGTCGTATCAAGATCATATTCACCGCTCTTTAATGCCTTCATGATCTGTCCGATTGTGATGATAGACGGATAGCAGGCGTCATTGTGTACGTAGCGAAGTCCTACATCTACGGCCTGCTTGTCTGTTTCAGGAAGCACGACCAGATTGTATCCTCCACTTTCAAGCGCCGCTTCAAGGAGCGTAAAGTGAATCGGAGACATCTGCGGACAGAGAATGGTATGTGTTCTTTTCATCTCCTTTGTGAAGATCGCTCTTTGCGGTAGCGGATGCGGCTCGTGAACAGTAAATCCTCTCTCCTCTCTTGCCTCCATTGCTGCAAGGAGAGATCGGATGCGGATACGCAGAGCACCTAGATTGCTGATTTCATCTATTTTTAACTGCGTGTAGATCTTTCCCGTTCTTGCAAGAATCTCCTGAACCTGATCCGACGTAACGGCATCGAGCCCGCAGCCGAAAGACACGAGCTGCACAAGTTCAAGATCGTTCTGCGTGGAAACATAACTTGCCGCTCGATACAGGCGGGAATGATAGACCCACTGATCGACAATTCGAAGAGGTCTTTCAACCGGAGTCAAGTGATCCAGGCTGTCTTCAGTAAACACAGCTAATCCCAGTCCATGGATCATCTCCGGCACTCCGTGATGAATTTCCGGATCGAGATGATATGGCCTTCCGCTCAACACAATTCCCTTTGCACCCGATTTTCTCATCGTCTCCAGCGCCTCTTCTCCTGCGCGTCGGATATCAACTTTGAATCGACGGGCTTCTTTGTATGCAGCGTGAAGAGCCTGACTGATTTCAAATCTTGGAATATGTTCACTTCGAAGTTCGCTCAAGAGACGATCTTCCAAGCGCTGCGCGTCATCGAGAGGCAGGAAGGGATTTATAAATTGTACATCCTTTTCGTGCAATTGCTCCATATTCACGCGAAGCGTATCCGGATACGATGTAACGATCGGACATGCGTAATGATTGTCCGCAGTCGGATCCTCTTTCGGAAGAAACGGAATACACGGATAGAAGATCTTTTTGACTCCTCTATTTAATAGATCGACAATATGACCATGGCTCAACTTCGCAGGATAGCAAACGGACTCAGAAGGAATGCTCTCCATTCCTTGAAGATACAGTTTGTGATTTGAAGGCCTTGAAAGTACGACGCGATACCCGAGTTTCGTAAAAAAGGTATGCCAAAATGGATAGTCTTCGTACATATTTAGGACTCTCGGTATGCCTATGACGCCTCGGCGAGCTTCTTTTTCTGAGAGAGAGCGGTAAGAAAACAATTTATTATATTTATACTTGAAGAGATTGGGAAGTTGAGTCTTCTTTTTTTCAATTCCCAGAGGTCTTTCACATCGATTTCCCGATATAAAAGTCCTTCCGTCTCCGAAGTTGCTTAGGCTAAGAAGACACTGATTCGTACAGAGACGGCAATGCTCCGTGCGCACTTCCACCTTGAACTGATCAAGCTGTTGTAGATTGAGAAGTGTCGTCGGCTTATCGGATGCGTGGTCGAGAGCGACCAGCGCCGCGCCGAAACTGCCCATGAGTCCGGCTATATCGGGACGGACGACTTCTCTTTGACTGATGATTTCCATAGCGCGAAGCACAGAATCGTTGTAAAACGTTCCTCCCTGGACGACGATATTCTTCCCCATGCTGTCGCCGGAACGCAGGCGTATTACTTTAAAGAGAGCATTTTTTATGACCGAAATCGATATGCCGGCGGATATATCGGCCTGAGAGCTGCCCTCTTTCTGCGCTTGCTTGACACGCGAATTCATAAAAACAGTACAACGAGTGCCCAAATCCACCGGTTTTTTTGCGCTGAGGCCGAGCTTGGCAAAATCTGCCACACTTAAATTGACACTTTTTGCAAAAGTCTCAATAAAACTTCCGCAGCCCGAAGAACAGGCTTCATTGAGGGTAATGGAGTGGATGACTCCGTCTTTAATCTTCATGCTCTTCATGTCCTGTCCACCGATATCGAGCACAAAATCGACTTCCGGCAGAAAGTGCTGCGCGCCTCGAACATGGGCAACTGTCTCGATCTCTCCTCGATCAACCATCAGAGCCTCTTTTATCAACGCTTCACCATAGCCTGTCACACACGACCCGGCGATTCGCACTTTATCGGGTAGCTCCATATACATTTTTTTAAGAAAATCGACGGCCGATTGCAGGGGCGCTCCTTCATTGGATCCATAATCCGAATATAAGAGATCTCCGTCTCTTGTCACGAGCGCTAATTTCGTCGTCGTGCTGCCTGCATCTATGCCGAGAAACGCATCCCCCTCATAAGAGTGCAAATTTCTTCTCCGTACCTTTGCTCTATCATGCCGTTCTTTAAAGAGTCTATACTCGTCTTCTGAACCAAAAAGAGGATCAAGCGCCAATTCTTCATCTCCGTGTAGGCAGTCGAGCGCGCATAATCGCTCAAAAATGCATTCGAAGTGCTCACCCTCATCGTCTTGCGTGCTGAGAGCGGCGCCCATCGCTACATAATATTGGGCATCATCCGGAAAGATTACCTGTTCTTCCCTCAGACCCAACGTTTGAATAAACGCATTTCGCAATTCCGACATATAGTGGAGAGGTCCACCTAAAAACGCAATATTTCCTCGTATCGGCTTGCCTTGCGCTAGACCGCCTATCGTCTGATGGACGACGGCAAACAAAATGCTTGCAGCAACGTCAGAGGCGGCGGCCCCTTCGTTGAGAAGCGGTTGAACATCCGTCTTTGCAAACACTCCGCAGCGAGAAGCAATCGGGTAGAGCTGAGAATGGTCTCTTGCCAGGTCATTGAGTCCCGAGGGATCAGTTTTCATAAGAGAAGCCATCTGATCGATAAAAGCTCCCGTTCCACCTGCGCACGTTCCGTTCATTCTCTGTTCAAGTGTGTCAGATAAATAGGTGATTTTAGCGTCTTCCCCTCCGAGTTCGATCGCTACATCCGTCTCGGGGATAAACGTCTCGATCGCACGAGTACATGCGACAACTTCCTGCACAAACGGTATCCCCATCAGCTTGGAGATCGCATAACCGCCGGATCCGGTGATCATCAATGTTACGCGCTCTCCTTTCAGCTCATTTAATGCAGCCGTGAAAATGCGCGCAATCGTCTCGCGAATGCTGGAGTAATGACGCATATATTTTTTAAATACAAGCCGATAGTCTCTGTCAATTGCCACCATTTTTACTGTGGTTGAGCCAATATCGAGACCTAAACGAAGCACAGAATGTTCCTCCTATTAAACAATTACATCATATGCGGATGAAGACGCTGTATTGTGCGCATCAGCGCAAGCTTCCCTTGTTCATACAATAGCGATCCTTGCAAATAGACGATAAACGGTTCTCTCAGCGGCCCGTCGGCACTGAGCTCAATGCTGGACCCTTGAACAAACGTTCCTGCGGCCATGATCACCTGGTCTGTATACCCGGGCATATCTCCCGGTACCGGGAGTAGATGAGAGTCGACAGGAGAGGCTTTTTGTATCTCTTCGCAAAAAGCAAGTAAATTTTCCTCATTTCCCAGTTTAATTGCCTCAATAATATCTTGCCTTTCTCCGTCAAAAGGCGGATTGACTTCGTATCCCAGCTGCTCATAACACTTGGCAAACAAAGCAGCGCTTTTAAGAGCGTGATAGGTCACCGTAGGAGCAAAGAGAAGCCCTTGTAGGACGGAACGAGTCGTTCCGAACGTCCCCCCTATCTCCTTTCCGATTCCCGGCGCTGTCAATTGATAAGAACATTGCTCTATGAGATCCGCTCTACCTGCGATATATCCTCCGCTTGAAACAAGTCCTCCGCCGGGATTTTTGATCAAACTTCCTGCAAAAATATCAACTCCCCAATGACCCGGCTCGCTGATCGAGGTAAACTCTCCATAGCAATTGTCAAACGCGATGATTGAAGACGGTGATTTTTCACGGATTAAAGATATCATTGCATCAATTTCTTCTTTCGTAAATCCGTTTCGAAAACTATATCCTTGAGAACGCTGGACGTAGACCATTTTGGGCTTCGTTACAAGTGCCTCGCCAATTTTTACCGGATCAAATCTGCCATCGGCTGTCAAATCGACCTGAGAATAGCGAATCCCACGTTCTGTCAATGTCGCACCATTTTTCTTATCGATCCCGATGACACTGTGAAGTGTATCATAAGGTGCTCCCGAGATGATCAATAGCTCGTCGCCGCTGCGAAGGCAGCCAAACAGCATCAGGCTAAGCGCGTGCGTTCCCGAGGCAATGGCAGGCCTCACCAGCGCATCTTCTGTTCCAAAGACCCTCGCATAGACCTCTTCTGTCGCCTCGCGTCCCGGGTCATCATAAGCATAGCCTGTATAAGAGTGGAAATGGATATCTCGAATTGCACAGTGATGAAATGCCTCCATCACTCGTAGCGTAGTCGCCTCTTTTACTCTTTTCAAATTCGAAAAGAGAGGCCTCAAGGCCTCTTCTTGTTCTTGTACCCAGGACTCCACGCGTTCGCTGATTCCGAAGATGTTATAGCTCATCTTCTTCTCCTTGAAGCCTGAGAGACCTGGAAGGAATGAGAGTGCTGATGGCGTGCTTGTAGATCAACTGCTGAGTCCCCTCAGAGTCAATTAATATCGTAAAATTGTCAAACCCCTTGACTTGGCCTCGAATCTGATAACCGCTGATCAAAAAAATCGTTACGGTAATTTTTTCTTTTCTTGCCGTATTCAGGAAATTGTCCTGGTAATTGATGGACTGCTTCATAATGACTCCTTTAAAATATCTGATATATGGCTGATAAGAGTCTCTATCGGCATTGTGCCGTCGAGTTCCTCTACGCAAGGATACTGATTTCGAATCCAGGTCAACTGCCGCTTAGCATACCGGCGCGTGCTGACAACGATGCTTGTCTCCAACTGAGAGAGGCTCATTTCTCCTTGCAGATAGCGGATGCATTCTCTATAACCTATACCCTTCATCGCCGGTTCTCTACCAGTGAACCCCGTCTCCAAGAGACCTTGAACTTCCTCTATAAGCCCTTCTTCGAGCATCCGTTTTGTCCGTCTTTCAATTCTCTCATGAAGGATCTCTCTCGGCTGGACCAGATGAAACAACATCATCGGAAGATTAGAGCGAGTTCGCTCGCTTTTGGGATGAACTTGCCTTGTCTGCCAAACTCGAAAGAGCCGATGGGGGTTTTCAATGTCGACTTGATCGAGTCCGCACACGCCTTCTTTTATTAATTGAGAAGCGATTTTTTCCGCTCCCAGTTCCTGTAAAAGTTGTGAAAATACGATCTCATTTTCACTTTTCTCTCGAAAGGAATAATCATAATAGAGGCTGCTTAGATACAAACCGGTTCCACCCACCAAAAGAGGAATATCTCCATCTCTAAAGACTTTCTCAATCGCTCTCAAGGCGTCCTTTTGATACAACGCCACACTGTATTCTTCATCGGGCTCTAAAAAATCAAACAGATGGTGCGCAACGCTCCGTCGTTGTCTTTGTGTCGGCTTCGCCGTTCCGATCGAGAGTCTTTTATAGATTTGCATCGAATCCATATTGATGATCTGAGCATGAATGGATTGAGCAAGAGAAACGGAGAGCTCTGTCTTGCCACTTGCGGTCGCACCGAAAATAACAACTATCTTAGATTCTTGCAAATCTCTTCTCCAATTCGCTCAATGAAAGTTTGATAAAGATTGGCCGGCCGTGAGGGCACGTCATCGGATCCTCCGTTTTCTTCAGCCCCTCTATGAGTTGGCGAACCTCCGCCTTCACGATGGCATCTCCGGCTTTAATGGCCGCTTTGCAGGCTTTACGCATCATCTCCTCGCGGGTAATATCGCTTCTGTCCGGGCTTCCCGCCAAATAGTCAAGCAAATACTGCTTTGCCTGAGCCTGCGTGAACACGTGAGGAATGCTTCGAATGATGAGTCTCTGTTCTCCAAACAACTCCGTTTCAAAGCCGCTCTCGTGAAGATCGTCGCGATATCGATTCCAAGCTTCGCGCTCTTGAGCTCCGACAGAGATCGTCATCGCAACGAGTAGCCCTTGGGAATGCAGCTCTCTTCTTTTATAGGCATCGGTAAAGGTTTCATAGAGTATTTTTTCATGAGCAGCATGTTGATCCATGATATACATTGAGTCTCGCCCTTCAAAGATCAAATAGGCGCTCTTGAAAGATCCGAGATAGTGAAGCTCGTCGAGAAAGGACTCGACAGGCACGATCGGCTCGCGAACCTGTTGGATGACTTCCTCTTGTTTCACCTGCTGTTCAAAGTAAGAAAAGCTGCTGAAATCAGGGGGATCCTCATCATCCGCGTCTTCCTCAATAAACGAAGTCTCAGGGCCCTTTTGATTAGAAACAGGAAGAGGAGGTATCGCTCTTTCCTGATAGAGATTTCTTCTCAATGCTTCGCGAAGTGGCTGAAGCAGTTCTTTTTCATAATAGAGCCTGACATGCTCCTTGCGAGGATGCAAATTGACATCGACTCCGCCGGGATTTGTAAAAATCCACATGACTGCCATCGGAAATCGTCTTGCCGGCAAAAGACCGTCATACGCCTTATTCAAGGTCTCTCTCAACTCAGGGTTCTCTACCAAGCGGCCGTTGACAAAGAAGATCATTCTCCTCCTATGCGGAAATGAATAGCCGAGTGAACTCTGCATTCCCTTGACCCGGAAGCTTTCCGTATTCATGGAAAACTCAATGAGATGTGTTAGAGCTTCTTCACCAAAGACAGATAAAATGGCCGCTGCCTCATTTTCGTCACCTCGAGTAGAAAAAAAACGTCTGTGATCGACTGTATAGGTGATAGCAATCTGTGGATTTCCAACGGCAAAGGCACTGACAAACTCCGTAATTCGACCTTCCAAAATCGATTGGCGCTTCTGAAAATTTCCGAGCACAGGAGTGTTGTAAAAAAGATCTTCTACGTCTATTCGTGTGCCCTTATCCCTGGCAATCCTCTGAAGACTCAGGGCATTTCCCCCGTAGACCAACATCTCGAAGCCCTGCTGTTCTTGCTGTGAACGGCTCTGCAATGTGACCTTGCTGACGGCGGCAACCGAAGCCAACGCCTCTCCGCGAAATCCCATCGATTCAATCTCGTAGAGATCACTGACATTTCTGAGTTTGCTCGTCGCATGGCGTTCAAACACAAGTGGAGCGTCATCAAAAAAGATTCCCTCTCCGTCATCGACAATGCTGATTTTCTCAAGTCCACCTGAGCGGATCTCAATATCAATTCGTCGGGCGCCGGCATCGAGCGAGTTTTCTACGAGTTCTTTGATCACGCTCAGCGGTTCGGTGATCACCTCTCCTGCTGCAATTCGATTGGCAACTCGTTCACTCAGTCGTTCAATTCTCATCGTCTCTCCTCTTAAGTACTTCATTTAGAAGGTTCAGCGCTTCAAGAGGGGTGAGTTCTTCAATGCGGACATCATCAAGCAGATCCGCAAGCGGATCCGTCTGACTCTGAACTTCCTCTGCTTCATTCATCTCATGAATCTCATTTCTTTCAAGTCTCGAAAGAATCTCTCTGGCGCGAATCGTCAGATCCTCAGGAAGGCCTGCCATTTGGGCGGCTTCAATTCCATAGCTTCGCATGCTCTTTCCGGGGAGAATTTTGCGTAAAAACACGAGTTCTTTTCCAAGTTTTCTCAAGGTGATTCGATAATTCTTCACTCCCTTCAGCACATCTTCAAGCTGCGTCAACTCATGATAGTGAGTGGCAAACAGCGTGCGGGGATGGAGTTCGGTTCTCGTCAGATACTCCACTAATGCCCAAGCAATGCTTAAACCGTCAAATGTCGAAGTTCCCCGACCGACTTCATCGAGGATGACAAGAGATTCATTCGTACAATGTTGAAGAATATAGGAAAGTTCACTCATCTCCACCATAAATGTACTTGCACCCATTGCCAGATCGTCGCTTGCGCCGACTCGGGTGAAGATCGCATCACATATGGGGATCAATGCTTCACTCGCAGGCACAAAGGATCCGATCTGCGCCAGAAGAACGCTGAGGGCAACTTGACGAAGATAGGTGCTCTTGCCTGCCATATTTGGACCTGTCAGGATATAAAAGCGATTTTCCCGGTTCATGACAAGATCATTTCTGACAAAGCGATCTCTTCCGATCATCTTTTCTATGACCGGATGACGACTTTCGCGAAGAATGAATGTGTCGTCATGCGTCAGAGCGGGGCGAACGTAGTCTTCTTCTATCGCCAATTGAGCAAAAGATGACAAGACGTCGACCTTTGAAATGATGGCGGCCACTTCCAAGATGGCATTGGAATATCCCTTGAGCCACTTGATCAATTCGTCATAGATCTCTCTCTCCAGTTCATTTCTCTTTTCTTCAGCTCCGAGGATTTTCTCTTCTAAGGTCTTCAATTCTTCCGTAAAGTATCGCTCGCTTCCGCGAAGCGTCTGCTTCCTTATAAAATGATCCGGAACTAAATGTGAATAACTGTTGGTGACATCAAAGAAGTATCCGAATACACGATTGTATTTAATTTTTAAATTCTTTATTGAAGTAGCTTCTCTCTCCCTCTCCTCTAAAGATATGAGCATTTCTCCGGCGTGTTCCATGACAAAGACGGTTTCTTGAAGCTCTTCATTGTATTCAGAGCGGATATACCCGCCTTCTCTCGTCGTCGCAGCCGGGTCATCTAAGATCGTCTCATCGATTCTCTTCGTCACTTCTGAAAGCGTATCGGGAATGTCAACCAAGCCTATCGGAAGTGCCAAAAGGGCATCTACAATATCGGGAAGCTCCGAAAGGCTCCTGGAAAGAGACACGACTTCTTTGGGATTTAGCGTCGTGTAAACCAGCTTGGAAACGAGTCTTTCCAGATCTCCCACTTTTTTAAAGCTGTTTCTGAGCCTCGAGCGAATCCGTTCATCGCGAAAAAGAGAATCGACGACATTTTGTCTGTGCAAAATAGCATTGATGTCGCGCAGCGGTCTTTTCACCCACTGACGAAGAAGCCTCGCTCCCATAGGATTTGACGTGCGGTCAATCACCCAGATGAGAGATCCTCTCTTTTCTTTTGTGCGAAGAGTCTCAAAGAGCTCAAGATTATTGATCGCTGTGGGATCCAAAAGAAGATAGTCCTCGCGTGCATATACGGAAAAATCAAATCTAGTATCTACTTCAACGAGCTGAGTGCGCACAATATACTGAAGAAGTTCTCCCAATGTTCTTAGAAGAAGAGGCTCCATGGAAGAAAGATAGCTCTTCTCTAAAAACCTCGACGCCAATTCCGCCGCTTTTTCCCTCCGCATAAGGGAAGTCGAAAGCTCGGTAACATTTGCCGCGGCCTCCGGCAAAATTTCAGGCTGAGCCGTAATAATTTCACTCGGTGATAGAGTGCGGATTTCTTCTATCAGCTCTTTATGGGCATCTTCCCCTTCAAAAACAGTCGCTCTCATGAAAAAGGTCGAGATGTCGCAATAACAAAGCGCATAAGAACCCGACTCCGCCGCGACAGAAGCTAAATAGTTGTTTTCATCGCGGCTGAGCATCTGTGCGTCCGTTCGAGTACCGGCGGTGATAAGCTTCGTAATCTGCCTATCGACAAGACCTTTTGCAAACTTTGGATCTTCCATCTGCTCTGCCAAAGCGACGTTAAAGCCTTTTTCGACGAGCGTCTGAATATAGCCGTCGACTGAGTGATATGGAACGCCGCAGAGCGGCGCCTTCTCCCCTCCCCCGGCATTTCTCGATGTGAGAACAAGATCGAGCGCTTCGGAAGCGATGACGGCGTCTTCATAGAACATCTCATAGAAGTCCCCCAATCTATACATCAAAATGTAGTCGGGCACTTCTTCCTTTATCTGTAAATATTGAAGCATCATTGGGGTTAACTGACGAACGGGCTTACTCAATGACAACTCCTTCCAGTGAAAACTTTCGTGCGCGAGTCACTCGTACATGAACAAGTTTTCCGTACAAATCATCGGTCGATTCGAAGCGAATCAGATCGTTGTACGGGGTCCTTCCGCTCCATTTTCCCTCCGACTCACATGTATCGACGAGAACTTCATATACCTTTGCAACTTTTGCAGCATTTTTTGCAATCACTCCTTCGTTGAGCACCTCCAGCATCCGCTCAAATCTCATCTGTCTGATATCTTGTGGAGTCGTGTTTTCCCAAGAGGCGGCCGGTGTTCCCTCTCTTGGTGAATAAAGGAAAGTAAATGCACTGTCATACCCTACTTCACGGATAAGATCAATGGTGTCGATCACATCCTGCTCTTCTTCTCCGGGAAATCCCATAATAATATCAGTCGTTAGAGAAATATCCGGAATGGAGCGTCGAAGTCTGCGGACCAACGCAAGATACTGATCTCGTGAATATTTTCTATTCATTTTCTTTAAGATTCGATCGGAACCGCTCTGTACGGGAAGATGAAGCGACGGCATGACATTTTTACATCTTGCCATGACGTCGATCAAGCGATCACTTAAATCTTTCGGATGACTCGTCATGAAGCGGATGCGCCACAGTCCCTCGATCGCGGATACTCTTTCAAGAAGCGAGGCAAAGTCGATATCTTCATCGAGCCCTTTGCCATATGAGTTGACATTTTGCCCGAGGAGCATCACCTCTCGATACCCCTGATCGACAAGTTCATGTATTTCTTTTAGGATATCTACACTTCTTCTCGATCGCTCTCTACCTCTTGTATAGGGAACAATACAATAGCTGCAGAAATTGTCACATCCCTCCATAATACTGACAAGTGCGCGCATACCCTCTATTCGGTCTTTGTCAATCCCCTCGACAACTGAATACTCTCCCGTGTCTCTCATAAAGACTCTATCTACTTCCTTGTTTATCAGCTTCAACAGAAGAGACGGGAGGCGATAAAGATGATAAGGGCCAAAAGCAAGCGAGACATAGGGAAAGGTTTGGCGGAGCGTCTGCTGCACTTTTGGAAGCTCTGCCATGCAACCGCACAGACCGATGATGACGTCTCTGCTCTTCTCCTTAAGTGCCTTCAATCTTCCTATATTTCCAAATACTCGCTGGTGTGCATTTTCTCTGACGGCGCAAGTGTTAAAGAGTATTAAATCGGCCTCTTCGGGTTCTTGTGCCTGTTCATACCCCATAGCATGGAGGATTCCCCTAAGAAGTTGTGCGTCATGATCATTCATCTGACAACCGAAAGTACGCAAGTAATAGCGCTGTCCGCCTCTGGCTTTTGTCCATTCATGGACACTTTCAATAGCTTTTTGTTCATTTATATCTTCGGTAAAAAGAATTCGCATAGTTTCTCCAAAAGGACAATTTGTACTGATTATATCACACAGAAAGCGTCTTATCTTTGCAAGCCGTTCGTCGAAATTAAAAAAGCAACTCTCCGGTTGCTCTGTAATTAAAAAAAAGCCGATCATTTTGATCGGCCTTTAAAACTATTCTTTCATGCTGAGCTTGATGCGTCTCTCTTCTTTGTCGATGTCGAGAATCTTGACGACGACTTCTTCGCCTATGCTCAGGACATCAGAGGGAACTTCGACGCGATCTTCAGAAATCTGTGAAACGTGAATCAGTCCTTCAAGTCCGGGCTCGAGCTCTAAAAACGCACCGAAGTCCGTAAGAGATACGATCTTGCCGTCATATCTTTCTCCGACGGTATAATGATCATCAATGACTTCCCATGGATCCGGCTTCATTTGTTTGAGGGAAAGAGAGATCTTATTGGCTTCAGGATCAAAATCTATGACTTTGAAGTCCAATTCTTCATTCGCCTTCAGGACATCCGTGGGCTTGGCCACTTTGCCCCATTGAATCTCCGATACATGCACCAGCCCGTCTGTCGGCCCGAGATCGACAAATGCCCCGTAAGGCGTGAAACGGCGGACAGTGCCTCTGATAATCTGGTCCTTCTCGATGGTTTCCCAGAAAGCTTTGAGCTCTTCCGCTTTATCCTTTTCAAGGAAATCCTTTCGCGAGAGCACGATCTGATTTCTTCTTCGATCAAAGTCGAGGAAGGCAACTTCATAGGTGTTTCCGACAAACTGGGAGAGATCTCGAACAAAACCTATATCAACGTGAGATGCAGGGATAAACGCCCGTATGTCATTATAATACGCGGACAATCCTCCCTTGACGACATCCGTCACTTTGACGGAGATCATCTCTCCGGCTTTAAATTTTTCTTCCAGGGTCTCCCAATCCTGGCGTGAACGCAATCGCTTGCTCGAGAGCAGTACGTCCCCTTCTCCATTATCCCTTTTCAGGACAAGGACGTCGATCTCCTGATCCTGCTCATAGAGTTGATCCAGGGGAATATCGTCGGGATTGCTGATCTCGGAAGCCGGCAGTATACCGTCAGCTTTATATCCGATATTAACGATGACGGCATCTTCTCTGATCATGACCACTTTGCCTTTAAGAATCTCGTTTTTCTTCGGGGCGCTAAAGTCTTGCTGATCAAGCATATCTTTCATTGACAGGTTTTCCATAGATTCGTGTTGCTCCTTACCATAGTTTTTGAACACCTCAACCGCCTCCTGAATCAGCCAGGTAGGCGTAGATGCTCCGGCGGTTATTCCAATGATACCATATTCTGTAATAAGATTTCCATTAATTTCTTCCGATTTTTCAAAATGTTTGACATTTTTATTGTTTTCTTTACAAATTTCAACTAACTTAACTGTGTTGCTGCTTTTTTTTGACCCCAGGACAATCATGAGGTCAACCTCTTTTGCAAGTTCGGAAGCTGCATGTTGCCTTTCGGCTGTTGCCGGACAGATCGTATTTATTGCTAAGAGGTTTGGTCTTTTTATTTGTAATACGGACTCCGCATTTTCCCAAAATGAATTCGTCAGCGTCGTCTGCGCGATCAGTATCGTCAGATCATCGCCTGACACAACAGACTCGACCGCACTCATGTCCTTAAGAACATGAGTATGCTCATTCCCCCATGCGACGCTTCCCGAGACTTCCGGGTGGAGTGGATCTCCAAGGATGAAAATCTCTCTGCCTTCATTACTATATTTTTGTATTAAATTGTGAAGTCTTTTGACGTATGGACATGTCGTATCGACAATCCTGAGACCTTTATCTTCGATGGCTGAATAGATCCCCGGGCCTGCGCCGTGCGATCGTATGATGACGGGACGATCATCTTTTATTTCATCAACCGTATCCACACAAATCAATCCTTGCTCTTTAAGCCTGTCCATCACAGATTGATTGTGAATAATGCTCCCCAGACTATAAAGAGGCCCTTTTTCCAGCTCTTGAACGGCCATGTTTACTGCGCGATCGACCCCAAAACAGAAACCGGCGTGGGCTGCCAATCTAATTTCCATAGTCAATATGTTCCCTTAATGTGTCATAGATCTGTGTCATAATGTCATTGCTGATAATAGAATAGGTCTGAGAGTTCATCTTTTCATAGCCGAAGTCTCCCACTTTCACCATCGGATGATAAATCAATTTCACCGTCGTAAAAGGCTTAAAACTGGCGGCAATCGTGACCGGAAGAATCCGAACCCTCGCCTTTCTGGCAATCAAAACGGCGCCGGGTTTGGCCTCAAGCTGAAAAGCTGTCCGATTCCTCGTGCCTTCAGAAAAAATAAGCAAGCTTCTCTTTTTTAAAATCTCAATACTAGCTCGGATTGCCCGGATGTCATCAGCTTCTCGGTCAACCGGCTCAACATAAAGAGCGCGTAAAATGATGCGAAACAGCGGATTGTTAAAGAGCTCCGCTTTTGCCATGGCCGTCGCATCACCCGGATAACAAGTCGAAATCAAAAAGGGATCCAGTACATGCGAATGATTAGCGATGATGACGACCGATTCATCCGTCGGCAAGTTTTCCTCTCCATAGATTTCTACATTCCAAATAAGTCGAAACAAAAAGGCGATCAATTTTCTAAGAAATATGTTCAACGTTTTTCCTCCACTAACCGCAGAATCGTTTCCAATACCTCATCAAAACTCATCTCGGTAGTATCAATGAGCATCGCATCTTCAGCAACTTTTAAGGGGGCAATTTCTCTCTGCGAGTCCACTTGATCGCGCCTCTGTATATCGGCTAAGATCTCGGGGTAATCATCCAGCCTTCCACTCTGAAGGGTTCGACGCATGGCGCGAACGTCTTCGGATGCATCTAAAAATATCTTTACTTCCGCCCGGGGAAGGACGACGGTTGCAATATCGCGCCCATCCATAATAACATCTTGTTGATCAGCCATCTGCCGCTGTTTAAACAGAAGCCAGTCGCGAACGGTTCTTAACTGGGAATAATAAGACACCTCTCTGTCGATTTCCTCTGTTCGCAGCTCATCGGTCAGCTCTCTTCCCTCAATCTCAACTCCTTGAGGAATCATCCTCAGTTCAAGCCCGCGAATGCGCTCTTCTATACACTTCTCGTCGCGTACCCCTTCTTCACTTAATATGACACTGAGAGCCCGAAACATCGCTCCTGTATCGAGATGGATAAATCCGAGCTTTTCAGCGAGCGCTTTGGCGATACTCGTCTTTCCTGATCCCGCAGGTCCGTCTATGGCAATTTGCATATACTTCCTCCGAAATTCATTATAGCAAACAGGCTGAAAAGAAAAAAGGGAGCGATCGCTCCCTATCCATCATAGTATGTATCGTATTGCTTCCAGAGTTCTTCTAAATTTTGAAGCCGTTCAGACGCCTCCTCATAATTTTCATATGCGATGGCGGTGACAAGGGCGTTGATAAGCGACATCGATGCCGTATGAGAGTCAATAAAGGAATCGAAAGAATAGCTTGCATAGAGCTCATAAGCGGCGTATTGGACGATTGGAGCATCCTGCGCATCCGTAACGGCAAGAATCGCAATCCCCTTGCTGTGGACAAGTTTTGCCAGCTCCAATGTTCGATTTGTGTATCGAGGAAAATTGATGATGACAACAAGATCTTCCTCCATCAGATGATTGAGCTGCTCATAAATTTCGTTGACTCCATGATGAGTGGCGTGGACATCCGGATGGAAAAAATTCAAATAGTAGACCAGATAGTCGGCAATGATTTTTGACGAGCGATTGGCAATGACGTAGATTCGCTTGCTTTTCATCAGCGCCTTTGCAATCATCTGCACATTTTTTATATTCAGCGATTCATGAGTTGAGCGAATATCCTGAACATCGCGCGCAAAAGAATTTCGTATATTATCCTCAAGAGATTGGGGCTCCTTTTTTATGGTCAAGCGTTGTTTTGTCGTCATGACGTTTTTAATCGAGACCCTGAGGTGCTCTTGAAGCTTTGGAAAGCCCTTGTATCCAACAGTGACGGCAAATCGCACGACTGTCGATTCGCTGATTCCGAGTCTTTGTGCAAGCTTCTTAGCCGTCATGAAAACGGCCTGATCATAATTGTACAAATAATAATCGGCAATCCGCTTCTGAGACTTGCTGAGCGAAGGATAGGCAGCCTCAATGATTTCAAATACATTTTTTTCATGCATCTCTGTTCACCAATTTGATTCCTTCGTGGAATGCTCTTTTATTAAGCCCCTCACTTTCTTTGGGAACCCGGGAGAGGATCGCTTTTAGAAGCTCTTCTTGCGAGAATATATCTGTGAGAGCACTGATCACGCCGAGAGTGATTATATTGGCTGTAATAGGCTTGCCCAATTTCGTTCTTGCTGTCTCGATGATCGGATAGACAAAGATATTCTTCGTTCCGAGATGATCAGGTATGTCGATTCCACTGTCGAAAATAGCTACACTCGACTCCTTCAGACCATGCCCATGTTTATCGGCGCTGTCTTGCGTGATAGAAATGAAAAAATCCGGCTCGCGGACGACCGGAAAATCAATCGTCTCCTCGCTTAAAATCACATCGCATTTGCTGGCTCCACCTCTGGCTTCGGGTCCGTAGCTTTGTGATTGCAGCACTTCAAGTCCTTTTGCCACCCCGGCCTCCGCTAAGATAATGCCCATGAGAATGACGCCCTGACCTCCGCTTCCACTCAGGCGGAACTCCTTATACATTGGTCTCTCCCTTCAGATCTGCGATGATTCTATCAAACTCTTCAATGTACTCGGGGAGAATCTTATTGACAAACTCGCCATACACCTTCTTCCCTTGACGTTGTTCCTCCGGCATCTTTTCATAATTCGTATTGAGGACATAGTCCTCCTTTAACCTTTGCATCATCTCCACCGCAGATCCAGACCGGTTCTGTCGACCATAGTATGTCGGACATATGCAAATCGTCTCAACGACCCCAAATCCCTTATGCGCTATGGCATTTTTATAGTATTTAATCAGCGGGTTGACATGGTATGCTGTTGCTCTTGCTACATACGTCGCGCCGGCACCCTCGGCAAGCTTTACCAGGTCAAATGGCTGTTCGACAACTCCGTACGGAGCTGTCGTCCCTTTTGCATGTTGCGGGGTTGAAGGCGAGGCTTGTCCGCCCGTCATGCCGTAGATGCTGTTGTTGAAGACCAGCAAAGTCAGGTCGATATTGCGCCTTGCCGCGTGGATGAGATGATTTCCACCAATAGCACTGGCGTCACCGTCTCCGGAGATGACGATCACTTCAAGTTCAGGATTGGCAAGTTTTACTCCGGTTGCAAATGCAAGGGCGCGACCGTGTGTCGTATGAATCGTATTGAAGTCGAGATAGCCGACGGCACGCGAAGAACAGCCTATTCCCGAGACGATCACTGTCTTATCCTTATCGAGCCCGAGCTCATCGACGGCTGCACAGAGGGCGCGTGTGGCGATTCCCAAGCTGCAGCCGGGGCACCATAAATGAGGTAAGTTATCTGTACGAAAATATTTTTCAACAAGTTTGCTGCTTCTCATTTGAGAATCTCCTTTGCTCTCTCTGATACTTCTTCAGGGAGCAATATGGCGGAATTGCCTCGCCCGAGATGAGAGACGGGCACTTTACCTTGTACAATTCGCTCTATTTCACAGACATACTGACCTCGGTTCATCTCCGCAACGACAATATGCTTCACTCGATCCGCCAATGCTTTAATTTGCTTTACCGGAGAAGGCCAAATCGTGACGGCTCGGAACATGCCGACTTTATATCCCTCTTTTCGCAGTTTCTTTATCGCGGCCATGACAGATCGAGAAGTCGAACCGAATGTGACAAATGCCAGATCCGCATCTTCCAGTTCGTATTCCTCATACGTCACAATATCTTCTACATGATCATAGATCTTAGAGAATAAACGATCAGAACTCTCCTGCGCATTGGCGGCGGAATTAGAAGGAAAGCCTGTTTCTGAATGAAAAAGACCGGACATGTTGTATCGAAATCCCCTTCCATATGCAGGCATTCTCGGTACAATCTCACCCGGTTCTATCCTATAAGGCACATATTCCTCTCCGTATGCAGGTTGAATTCGGTCATAAATTTCAATTTCTCCCGGCTTTGCCAATACAATGGCCTCGCGAGAATGGCCAATTGTCTCATCCGTCAATAAGATAACGGGGGTTCTGTACTTTTCGGCTAAATTAAAAGCTCGCACCGTGAGAAAAAATGTCTCTCGGACCGAATTCGGGCTCAGCGCTATTATTGGATAATCTCCATGAGAGCCGTATCGAGCCTGCATAATATCCGCCTGTGAACTGGCGGTCGGAAGACCCGTGGAAGGACCGACACGCATGACATTGACGATGACAAGGGGCACTTCCGTCATGGCTGCATAGCCAATGTTTTCCTGTTTTAAGCTAAATCCCGGTCCGCTGGTGGCCGTCATGGACTTGACACCGGCAACCGAAGCACCGATAGCGGCGGCAATCCCGCTGATTTCATCTTCCATCTGAATAAATCGGCCCCCCAGCAGAGGAAGCCTTTGCGCGCTGATCTCAGCGATCTCAGTAGAAGGAGTAATCGGATACCCCGAATAAAAGCGCATTCCTGCATAGAGTGCTCCCTCCACACACGCTCTGTTTCCCTGCATCAGGATCCGATTACTCATCGCTTCCCTCCTGTAAAAAAATAGCGTAATCAGGACAACGCAGCTCACACTGACCACAATGAATACAAGCCTGTGGATCTGTGATGCTGACCTTGTCATCTGTGTCAATAAAGAGAATATGAACCGGACAAAATGCAACGCAGATGCCGCAGCCTTTACACCACTCCCTTTTCTGTAAAAGCATTTTTTTTTGCTTCAACTTGCCCCCCTAATTAAGAATAATTGTAGCACTATATCCACAAAATGCAATTCGAATTGCAGTCTTTGCATCTTATTTTAATATGCAATTTTTTTTTCATTTTATACTTTTACGATTCACAATGAAAAATCTCATATCGATCAGAAAACACTGACACTGAAATAGATTTCATGCTATATATTAATAAACAGTGAATCGGGAGGCGTCATGAAGATATACGTCGATTTAAACTCTGATATGGGAGAAGGTTTTGCTGATTACAAGCTTGGAGAAGACGCAGCGCTACTTGACATAGTGACATCGGCAAATATAGCGTGCGGATGGCATGCGGGGGATCCGCTCATCATGAATACAACCGTAAAAGAAGCCCTGAGAAAAGGGGTCGCCGTCGGAGCGCATCCCGGATTCCCGGATTTGATGGGTTTTGGCAGGCGATCACTCGACGTCTCGCCAAAAGAAGCCGCTCTCTACACTCTCTACCAGACGGGAGCGCTTTCTGCATTTAGTTCCTTGCACGGTGGAGAACTTCAGCATATTAAGCTTCATGGGGCACTTTATAATATGGCCAGTGTATCCGAACCTCTGTCCGAAGCCATCACAGATGCCGTTCAAGCTTGGAATCCTTCCATTATCCTAATGGGACTCAGCGGAAGCCTTTTTCTTAAAAAAGCCGAAGAAAAAGGCCTGAAGACGGCTCATGAAGTCTTTGCCGATCGTGCGTATAACCGAGACGGGACGCTTGTCAGCAGAAAACAGCCCGGCGCCCTGATCACCGATCCCAAAGCAGCCGTCGAAAGAGTTTTGCAAATGGTGCTTGAGAAGAAAGTAAAAGCGGTCACAGGAGAGTTGATTCCGATTCAAGCTGACAGTATCTGTGTCCACGGAGACAATCCGGAAGCTCTCCGTCTAGCCGAAACGATTCGATCACAACTTGAAAACAGCGGAATCCGCGTTCAACCGCTGCACACATTTCTCTGATGAACTACGAGGTTATGCATGCTTTATAGTCAGGCCGTTTTTCGCACCGCAGGAGATCGATCCATTGTCATGGAGTTTGCCAACGCGATTGATCCGTATGTCCTTTCAAAGATCCGCTCCATGGCAGCTGCTGTTGAAGATCAACCGGATCTCTTCATCGAGGAGATACTGCCGACTTACTGCTCTCTTCAATTCTTCTTCTGTCCCCTTTTGACGACACCCGACGTTTTAAGGAACAAACTTCGAGAGATCGAAAAATCCCTCCCGCCCTCGTCATCGGTTCGCCATCGTCGGGTTGAGATTCCCATTCTCTATGGAGGAGACGCCGGAGCCGATCTTCCATTTGTCGCCAAGCACAATGGCCTGAGTCAGAAAGAAGTCATCGACATTCACAGTCATGGAGACTATCTCGTCTACATGCTCGGCTTCACGCCGGGCTTTGCCTATATGGGGGGAATGGACAAAAGAATCTCCACGCCCAGATTGATGCAACCACGAATAAAGATACCGGCGGGATCATGCGGTATAGCCGGAGATCAAACAGGCATCTATCCCATCGATTCACCCGGAGGCTGGCAGTTGATCGGCAAAACTCCACTCAAACTGTTCGACCCCTTTTCCGATCACCCGGTTTTGCTTCAGGCAGGAGATAAGATTTGTTTTGTTCCCATCGATGAAGATGAATTCCATCATATCATCCACCTAACGGAAGCAGGCATATATATTCCTTCCATCAGTGAGGAGCAAACGCCATGAAACATGAAATATACATTCTCCACGGAGGACTCCTTTCCACCATTCAAGACAGAGGGCGTTTCGGCTTTATGAAGGTCGGCGTGAGTCCGGCGGGAGCAATGGACTTGTTCAGCTTGAGCATAGCCAATCTCCTTGTAGGAAACAATCTCGGCGAGGCTGTACTCGAGACGATGTATGCCGGAGTGCAAATTGAATTCGGTTGCGATGAAACGATCGCCATAACCGGCGCATCTTCCGCTGCTTATATAAATGAATCTGAAGTTCCGCTCTGGCAGAGTTTGGAAGTCAAAAAAGGGGATGTGTTACATATAAAGTCCCCTTCTACCGGCATATTCAACTACATTGCCTTTAGCAGAGGTATAGCCATTCCTAAAATTATGGGTTCAAAATCGACACATCTGCGCAGCGGCATCGGAGGATGGAAAGGGAGGGCCATTCAAGCAGGGGACGCAATCCCTCTTGGAGAAAAGATGAAATCATCGCCCGATCTGATGCTCCGAAAAGAAAAGAGACCGGTGTACACGAAGGAGAAGACCTTGCGTGTCGTACTCGGACCACAGGATGATCATTTTACGGAAGAGGGAGTGCAGACTTTCCTTCGCTCCCCCTATACCATCACTGCACAATCTGACCGAATGGGTTATCGCCTGGAGGGGCCTCCTATCACCCATAAAACGTCAGCCGACGTCATCTCCGACGGAAGCGCCCACGGTTCTATTCAAGTTCCCGGAAGCGCACAACCAATCGTCCTTCTCAGCGATCGGGGAACAACCGGGGGATACGCAAAAATAGCGACGCTCATCGCCGAGGACATTTGTACTCTCTCGCAGATGACACCCGGCTCTACGGTCTTTTTTACCACTGTCACTGAGCAAGAGGCCAACCGATTATTTCGTCAATTCATAACAGAAACAGAAAAATCTCTGACTTCCATCAGAGATCCGAAACAAAAACAACTCGTCATTACAGTAGCAGGCAAGGAGTACTCCATCAAAATCAAGAAACTCGACTAAAATGCCTCTACCGGAGTTTTGCCAATTCTTCTTTTGTCAACTCTCTCCACTCTCCCGGATTTAAACCTTTGAGAGTGATGCCGGCAATCTCCGTTCTCAGGAGCCTCTCTACCTTAACAGAGAATAGATCCATCATCTTGCGAATCTGACGATTTCTCCCTTCAAAAAGCCGGATTCGATAGAATTTCTTTCCGGCCTCTTCGATTTGAAGAGGTCTTGTCTTGTATCCGTCAATGACGACCCCCTGCTTCATGGCTTGCATTTCTTCCGCCAAAAGAGCCCTGTTCGTGTGTACTTCATAGAGTTTCGAGTGATGATAGCGCGGATGAGTCAGTTGAAGCGCAAGATCTCCGTCATTGGTGACCAGAAGCAGTCCCTCTGATAGATAGTCGAGCCTTCCAACCGGATACAATCTCCCCATATTTAAAAAATAATCGGATACGGTCTTACGCCCTCTGGTATCACGAGTGCTGCTGATCACTCCTTTCGGCTTATAGAAGGCGTATGTCCTCGTATCCAATGCAACTGAGGGAATCAGCTCTCCTCGGACATGGATCCGGTCGCCTTCATTGACAATGTATCCCATCTGCGTCATCGTCTCGCCGTTGACACTGACAAGGCCTTCTCGGATCATTTCTTCAGCTTTCCTGCGCGATGCCACTCCTCGATGAGCGAGATACTTTTGCAGCCTCATCGATCGACCTCCGGCAAATCATTCAGCGAAGAAAGTGAGAAATCTCGAAGAAATTTCTCCGTCGTTGTATATAATTTTGGATTTCCGATCACATCGAGGGTTGCTTTTGCCTCAATGAGGCCTCGATCCTGAAGAAGTCGCAGGGAATAATCACTGCTGACTCCTCGGATATGGTCGATTTGCGCTCTTGTGATCGGTTGATCATAGGCAATGATAGAGAGAACTTCAAGCGTAGCCGCTCCATATCCCTTTGTCCGCGACGAATCGAAAAGAGCTGATATAAGTTCGTCGTAGCGATCATTAATGGCAAGCTGCACTTTATTTCCGAAGCGTCTGAGCTCAAGTCCGCTCTTCATGTCAATATATTCTTGCTCGAGCGCCTCTAGAAGATCATTGAGTTCTTTCGTCTGAACCTGAATAAGAGAAGCTAATCGGGAGAGACTGACAGGTTCTCTGGCTGCCAGGAGGATCGTCTCGACGGCGCGCCTTTGATTCATCGTGACCTCTTTTCTATGGTGATTTCTGAAAAAAGCTCCGGCTGGCTCAAATGGATTCGCTGGTCCTGCTGGAGTTTAAGCAGAGCAAGAAAACTCGCCACCCATTCCCCTTTTGGAGCCGATGCGCTCAACAGGGAAGAGAACTGAACCGTCGAAATATACGTAAGAAGTTGCAGGATATCTCTTTGTTTGAGCGAGACGGAATAGTTTCTCTTTGTAAAGCGTTCAAAAGATTTTGGTGCATGCTCGGAAAATCGTTCCATCGAGCGCAGCGCCCGACTATAGGCTTCCGAGAGGATCGCCGGATCCATCAATAGAGGCTTTTCATCGAAAGAAGGTAACTCCAATAGGAATTCCTCACTAAAAAGTCTCTGAGGCTCGTGGAGATCAAACAATAGCTCGCGGGCAACCTTAACTCTCCTGTAGGTGAGAAGGCGCTCCAGCAATTGCGCCCGAGGGTCTTCATCCTGGGAATAAACGGGTTTAAGCTGATGGTCGGGTAGAAGCATGCGAGATTTAATCTCGAGAAGCTCCGTCGCCAAAAGCAAAAACTCCGCTGCAGACTGAGGATCAAGCTCTTCAAGCTCCAGCCTGCGCAGATATTGTTCGGTGATTCGATGAATCGGGATATTGTAGATATCGATCTCCTCCTGTTCAATCAGTCGCAACAGGAGATCGAGCGGCCCTTCAAAAGTCGATAGTCGTATAGCTAATTCACTCATGAACCGATTATAACATGGAAAATGTGCCCTGCCGAACATTGCAGAGCACATAGAAAAGATTTGCATTTTCTATTTTGAAGGATGAAAGACGATGGAATCCTCTTCTCGGCAGACGACTCCTTTGATCAGCGGCGATCTTTCCTTCCGCTCTCCAAGGATGAACGCTACTTCGAGATAATCAAGCACTTCTTGTATCCTGTTTTCCCTTTTTGAGAAGATGGAAGCGAGAATGTCGCCTTCTTCCACTCTCTCTCCTTCTTGAACATGAAGCAAAATGCCGGCAGTCGGATCGATGCAGTCGGCCTTTGTCTGCCTTCCGGCTCCACAGATGAGTGCCGCCTTTGCCACGGGAAGAGAGTGAATTCTCTCCACATAGCCTGAACTCCGTGCCCGATAGACGCCAACTTCCTTTTCAACGGGAAGCGAGTCGATATCTCCTCCCTGAAAACGGATAAAATCCAAGAACTTCTCATAGGCGGCGCCCGAGTCAATGAGATCCAGCAGTCGGCATTGAGCCTCCGTCTCATCTCTGCACTTTCCACTCATTAGAAGACCGTGAATGGCCAGCTGCACACAGAGTTCTTGAAGATCAGCCGGCCCTTTTCCCTGCAGTGTCAAAGCAGCTTCTCGAACTTCCAGACTGTTTCCTACGGCTTTTCCAAGAGGTGTCTCCATGCTGCTGATGAGCGCTCTTGTTTGTTTTGAGTTCTTCTCTCCGATGTCGACGAGGATTTTCGAGAGCTCGATTGCATCTTCTGCCGTCTTCATAAATGCACCCTCTCCGAATTTCACGTCAAGAAGAATCCCGTCTGCACCGACAGCCAGTTTTTTACTCATGATACTGCTGGCAATAAGCGACGGATGGTCAACCGTCGCTGTGACATCTCGTAGAGCGTACAGCGCTTTATCGGCGGGCGCAAGATCTCCGGAGGCCGAGAGAATGCCCACTCCGATTTGGCGAAGCTGATCGAGAAATTCCTCCATCGCAAGCTCTGTTTGAAAGCCCGGAATCGACTCCAGTTTATCAATCGTTCCACCGGTATGACCGAGGCCTCTTCCGCTCAATTTCGGCACGACAATGCCTGCCGCAGCAAGCAGTGGCGCAAGGACGAGAGACGTCTTGTCCCCCACCCCGCCTGTCGAATGCTTGTCCAGGGTAAATCCGCCTATTCCCGAGAGATCAAGCATGTCGCCGGAGAGAAGCATCTGCCTTGTCAACTCCACTGTTTCATCCGGAGACAATCCGTTAATAAAGGCGGCCATGAGAAAGGCACTTGCCTGATAGTCCGGAATTTCTCCCCGCGTAAATCCCTGGATGAAATAAGCAATTTCCGCTTGACTCAGCGGTTGAGATTCTCTTTTTTTATAAAGTATATCGTACATATTCATTTCTGCAGGGCCTCCCCGAACCCGGTGCCTCTTACTCCAAGATGCTGCGCCACTGTTTCCCCTACATGATAGAAGCCGGAGCGCGTACCGAAATTTCGAGGTTGAATACCTTGTCGATAGATGAGAAGCGGAACCATCTCTCTTGTATGATCTGTTCCCCGAAAGCCGGGATCATTGCCGTGATCAGCCGTGAGAAGGAGCAGATCGTCTTCTCTTAAACTCTCAATCAGTTCTCCCAACTGCAGATCAAAGGCTTCCAGCGCTTGCTTATATCCGAACACATCTCTGCGATGACCGTACATCGCATCGAAGTCGACGAGATTCGTAAAGAGAAGGCCTTCAAAATTATTTTTCAACAGCTCTATTGTCTTTTTCATTCCGTCATCATTGTTCTTGGTATGCACGGCTCGTGTGATTCCCGATCCATTGAAAATATCTTCAATCTTACCGATTCCGATAACTTCCTTCCCGGCTTCTTTGAGAATATCGAGAACCGTTGGAGAAAAAGGTGTAAGAGAATAGTCTCTGCGATTGGCGGTGCGCACAAGACGTCCGGACTCTCCAATATATGGGCGGGCAATGACGCGTGCAACTGCATGCGGACCCGTGAGAATACGGCGAGCCTTCCGGCAGGCTTCATAGAGCTCTTCAATCGGTATCAGCTCCTCATGAGCTGCAATCTGAAAGACGGAATCGCTTGATGTGTAGACGATCCAATCGCCACTTTCTCTCTGCTTGTGGAAGTAATCTCGGATGACTTCCGTTCCGGAATAGGGTCTATTGCACAGAACTCCTCTTCCCGTCTCTTCCATAAAGCTCTGTAGGACTTCTTGCGGAAAGCCCTCCGGATACGTAGGAAAGGGCGTTTTCACAGGAACGCCCATGAGCTCCCAATGTCCAATGGTCGTGTCTTTTCCTTTTGAAACGGAAAACAATCTTCCATATATTCCAATCGGATCGACGTCGCTCTTCGCGTCGACCCCTTCGATATGAAAAAGCCCGAGTTTTTTGAGATGAGGAATGTGGATCGACGGATATTCATTGAGTATGGTTCCCAAGGTATTGGCACCCTCGTCTGAAAACTGTTGCGCATCCGGCGCATGGCCTACCCCGAGTGAATCTAATATGATGACGATCGCTCTTTTCATTCGTCCTCCTTCGCCTGTCGAATCATCTCTTCTGCATGGCGTACGGCGCTCTCGCTTATGACCGGACTCAGCATCAACGCCAACCGGTGCAAATGCTCTTTGTCATTGAGCGCTTTAATCTGTGTACTGCTTCCGGTTTTTTCAATATGGTAGTGATGGTCGGCAAAACTGACGATGTGGGGCTGGTGTGTGATCGCTATGATCTGCTTGTCCTTGGAGAGCTTCTTTAAGAGTTTTCCTGCCTCATACGCCGTTTTTCCTGAGATGCCTGCATCGATTTCGTCAAAAATCATCGTTCGCGTCGTATCATCTTTTCCAAAGACGGCCTTCAACGCCAACATGAATCGTGAAAGCTCTCCTCCGGAAAGAACTTGCGAGAAAGGCTTTAATGGTCCACGATTGATGGAGGCAAGCATCTCAAGCCTCTCGTCTCCCTTGAGATGGATCCTGCCGTCTCTTATCGGCTCAAATTTTATATCGATCTCTGCGCCTTTAAGTTGGATTTGCTCAAGAAGCGGAATCATCTGAGACCGAAGTTCGTAAAAAGACGTTCTTCTCACCTCGCTCAACTCTGAGGAGATATGCAGATATCTCCTGTAGCCTTCTTCACGCCTCTCGTCTAATTTTTCTATTGTACTCTCGATAGATTCCTGCTCATCGAGAATTTTTTCCAGATCTTGAAGGCGTTCGTAGAGCTCGGGTAGTTCCAATCGATACTTTCTTTTTGCGGCAAACAACTCTGCATATCGCTCTTCGATCTGCGCCGCTCGGTACGGCATTTCTTCCAGCTTTGCCATATGTGTCTGCACGCTATATGAAATATCCTCGAGCTCAAGACGAAGACTCTCAGTCCTCTCAAGATACTCGCGAAAATCATCCCCCAATGTTTCCAGGACGTTCTCAAGTTCGACGAGATTTTGAGTGGAAGAGGCATCGACGGCTCTCTGAAGCAAACGCATTCTCTCTTCCAAGTTCTTCAACTCAGAAAACTCACGCTCCGTCTGAGCATCTGCTTCCGGATCGAGATGAAGCGATTTCAGCTCATCTCGTTCGAATTTTATGGAGCGTGTATCAAGTGAAGCTCGTTCTGCCCATTTCTGCTTTTCTCGCAGAATCTCTTCATCTTGTCTGTAAATCTTTTCAATCTCGGACAAAAGGAAGTCCGCTTTCCCTTCAGAAAAACGATCCAAAACATCCCTTTGAGAAGAGGGATGCAACAGCAGCGAGTCTTCTTTCTGTGCATAGATATCCAGCATGGGGGCAAGGGAAGATCGGATCTGCGGCAATGTCGTCACGACCCCTTGAAGGCGCGAAAGAGATTTGCCGCTGGGAAAGAGCTCTCGAAGGATGCTGAGAATCTCATTGTCTGTCTCAAGCACCAACTCAAAGCTTGCCTTCTCATCGGGAAGTCGAAGATTGCTTTTCGAAGCCGGAGAACCGAGCGCGATGCGGATTCCCTCTAAAAGGATGGACTTCCCTGCTCCCGTTTCGCCTGTGATGACACTGAAGCCGGGCGAGAAAGAAAGGTGAATGTCTTCAATGAGGATAAAATTTCGGATACTCAGTTCAAGGAGCATAGATGACCTCCGCCAAAAGAGACAGCTTATATTTTAAATGGATACCCAAAGAACGGGAAAAGAGGACGCTCAATTGAGACATTCCACATCTGTACAAATGAAGCAATTGACTAAGATATGCGCTCAACCAGATGATCAATCACTTTTTCATCTATCTCTTGAAAAGGTGCCATTTCAATATATGCTAAGAATTCCGTGTTTCCTTTATTCCCTTTAATCGGCGATACATCGAGTCCGATGCAGCGCCAGCCTTCTTCGCAAAAATATGCAATCATGTTTTCAATGACTTCTCGATGAACGCGCGTTTCTCTCACGATCCCCTTTTTGACGCTCTGTCTTCCCGCTTCAAACTGTGGTTTAATCAAAAGCACTCCTTTTGCATTCGGCTTCAAAAATGAACGAAGCGGCGTCAAAAGCAACCTACAGGAAATGAAGGAGACATCCATGGTGAAAAAATCGACCGGTTCAGGGATCTTTTCAGTAGAAAGATAGCGCATGTTTTCGCGTTCCAATACCACAACTCGAGGATCATTGCGCAAGTTGTGATCAAGCTGGCCATATCCGACATCGACCGCATAAACTCTTTTGGCTCCCTTTTCAAGAAGAACTTGTGTAAATCCTCCCGTAGAAGCTCCCACATCGACCGCAATGACTCCTTCTACAGAAATATCGAAAGATTCAAAAGCCCCCAAGAGCTTGTGTGCTCCTCGGCTGACATAAGGATCTTTTTCTCGGATAAGAAGCGTCTGAATCTCTTCGCGACTCAGCAGCTGACCCGGTTTGTCTATTTTCTTTTCCCCCGCATATACTTGGCCGGCTAAGAGGTAGCGAAGAGCCTTTTGCCTTGTGGGGGCGAGTTTACGCTCGACAAGTGCTCTGTCAGCTCTTGTTTTCTCGGAGGACATGGGCAATCCCTTCTACATCCAGACCATACTTTCTCAAGAGTTCAGCAACGGTTCCCTGCTCGATAAAGGAGTCCGGAAGAGTCTTGACTTCTATATTCGAAAAAGCGGCCTTTAGTTTCTGAGCCGTCGAGCCGTTGAAGACAACCTCTTCAAAAAAGCAGACGCGCCGGTAACGCGAAAACAACTCTTCAAGCTCCTTAAAATTCAGTGGCATAAGTTGTCGAAGATTCGCGACATCGACATGCAAATCATACTTTTCGACAGCTTCACATATGTGTTTTAGCGTTCGTCCATATGACAATGCGAGATGGTCCGAACCCTTCTGCTCAATCATTTCTATCCTATCCAGATCACTCTGATCCTGATTCATTGTCCATGCCGTATCTTTTGGATATCGAATGGCCACCGGCTCATCCATATCTCTTGCCGCTTCAAGCATCCTCTCAAGCTCCGGCTTATCTTTGGGAGCCCAGATACGAAGTCCGGGAATACTGCTGAGAAACGCGACATCATAGATTCCCTGATGCGTCTCTCCGTCAGCCCCTACGAGACCGCTTCTGTCTACGCATATGACAACCGGACACCCTTGGAGCGCAATGTCGTGAAGGATAATGTCATAGGCTCTTTGAAGAAAAGTGCTGTATATGGCGACAAAAGGCTTCACTCCCTGAAGACTCATGCCGGCAGCGACGTTCAAGGCATTTGCCTCGGCGATGCCCACATCGAGAAATTGCTCCGGGAGATTTCGTTCAAATACTTCCAGACCGGTTCCCTGCGACATCGCGGCGGTGACGGCCACAATACGAGAGTCTTTCTTTGCCATCTGATAGAGCTTTTCACCCATGACCGATGAAAAATCCTGTTTGCTCGGCGAGCAAAGGCCTTCTTCCGGACAGAAGCTTCCCACTCCATGATAGGTATCCGGTCGATCTACCGCCTTTTCATATCCTCTTCCCTTTTGTGTGTGGACATGAAGAACGACGGGACCTTCTATATCTCTGAGTGCTCTCAAGTTATCAATCAATCCGGCGAGATCGTGGCCATCAATCGGCCCGTAATAGCGCATCCCCATTGACTCAAAAAAAGTAGCCGGCTGTAATAGATGGCGGACGCGGGTCTTGATGTTTTTAAGCGAACGAACCGCTCGTTGCGGAAGAAAGCGATGGAGACGCCCTTTAAATTCCGTATAACCCCGGCTTGTTCGCAACTGGTTGAGGGTTTTGCTCAGAGCACCGACATTTTCGGAGATGCTCATGGAATTGTCATTGACAATAACCAACACCTTTTCCGAGCGTTCCCCTAGCAAGTTGAGTGCCTCAAAAGAGAGTCCGCCCCCGAGCGCTCCGTCGCCTACGACGGCAATTGTATGCGATGAATTCCCGAAAAGTGATTTTGCATATGCAAAACCGAAGGCTGCTGAGACCGCTGTAGAAGCATGCCCCGCTCCATAAATATCATGTTCACTCTCATTTCGCTTTAAAAAACCGCTCAATCCGTCGATCTTGCGTAGAGAGGTAAATTTTTCACGCCTTCCCGTGATGATCTTGTGCGTATACGCCTGATGACCGACGTCAAATATAATCTGGTCATTGGGTGAGTCAAATACATAGTGAAGAGCGAGGATCAGCTCCACGCTTCCGAGGTTTGAAGAAAGATGTCCCCCTGACTTTGAGACATTGTCCAAGAGAAAGACCCTGATTTCGGCCGCCAACTGCTCTAACTGCTCAATGCTTAGTCTTTTCAGATCGGTCGGAGAATGGATCGAGTTCAGAATTCCAGCGTTCATTTTCGCCTCTGTAAAATCATCTCATAAAATTGAAGTAACGGTGTGCTCAGCTCCGCTTCACGCGCATACGCGCGAAACTTACTGCATTTTTCAGCATATATCGACTCGGCTCTCTCCAGCCCGTATATTGCGGGTATAGTGCGCTTGCCTTCGAGTGCATCGCTTCCTATGTGCTTGCCCAATTCATCTTCGTCTCCGGATATATCCAGGATGTCGTCTTTTAGCTGAAAAATCTCACCTAGGAGCGATCCCATCTGCCTGATCTTCCTGCGCCGGAAACCGCTGTAGCCCAGACGCATAGCTGCCGCTTCCAAGGGCAGTGCAATCATCTTACCCGTTTTAAAGCGAACCATCTGCTCAACACTCTCATATGGTACATCCTCTTTCTCAAAGAGCATATCCAAGCTCTGCCCGTAGACCATTCCCTGCATTCCCGCCGCTTCGGCAAGGAGAATGGCCATAGGCAGAAATTGCAGATTATCCCTTATGATGTACAGTACTGTGGTGAATGCTTCGCTCAAAAAGGCATCACCTGCAAGAATCGCCATCGCTTCACCATGCACTCGATGATTACTGGGAATTCCCCTTCGCATGTCGTCATTGTCCATAGCCGGCAAATCATCGTGAATCAGAGAATAGGTGTGGATCATCTCAATCGCGGCGGCAAAGCGAAAGTCTTCGAAAGCGGGAGTCATCTCCTCGCTGATATGATTTAAATACAACATCGGCCGCAGGCGTTTGCCACCGGCCATCAGAGTATATTTCATCGCGTCATGAAGCTCTGCGCGCTGCATCATGCGTTCACGAAGGATGTCTTCTAATGTGTCTTCCAGCTTACGTAACATCTTCTTCCTCTAAGGAACGGCTGAGTTCTTCAAACCGATCTTCCATCTTTTTGAGCTCAACACGAAGCTCTCGGTATAGTTTTAGACTCTCTTCATAAAGAAGAATCGAGTCTTCCAAATCTCCTCCGGCTTCAAGCTGGAGACGGATGTCTTCAAGTCGCTTCAGTTTTTCATTGTAGTTCATACTCGATCTCCTCTATCTGTGAGATAATGCGTCCCTCGGCAGTGATATTTTCTATCGTATCTCCAATGTGAAGACGCTTCAGGTCGGTGAGGACATGTCCGTCGTAATGGACGAGTGAATAACCTCTGGACAAAATGCGAAGTGGATTTAAGCTCTCCAAATGAGAGGCCGTTTGTTCAAGCATCTTTGAGTGAGTATGAAGCTGATATTGAAGGGAACTCCTTCCTCCTTGAATCAATTCTTCAGCTCTTCGGCTCACCTGGGCACTCTGTCGTAAAAAAGAGAACCGCAAATTATCCAACACTTCAAATCTCAACTTCTCTTGCATATGGAGCAGACGGTCCTGTGTTCGCTTAAGGAGCGAAGTGATCGAGGATCTGCTCTGTTCAAGATATGAATACACGTCTGCGCAAGACAGCTGTGCGGCTTCTGTGGGTGTTGCGCCTCGAACATCAGCGACAAGTTCTGCAATCGTAAAATCTATTTCGTGGCCGATGGCGCAGAGAGTAGGAATCGGATATTGTGCAATGACCCTTGCAAGCCCCTCATCGTTAAACTCCCGAAGATCCTCATAGCTTCCTCCGCCTCTCGTAATGACGACGAGGTCAAAGGGCATCTCTTCAATCGATTGGAGCACGCCTGTGATCGCCTCGGCGGTTCCGTCCCCCTGAAGAGGAATCGGATAAAGCTGCACCTCAACCAATGGGTTTCTTGCGCGCAGCACCTTAATAAAATCAATTTTTGCCGCACCTGTCTGCGAGGTGAGCAGAGCTATGCGCTGGGGAAAAGGATGGAGAGATCTCTTTCGGAGAGGATCCAAGAGCCCTTCGGCTGCAAGCTTCTCTTTTAAGAGTTCGAACTGTCTAAGATAGATTCCTTCACCCAAAGGGGTCATTGTGCGAGCGTAGAGCTGCAGCCTTGCATTCTTTTCATAGATGGATATTCTGCCTGTCAGCGCCACTCGATCTCCCTCTTCAAACGGAGCCGTAAGCTTGGCAGCATCCGAGCGAAACATCGTGCAATCGATGCTCGAAAAATCATCCTTAAGGGTAAAGTAAAGATGTCCGCTCGCATGTCGGACAAAGCGAGCCAATTCTCCCTCTACCTCGACACGACGAAGAAAAGGGCTCAGGGAGAGCTCTTGAGAAATCAAAAGATTGAGTTTGCTGACAGAAAGTCTACTCATTTGCATCGGCAACCGCCCCCAATATCCCGTTTATGAAAGGTGCAGATTCGTCAGATGCGTACGTTTTGGAGAGTTCCAGAGCCTGTGTGATCGTGACGGCGACCGGAATATCTTTTAAATATAGAAGTTCCGTCACGGCGACCCGTAAAATCGCAAGTTCCACTTTTCCGATCCGCTCAATTCTCCAGTCGGTCGCGCTCTGTTCGATTGTTTCGTCGATTATTTGTCGTTGAGCGACAAACGAAGAGGTGAGATTTTGTGCATACTGAAGCTCCGCCTTGCGACGGCGAAGCTTGTCTATAAAAGGAATCTCGCAGAGTTGATCGAGCTCCTCTTTCATATCGCACTCATAGAACCATTTCATGAGCGCTTCTCTATTCTCTGTGCGCGTCACTGGGCGTACTCTATGCCAACGACGTGGACATTGATGCTTGTCACGCTGACCTGAAGCATCGTTTCAAGAGCCCCTTTAATAGACTCTTGGACTTTAACCGCAACGTCCGGTACACGAAATCCGTAACAGACTCGAAGATAGACATCCAGAATCAATCCTTCGTGCCCTTTTTCCATCCTAATGGCATCGGCATGTTCGGCTCGACCTAAAAATCTGACTATTTCCGAATACGCATTATGTTGAAGCCCCGCCACTCCTTCAATTTCTTTGACGGTGTGAGAGACAATGGTCGAGATGGCTTCCTCGGATATATTGAGATTCCCTCTCTCTTCGATATATATTTTGTTATTCATACATTCTCCTTTTACCGATTATAGCAAAACCCTCCGCTTGACTCAAAAAAAGAGCAGACAGAAAACATATCTGCTCTTTCATTCATTGCGAAATCAGTCTTCCTGAATCTCCTCGACATCTTCGTCTTCTTCGTCTTCTTCGAGGATTTCAATCACTTGAGCACATTCAGGGCAGACAATCACTTCGTCTTCCGCTTCGTAAGGGATGAAAGCTCCGCAGCTTGGACAATAGATTTCAAATTCATCATAGTCCAACATCTCTTCGTCGACATAATCTTCATCATCAAGACCATAGTCATAGCCATTATTAAACGAGTGGAAGAGATCGTCGTTCATTCCGAACGCCTCATCTTGGAGCTCAGCTATTTCCTCATCCAAATCGAGGATGGTCTCATCAATATCTTCGACATACTCCTCCAGTTCTTCCAGGTTCAGAGTGATTTCATCGAGAAGCTCAAGAATCCCCATAAGGAGTTTCCCCTCTTTACTCGTTGAACCGATCTCTAATCCTTCCGCTAAACCCTGCAGATAGTTATACTTTTCTCGAATCAAACTCATTGGAATCTCCTTAATTGCTGCGCGAGAGATATTCTCCCGTACGCGTATCGATTTTAATGGTGTCGCCTACATTGATAAACAGAGGAACATTGACTTCCGCTCCGGTCTCTAAAACGGCTTTCTTAGTTATATTGGAGGCCGTGTCTCCTCGGACACCGGGTTCTGCCTCAACAATGAGAAGTTCGACAAAATTCGGCGCTTCCACGTCGATGACTCGCCCTTTATAAAAGCGAATATCAACCGAGTCGTTTTCCCGAAGATACTTAATGGCCTCCTCCACCTGTTCAAAAGTCAGCGGTATCTGCTCATACGTCTCATTGTCCATGAAGTAATAAAACTCTCCGTCATTATAAAGATACTGCATGTTTTTGCGCTCAATATGCGCCGGGTGGAATCGATCTCCCGGATTAAACGCCTCTTCACGAATCGCTCCGGTAATAATATTCCTATATTTTGTCCGAACAAAAGCAGCTCCCTTGCCGGGTTTGACATGCTGAAAATCCAGAATCACATACGGAACGCCGTCAATCTCAAATGTCAGACCTTTTCGAAAATCATTTGCTGAAATCATACAACCCCTTTTCTATACTTCAATCAATTCTTTTGGCGAACGCGCCATAATACGATGTCCGTCTTCAGTAACCACAAGGGAATCTTCAATACGGACACCGCCAAAGTCCTCTATATATATCCCGGGTTCGTTGGTCATGACCATTCCCGGCTCCAGCGCAATGTCACACATAGGTGAAAAGCGCGGATTTTCATGGATGGCTATTCCCAGAGAATGTCCCAATCCATGCCCGAAATTCTGTGCATATCCATACCCTGCGATAATGTCTCTTGCCGTCTTATCGACAACTTGCGTAGACACTCCCGGCTTAATCACATCCATCGCAGCAAGCTGAGCCTCTAAAACGATCTCATAGATCTCACGCTGCTGATCATCGGCTCTACCCAAAGCAAAGGTGCGTGTCATATCTGAGCAGTATCCTTTATAGATACAGCCAAAGTCGATCGTAACGAGTTCGCCTCGCTGCATGATCTTGTCAGAGGCAATTCCGTGAGGAAGCGCCCCGCGTACTCCGGAAGCGACGATCGTTTCAAACGACGTTCCCGACGCGCCTTTTTTTCGAAGTCTCAGATAGATTTCCTGAGAAAGATCCTCCTCCGTCATGCCGGCTGAGACGATGTCGAGGATCTCAAGATACGTTTCATCGGCGATATCTTGTGCTCTTTGCATCAGTAAGAGCTCTTTCTCATCTTTGATCATTCGAAGATCTTCAATAAATTGCTTCATGGGAAGCATCTCGCCGGGAAAAACCGCTTTTAGCTTCTCATAGAACTCAACACTCATATGCTCTTCTTCAATCCCTAAACTCCCTTTGGTCAACCGGGAAATAAGATCATACAGCGTATGAGAATCATCCAGAGCCGCCAGTTCAAAATCCGGCGACTGTTCTTTCACCTGTGAAAAATATCTGAAATCCGTCAAAATATAACTTTGAGAAGGAGTAATGAGAAGGAATCCGCTCGAGCCGGTAAAGCCGCTTAAATAAAAGAGATTCTCAGGTTTGTAAAATAGAGCAGCGTCTAAAGACGTTTCCTTCATTTTTCTTCGCACTCTCGTCAATCGATCCATGATGACCTCCGGTAAACATCTCTCATTTATCATACCATAGGGGCATGGTTTCAACAAAAGAATTTACCCTTTTGAAGACAATCCATGCGTTCAAAAAGAAGGAGACTTATAAGTCTCCGCTCTTTTCTACATTTCGCTGATGTTCTTCATACGTCTCAGCAAAGTAATGAGTGTTCTCTCCGTCTCCTTTGGCAACGAAATAAAAATAATTCGTATCTGCCGGATAAATCGCCGCTTCAAGGGCTGCAAGACCGGGATTTGCAATCGCAGAGGGCGGTAGGCCTGTAATGACATAGGTGTTGAATGGAGAATCGATCCCCATCTCCTCATATGTAAGATTGACCTTTCTCTCTTCAATGATAAATTGAACGGTCGCACAGCTTTGAAGTTTCATGTCTATATCGAGACGATTGTGAAACACGCTGGAGATAATCGGAAACTCAGAATAATCGGCTCCTTCGCGCTCAATGATGCTTGCCAGACGCACGACATCGTCGATCGTCATTCCGGCAGCGCGAGTGTCATCGCGCATTTCCTTTGTGAAGCGTTGATCAAAGTTGTCGAGCATCTTCTTGATGACTTCTTCAGGCGTCGTGTCTACATAAAACTCATATGTATCCGGAAAAAGATATCCCTCGTAGCCGTACTGCTGGTCAACATCTTCTAAAAAATCGTAATCAAAATTGACTTCCCGCAGAGCCTGTAAAAACTCTTCTGCACTGAAAAGTCCAGCATCTTCAAATATTGCGGCTATTTCTCTGTTTTCTCGCCCTTCTTGAATCGTCAAAGAAATCGTCTCGGCACTCTTGGGAGGCTCTGTAATAAGGGCGGCGATCTCAGGAAGACTCATGGACTTTGTGATTACGTAGTCTCCGGGCTGAAGAAATCCGTCGAGTTCTTCATCGAGCATATAGTTGATGAAGGCGCGTTTACTGGCAACCAACTCGTTTTCGTTCAACCAATCGCCTAACTCGGAGAGACTCATGTCCTCATCTACGGTCACATGATACGGCGTCGTGTCGCTCTCGTCGACCGGCTTAAGCATGGACTCTTTCACCATTGTACAGCCTGTCAGCAGAAGAATGATCGCCAGTAAAAAAGATATCTTTTTCATTATCTCTCCTAACGCTCGAGAACATCTGTCAGGATGTTCATAATCTCCTGTATCATCTGTCCGAGGGAAAATTCGGTGTTGAGAAAATTCGCAGCATCGGGATCGAGAGCAAGTACAGAATACAATTCCTGCAAATTCTCTTGTGCTTTTTCATCGATCTCTTCGCCTGCAAGAACTCTCTTTTGAAGCTCGAGCTGTTTTTTCTGGAAATCTTCCACCATCGCCTTTGCAGAAGGCTTCTCCTCAATCAAGGCTTTAGCCTCCTGAAAGTTCTTATACTGAGCACTTCCTTCAATGGCTTTTGCCAGTTCCCTGGCCTTATCATATGGATTCATTTTACACCTCCAAAATAAATACAAGAATCATCGGCCTTCTTTTTGTCTTTTCATAGAAAAAACGACTGAGTTGATTTCGTGTCTGCTGTTTAATCTGAGACCAGTCGCTCTTTGTAGCCGGCTTCATATCCGTTACGGTCTTCGTCATAAGATTTTTTGCCTCATCAATGAGCTCCGTCGACTCTTTCATATATACAAAGCCACGTGAGATGATATCCGGCTCCTTTAGAAGCTGTCGATTGTCTTTGTCCATTCGAAGAATGAGCATCAAAAGCCCATCCTCGCTGAGTTGTTTTCTGTCGCGAAGAACGGCCGTCCCCACATCTCCGATCAATGAACCGTCAATAAGGATACGACCCGACGGAACGGGTTTTCCAACTTCTACTTTCCCCTCCATCATCTCAAGAGGAACTCCGTTTTCAATCAGGAATACATTTTTTGGAGATACGCCCATTTGTAGGGCCAAATCCGCGTGATGGCGGAGCATCGCATATTCACCATGGACAGGGAGAAAGTTTCTCGGTTTCAACAGAGCCAGCATCAATCGCAGCTCTTCGCGCTTGGCATGACCGCTTGCATGTACGTCGGCAAGCTCATGATAAATTACTTCCACTCCCAACTCAAACAATTTGTTGATGACAGAGATGACGCTTTTCTCATTTCCTGGTATGGGCGAGCTCGAGAGAATGACCATATCCCCCGATTTCATTTGAACCTGCGCATGTGTATTGTCCGCCATGCGAGTGAGGGCGCTCATCGGCTCCCCTTGAGAGCCTGTGGTCATGATCACGATTTCATTGTCCGGATACTGATTGACCTCGTTGATGTCGATGATGTCTTCCGGCGGAATCTTCAAATATCCCAAATCCATGGCGATTCTGACGACATTGTTCATGCTTCGGCCGGTAAAGGCTACCTTTCTCTGATGGAGTCTGGCCGCATTGGCCGCCAACTGAATCCTTGAGACATTCGAAGCAAACGATGCGATAATGATGCGAGAGTCGCTTCCGCGAAACAATTCATTAAATGTCGCACCCACGCTTCCCTCTGAAAGAGTATATCCTGAATGCATGACATTGGTTGAATCACTCAAAAGTAAATCCAGCCCCTCATTTCCAATCGCCCCCAGCCTGGCCAAATCGATGATCGGCGTGTTGACGGGACTGAAATCGACCTTGAAATCTCCCGTCTGAAGGACACTTCCTTGCTCAGTCCGAATCAAAACGGCCACGGCATCGGGAATCGAATGGTTGACATGAATAAATTCAATGGTGAAGGCACCGACAGTAAAGACGTCGCCTGCCTTTTTAGTAATCATCTTCGCCTTGATATTGTGCTCTTTCAATCGGCGCTCGATGAGCCCGAGGGTAAAAGGCGTTCCATAAAGGGGAACTTGAAACTTGCGAAGAATATAAGGCGTGGCGCCGATATGATCTTCGTGGCCATGCGTGTAAATAATCGCCTTGATTTTATGTGCATTTTCTTCTAAATACGCTGTGTCAGGTATGACGACGTCGACTCCCAGAAGCTCATCATCCGGAAACTCACTTCCTGCATCGACCAAAATAATTTCTTCATTATATTCATACACCGTCATGTTTTTCCCGATTTCTTTCAAGCCTCCGAGCGGAATAATCCGCATCGGCTTTCGGGGCGGACGGCGTCTTGATGTTCTAGTTCGACTCATATTACTCCTTATTTCTACACTTGTTGCAGATTCCTGTAAAAGTCACTTCTCTCTCATCGAGACAAAACCCGCTCTCCTGAAAAATGATCTCTCTCAATTCCAGCAGGACTTCTGCAGAGACTTCCTCAACGCCGAGACATTCAGTGCACACTAAATGGTGATGGAGAGTTCGGCAGTGCACCCATTCATAACGCCGCATTCCATCACCTAGGTCTACTCCCGCAAGGAAGCCCAGGTCTTCTAACAGCCTCACCGTTCGATATACAGTCGATATAGCTGTAGATGGTTCTATCTTTGCGAGAGCTTCATAGATCTCCTCAGCACTGAGATGATGATCAGCTTGAACCAACAGCTCAAAGACGAGACGTCTTGGCCGAGTCCATTTTAATCCGAAGCGTCGCAGAGTATCTGTTAATTGCTGCTCAATTTTCTTCGTAGAACTTGGCAACTTCTGCAAACTCATCTTCATCCGGATTGATAAAGCTGAGCTCTCCTTCATCGTCCTCTTCAACTCGGAAAAGGACGGCTTCGTCGTCCTCATCAATCATAACGGCGTAAACACTGTCTTTGTACTCGAACCACTCGTCGACGATAAATGTCAAAACATTGCCGTCTTCATCTTCAAGTTCGATTTCCTGCAATTCCATATCCTCGTCATAGTCATCTTCTACGACGGTAAGCAGGTCTTTTACATCTTCCATTTTGTTCTCCTTATGGACACTTTCCAAGTAGCTTCGAAGAAGGATTTGCGCACTCAACGCATCCAGTGTCCTTTTTGTTTTTTTCTGTGAAAAGCCACCCTCACGGGTGATTTCTAGCGCTTCCTGTGTGGTGAGCCTTTCATCCCACAGGACAATATCAATTTCACGGTTTAGGCGCTTTGAATAGGCAAACCTCTTTTCCAACGCCGCTTTGAAGGAAATCGTCTTTTCAAATCGCTCTCCCTTTGTTCCGTCCATATTATAGGGAGCGCTCAAGACAATGCGTTCGATCCCCTCCTCTAAACACAATTGCAAAAAATAGTCTAAATCTTTCTTTTTTCCGCGGCTGATATAAATACCTCTAGGAAAAGAAAAGATTCCCTTCTCATCGCTGATGGCAAGCCCTATTCTTACATCGCCATAGTCAATTGCCAGAACTTTCATCATATTACCTTAATATAGAAATCTGCGCAAGCTGTGACACAGTAGCTGCACAAAACACATCGCGAATGGTCGACGACAGCTTTGTTATTCTGCAATGACAGCGCTCCATGTTGGCACCGACGTACGCATTTTCCACATCCGACACAATAGGGTTCGATAAATATCCTCTTTCGGCTTTCCACTGCTTTTGTAGGAAGACGATTATGCAGAACCGCCTGGACATTGGCATCAATTTCACTCTTTGAAGCCATTCCCACCGCCAAAGCATCGACACATCGAAGACTCAGGATAAATTCAAGAGCTTCCCGATATCTCTTTAGAAGGTGTCCACCGCCAAGCGCCTTCATAGCAAAGAGAAACTTGCCCTTCTTCTTCGCCTCTTCCATAGCTGCGATCATATCGGAAGTCGTTCCGTCGACGATACCTATGCCGGCAACATTGATAATCGGGTGTATGACGTGAAGCCTCTCGTCATTGCAGGCAGCTTTGACTCCCGCAACATAATGTGTACTTATTCCGATCGAGCCGATGACTCCCTGCTCTTTGTATTTCCAAAATGTATCAATCGCTTCAGCGTGGCCACGAAGTGTATGGACGGACTCCTGCTCATGGAGGAGAAATATATCTATATAATCGGTGTTCATCTCTCTGAGCGCCTTATCCAGCGAGCGCTCCGCCGTCTCGCGTGAATAGGCATAACACTTCGTGGAGACAACAATATCTCCACGAGGCACACCCAGTTTCCATAATTCCTTAAAGAATGAATAGTTTGCATAGAGCTCTGCCGTATCAAAAAAAGTAATCCCGGATCGGAACGCATATTCCATCAGCAAAGCAGCTTCTTCTGCAGGGACATCCTTTTGAAGCGGACTCAGCGTCAAAGTTCCCATGCAGAGCCGGGATGGATTCATCCTTCTCGATGGAGGGAGATATAGCTGGTAAGCAGGCACTCTAAAATTTCATCTCTGTCAATCTGCTTTATCAGAGTGCGAGCATCTTTGTGTGAAGTGATGTAAGTGGGATCTCCCGAAATAAAATATCCGACCAATTGATTGACGGGATTATACCCTTTTTCTTCCAGCGCAGCATATACATTGAGAACAATCTCTTGAATCTCCTTATCCCTGAGCATATTTGCTTTAAAGGTTACTGTTTCTTCCATAATTTCCTCCTAGGAAAGTTGAGGCAAAAATTCCTCGAGCTGACGCAGAGTTTCCTCTATAGCGGAAGGATTCTTTCCTCCTGCTGTGGCAAAAGAGTCGCGTCCTCCTCCACCGCCTCCCAGCTTTTTCGCAATGGCGGATACCACTTTACCTGATTTATACCCTTCTGACTGTGCTTTATCACCACTTGCGCTGACAAGAAACACTTTTTCTTCATCGGAGGTGATGAAAATCACAAAGGCATAAGGATCCTTAGCCGTCAGGGAATCAGCGAGCGCCTTCATGCTCTCCTTTTCCCATTTTTTTTGATGCATGGCATAGACATGGACTTTTCCTCTTCGAAGAGGCTCAGGGATCTGTTGCTGCGCATTTTCGGTGAGCTTTCGCGTCAACTCGCTATTTTGTCTGCGCGCCTCGCGCAGATCATCTCGAAGTCTTTCGACCCTTTCCACGACATCGTCGGGTTCGCTTCGAAGAAGGGAAGCCAGGCGAAGCACCTTGTTGTTCCTCTCCCGTAGATAATTGATGGCTTCTTTTCCGCAGACGGCTTCAATTCGCCTGATGCCCGAGGCAATGCCCCTTTCGCTGATGATGATGCACAGGCCGATCTGTGAAGTATTATCAACATGGGTTCCTCCACAAAGCTCCAGAGAATCGCCCATCCCCACTACGCGAACTTCTGCGTCATACTTTTCTGTAAAAAGAGCCACTGCACCTTTCTCTTTTGCCTCTTCCAAGGCCATCCTCTGCTTCCTTACCGGATACGAGCGATAAATAGCGTCATTGACCAGAGATTCAATCTGTTCAAGCTGTGAGGCGCTCAGTGAATGGAAATAAGAAAAGTCAAAGCGCAACCTTTTGGCATCTACAAAAGAGCCTGCCTGTGCCGCCTCTTCCCCTAAGATATTCTGTAGTGCCTTATGCAATAGATGTGTCGCGGAGTGGTGTCTGGCCGTTGCCAAGCGATTCTCCTCATCGACGCTTGCAGTGATCTTGCTTCCTCTTTTTAGAATCCCCTCCTCAACGATTCCTCGATGAATATAGAGGTGATTCATCTTTTCAACACCTGAAATGGACACTTGCAGACCCTCAGAATCCAAGGAGCCTATGTCGCTCTGCTGTCCTCCCCCCGTCGCATAAAAAGGCGTTCGATCGAGGATCATCTCAACACGCTCGCCCTCACTTGCCTCATCGACTCGTTTTCCCGCCACGATGATCTCCATAACCTCAGCTTCGTTCGAGAGCGTCTCGTAGCCGATAAAATCCGTCTTATCAATACCGGCAAGGTACGTCTCCAGCTCTCCCTGCCAGCCGGCTTCATCATCCACTTGCATGCGCGAGAGTCTGCGCTGTTTTTCCATGGCCTGCTCGAAGCCTTCATGATCGACTTTTCTGCCTTCGTCTTCAAGGATTTCTTCTGTCAGACTAAGGGGAAATCCATAGGTGTCATAGAGTTTAAACGCCTCTTCGCCGCTCATTACTTCTTCATCGCCTCGAAGGAACTCTCCGATCATATGGATTCCACGCTCAATCGTCAGCAGAAACTTGTTTTCTTCTACTTCTATCGTCTTGAGAATCGTCGTCCGTCTATCTGTCAACAACGGATACGCTCCTTCATACACCTCGATGACGCGCTCGGCAATACCTAAGAGACTCGGTGCATCGACATGCAGCTTGATGAGTTGCAAGACGGCCCTTCGTAGAAGTTTTCGCAGGACATATCCTCTGCCTTCGTTGGAGACGACCACTCCGTCTGATATAAGGAAGACGACAGAGCGCACATGGTCGCAAAGCACGCGAAACGCCTCGTCCTGTGACGAATTATCTTTATAAATATGACCTGTCACCTCTTCCACTTTTTCGATGATGGAGCGGGACGTGTCGATCTCAAAGACATTGTCAGCTCCCTGAATGACCATGGCAAGGCGCTCCAGACCCATACCCGTATCGATATTTTTCTTTTCAAGAAGGGCATAACTTCCGTCTTCGAGCTTATCAAACTGAGTGAAGACATGATTCCACACTTCCATGAAGCGGTCGCAATCACATCCGGGGCGGTGTTCATGATCGCCCGATTGATACTCTTCACCTCTGTCATAATAGATCTCTGAACAGGGCCCACAGGGTCCCAGTCCGATTTCCCAGAAATTATCTTCCCTTCCCAAACGGGTTATTTTTTCTTCAGGATAGCCCAGCTCGTCTCTCCATATCGCAAAGGCCTCGTCATCCTCCTCAAAGACTGTCGGCCACAAGCGATCTCGATCGATCCCCAGCCACTCTGTCAAAAACTCCATTCCCCATGCGAGACTTTCGCTTTTGAAATAATCTCCAAAAGAGAAGTTTCCAAGCATCTCAAAAAAGGTCAGATGACGCGCCGTCTTCCCCACTTCTTCCAGATCCCCCACGCGAACACATTTTTGACACGTCGCCATCCGTAAAGACGGAGGTGTCAGTGCTCCTGTAAAATACTTTTTAAGCGGAGCCATTCCCGCTCCGATAAGAAGAATGCTCGGATCATCCTCCGGAATCAAACTGAAACTCTCCTCAACCAGATGCTGCTTCGTAGCAAAGAACTCAAGAAACAACCGTCTCAATTCATCTACACTTCTTACTTTCATCATTTCCTCCAAAAAAAAAGACCTCTGTCAGGGACGCAATCCATGCGCGGTACCACCCTGTTTATCCGTGCCGGATCTCTCGAGGTTTGACTGATAAGGGAGCCGTCCCTGATGTTCTTATATTGGATTGGCTTGTCTGGACCGGGAGCTTCCACCGCCCTCCCTCGCTATCATTCCAGACTTCTTTCCGAACAACACAAAAACATTATATCACAGCTTGAGGATAATTCCTCCACCTAAAAGACGATCTTCATTATAAAAGACGACGCTTTGTCCGGGAGCCGGAGCTCGAACAGGGCTAATAAATTCGATGCGAAGTTTCTCTCTCTCAAAAGAAAGGAAACAGGGGGCAACAGCAGCGGAGTATCGAATCTTTGCTTCGACCTTTTCCCCGGGAACATCTTCAAAAAAATGGACATTGTCGGCATAGATGACCGAGCGCATCAATGAAGCGGCGCGGCTCAGGACGATATTTCCTGTCTTCGATTGGATCTCTTTGACAAACAGAGGTGTCGACGCCGAAATGCCCAGCCCTCGTCTTTGCCCGACCGTGTAGTAGGCAATTCCTCTGTGCTTACCCAGTGCCTTGCCATCTTCGTCGACAAATAGTCCTTTTTTCGCTCGACAGCCTCTCTTGTTTAAAAACTCCCTGTAATCGCCTTGAATGAAGCAGATATCCTGCGACTCCCTCTTAGAATAAATAGAAATCCCATTATCTTTCAAAATGCGCCGGAGAATATCTTTATTCTCAATCTCGCCAAGCGGAAACAAAATGTGCTTCCTCTGATGCGCACGAAGAGTGTAGAGCAGATAGCTCTGATCTTTCTCTTTGTTGCGTGCTTTATAAATCAGGCTGCCATTATCTGTGTGAACTATTCTTGCATAGTGTCCTGTCGCAATCGAATCAAATCCATTCTTCAAAGCATAATCGAGCATTTTTCCAAATTTGATCTGTTGATTGCAGACAATACAGGGATTGGGCGTCTCTCCTTTTTGAAAGCTGTCGATAAAATAGCTGATTATTTCGTCTTCAAAGTACTCTCTCAGATCGAGTATATGAAGCGGAATTCGGAGGCGCTCAGCCATTTCCTCCGCCTCTAGCATCTGGCTTTTATCATCGAGAAGATGAAGAAAGGCTCCCTCTACATAGTAGCCTTCTTTTTGCAACAATAAAACGGAGGCGGCGCTGTCTACGCCGCCGGAAAGACCGACGAGAACTCGTTTAGTCACATTCTTCCTCATCGTGGGGATGTTCCTCATCCGGAGAAAAGCCTTCCAGCTCTTTATAATACTTGCCGTTTTTATTGGCATAATCGAGCACTGCCGCCTTTAGGGCCTGCTCGGCAAGAACGGAGCAATGCACTTTAACCGCAGGAAGACCTCCAAGTTCTTCCAAGACGTCTTTATTTGTCACCTGAAGAGCTTCTTCGACCGTCTTTCCCTTGATCATTTCGGTAGCAATTGAGCTTGAGGCAACGGCCGAACCGCAGCCGAAAGTCTTAAATTTGATATCTTCAATGACATTATCCCGCACTCGGATCGAAATGCGCATGATGTCGCCGCATCGGATGTTTCCTACCTCACCGACTCCGTCCGCGTTTTCAATTTCTCCGACATTTCTCGGATTCATAAAGTGATCCATCACCTTTTTATTGTAAATCATAGCTTCACTCCTGTGGCGTCAGCGGAGACATTTCGCGCAGCCGCTCAATAATTTTCGGGAGATGTTCCACAACATAGTCAACATCTTCTTCTGTGGTAAAGTCACCCAATGTCAAACGCAGAGATCCGTGTGCAATCTCATGAGAAAGCCCGATTCCCATGAGCACATGCGACGGATCAAGCGAGCCGGAAGTACATGCCGATCCGCTGGAGGCGCTAATTCCCACTGCATCCAACAGCAGAAGCATACTCTCGCCTTCAATATACTTAAAGCACATATTGACATTTCCCGGATGACGTTTCGTTGGATGACCGTTGAAATAGGACTCCGGAATCTGCATCAGCCCTT